>NZ_BNEL01000001.1:5457500-5757500 GCF_018327685.1 Streptomyces sp. TS71-3 | reverse complement strand
AGGAAGAGCACCCGCACGGCATGACCGAGCGGGACTACGACGCGCTGTTCACCAGGGACAAGCCCGTGATCTTCGCCTACCACGGCTATCCGTGGCTCATCCACCGCCTGGCCTACCGGCGCACCGGCCACCAGCACCTGCACGTGCGCGGCTACAAGGAGATCGGCACGACCACCACCCCGTTCGACATGGTGGTCCGCAACGACCTGGACCGCTACCGGCTGGTCATGGACGTCATCGACCGGGTGCCGGGCCTCGCGGTGCGGGCGGCGCCGGTGCGGCAGCTCATGGAGGACGCGCGGCTGCGCCACCACGTGTGGGTGCGGGGGCACGGGCGTGACCTGCCGGAGGTCGCGGACTGGAGCTGGGCGCACTGAGCGGGGCCGGCCGGCCGCTCGGGCGCACGGGCTGAGCGGCCCCGCCGTGGGGGCGACGGGGCCGCGGGCACCGGGTGCCGGACCGGTGCGGGCTCCGGGACCGTCCGGCGGGCCGCTCGGCCCTTCCGCCGCCCACCCCCGCGCGGGGACCCTGACCGTGAGAAGTCTCTTCCGCCGGGGCGCAGGTCGGGGCCCGCCGGCCGGAGCCGCCCGGCACTCTCCACGAGGTGCCGGCCCGCGACCGCCCCCGGCGGGCTGGCACGAAGGAGGACACGGTGTCTTCCCCCAGGCTCGACGAGCCGGCCGTGGTGTCGCTGGTCGGCGACGCCGTCACGGCGCCCTCCCCGCACCACGTGGAACCGTGGCGGTTCCGGCATGTCCGGGGCGGCGACACGGTGGAACTGCGCATGGACGTTCCGGATGCGGAGCGCGCGGGGCCGCGCGAGGAGCGCGCACGTCGGGAGCCACGTCTGGAGTGCGGCGCCGCGCTGTTCAACCTGCGGGTGTCCGCCGCGCACGGAGGGTGGCGGACCCGGACGGAGCTGATGCCCGACCCCGACGATCCCGAGCTGCTCGCGGTGGCCGCCCTGGAACCGGCCGGCGACACGCAGGACGACCTCGCCGCGCTGTATCCGGCCCTCGGCCGGCACGGCGGCGGGCAGCCGTTCGGCGGCCACCAGATACCCGCGGCCCTGCTCGACGAACTGCGCGCCGCGGCCGTCGCGGAGGGCGCCCGGCTGGTGTTCCCCGACGCCCGGCAGGCACAGGCGCTCCTGGACCTCGACGAGGACGCCGAGACGTTGGGGATGTCAGCCGCAGACGCGGGCCGGGTGGCACCCCGGTGGAGTGCCGCCCGCCGCGCCGAGGCCTCCGCCGCGGCCCTCCCCTCGGCCGTGCCCGCGGCCGGCCCGCCCGGCGGTGGCACCGTCCAGGTCGACGTCACCGAGCCCGTGCCGCCGCCCGGCTGCGGCACCGCGGCGTTCGACGAGGCACCGGCGTTCGCCGTCCTCGGCACCCGCGAGGACGGGCCCCGCGACTGGCTCCTGGCCGGCCAGGCCCTGGAGCGGGTGCTGCTGCGCGCGACGCTGGACGACCTGGCCCTGTCGCTCGACGCGGGGGCCGTCGAGCGCCGCGAGCTGCGGTGGGCGCTGCACGGGCCGCTGGCCGCGACGGGCTACGCGCAGATGCTGCTGCGCCTCGGGCAGGGCGCCCAGCCGCCGACGACGCCGCGCAGGCCGGTGGCCGACGTGCTGTCCGTCGTGTAGCCGCACCCCCTGCCGGCCGGGGACGTTCGGGCCGCAAGGCGGGCTCTTCGGCACCAGCACGCGTGCGCCCGGCGCGCTGCACTGGAAGCGCGGTATTCCGGACAAGCCGGTATTCCGGACAAGGAGGCATGCCATGAACGCACTCGCACGCAAGCAGCGGTTCTCGTTCCCCGACCTGCCCGAGTGGTTCGAGGGATTCCCGTCCCGGCTCGCCCTGCCCGGCATGTCCGATCTGTACGCCGTACGGATCGAGACGTACACCGAGGGCGACCGCTACATCATGCGTGCGGAGCTTCCGGGCATCGACGTGGAGGACCTGGATCTGATGGTCGAGGACGGCGTGCTCACCATCAGGGCCGAGCGGGCCGAGCGCGACATCGACAAGGAGCGCAGCGAGATCCGGTACGGGACCCTGATGCGCAGCATGCCGCTGCCCGCCGGGGCCGACGAGAACGACATGGAGGCCACGTACGCAGACGGGATGCTCATGATCAGCATGGGGATGCACAAGGAGGAGTCCGAAGCGAAGCGGATCGAGGTGAAGCGGCGCTCGACGTGAACGGGTGCGCCCGGCCCGAGCCGGGCGCACCTCCGTGTCGCGGGCGCCCCGGCCGGGCTCGGCCGGGGCGCCTGTGCCGGCCGGTGCCGGTAACGTGGCAGGTGAGAGGCGGATTCCATCGGCCGTCCCGGCCGGGAGGAAACAGCGGTGGAGAGCTCCGAAGGCGTACCCGTGCCACTGCCGCAGCTCAGGCTGGACGAGCTGCTGGAGGAGCTTCAGGCGCGTCTCGACGCCGCCCGTGGCACCCGCGACCGGGTGCACCGGCTGCTGGAGGCGGTGCTGTCCGTCGGCAGCGAGCTGGACCTCCAGCAGGTGCTGCGCCGCATCGTGGAGGCGGCGGCGGTGCTCGTCGACGCGGAGTACGCCGCGCTCGGTGTGATCGCCCCGGACGGCAAGCGGCTCTCCGACTTCCTCACGGTGGGCGTCGGCGACGACGAGATTGCCGCCATCGGCCACTACCCCGAGGGCCACGGCATCCTGGGCGAGCTGATCCGCGACCCGCACCCGCTGCGCCTCGCCAAGATCTCCGAGCACCCCTCGTCGTACGGGTTCCCGGAGCACCACCCGCCGATGAGCACCTTCCTCGGGGTCCCCATCCGGGTGCGGGACCAGGTCTTCGGCAACCTCTACCTCACCGAGAAGCGCGGCGGCGCCCACTTCGACGAGGAGGACGAGTCGGTGCTCTCCACGCTCGCCGTGGCGGCGGGCGTTGCCATCGACAACGCCCGGCTCTACGAGGAGTCCAGGCGGCGCGAGCGGTGGCTGCGGGCCAACGCCGAGATCACCTACGGGCTGCTGTCCGGGGGGTCGCGCGGCGCCGTGCTGCATCTGATCGCGGAGCGCGCCAGCGAGATCATGGTCGCCTCGCTGGCCGTGGTCGCGGTGCCGACCGACGACGGCGGGGCGCTGACGGTGGAACTGGCCATCGGTGACCGGGCCGCCGAGCACCAGGGGCTCGTGCTGCCCGTGGAAGGCACCTTCATGGGCGAAGCCTTCGCCGCGGCGGCGCCCGTGATCAGCCCGGACGTCGGGCAGGACAGCCGGGTGTCGCTGGGCCCGCCCCGGCTCACCGGACTGGGGCCGGCGGTGGCGGTGCCCATCGGCACCGGCGCGGGGGTGCGCGGCGTGGTGCTGCTGGGGCGCAGGGCCGGCGAGACGGTGTTCTCGAAGAAGGAGACGGAGCTGCTGCTGGCCTTCGCGGGCCAGGCCGCGGTGGCCATGGAGCTGGCCGACAGGCGCAGCGACGCCGAGCACATCGTGCTCCTGGAGGAGCGCGACAGGATCGCCAGGGACCTGCACGACCTGGCCATCCAGCGGTTGTTCGCGACCGGCATGACGCTGCAGAGCGCCGGACGCTTCGTCGAGCACCCCGGCGCGCTGGAACGGGTGGACCGGGCCGTCAACGACCTCGACGAGACGATCAAGATCATCCGCTCCACCATCCTGGGGCTGCGGGAGCACGACGAGTCGGGCGGGCACGGCCTGCGCTCCCGGGTGATGCACGCCGTGGGCGAGGCGGCGGGCGTCCTCGGGTTCACGCCCGGGGTCCGGCTGGAGGGACTGCTCGACACCCAGGTGCCCGGCAGCGTCGCGGACCATGTGGTGGCCGTGGTCTCCGAGGCCCTGAGCAATGTCGCGCGGCATGCGCGTGCCTCGCGGGCGGAGGTCGTCCTGCACACCGACGGACGGCGGGTACGGCTCACCGTCTGCGACGACGGGGTGGGCATGCCCGAGCGGTATCACCGCAGCGGCCTGCGGAACCTGGCCGAGCGCGCGGACCAGCTCGACGGTGCCCTGGAGCTGGTGGCGCCCGCATCCGGCGGCACCAGGCTGACCTGGGAGGTTCCGCTGCCCGGGAGCGGGGCATGAGGCACGGCCGGCCACGACCGGCCACCAGGTGCCTGCTGGGGGGTACCTCCCACGCCCTTCAGGCAGCGGGAGAGGGCAACCGGGCCGAGCCCCGCACGGCCGCCTGCGCTCGGGTTCCACCGGGCGGTGGAACCCGAGCGCACGGTCCCCCCGCCCTGACGGATCGCGGGATGCCCGCCGGATGGACGGAAGGCCTGGCCCAGGTGGCCCTGCCGTCTGCCCGCCTCACCGTCGCACCCTGACCGCATGGGACTTTCATGCGCTCCGGCTTCGGTTGCGCTCGGCACCGCCCCCGCGTGCGCCACCGGCCCCTGCGCGCGTGTGCCCGGAGCACAGACCGGGGAGTCCGCATGACCTCCCCCGCACCGCACACCGTGAGCGATGTGATGACCCCCACCGCCGTCGCTGTGGGACCCAGGGCGGCCTACAAGGAGATGGTCGAGCTGATGCGGCAGTGGAGCATCAGCGCGCTGCCCGTCCTGGCCGGCGAGGGCAGGGTCATCGGGGTGGTCTCGGAGGCCGACCTGCTGCTCAAGGAGGAGTACCGGGACGAGGAGCCCGAGCTCTCCGCACCGGGTTCACAGGCCTTCGACGAGGCCGCCAAGGCCGCTGCCCAGTACGCCGAGGACCTGATGACCACCCCGGCCGTCACGGTGCACCCCGACGCCACCATCTCCGAGGCCGCGCGGACCATGGCACGGCTGCACATCAAGCGGCTGCCGGTGACCGACGAGGCCGGCCTGCTCCAGGGCGTGGTCAGCCGCGGCGACCTGCTGAAGGTGTTCCTCCGCACGGACGAGGAGATCGCCGCGGAGCTCAGGGAGACCGTGCTCCCCGAGCTGCCGCCGTCCGCCCGGGCAGAGGTCTCCGTACAGGACGGCGTGGTCACCCTGGCCGGCCAGGCCCAGGGCGCCGCACTGATTCCCCTGGTGACCCGGGCCGTGCGGTCGGTGGAGGGCGTGGTGGACGTCCGCTTCGAGCCGGGCGCACGGGAGGGCGGTCACCAGGGCTGCGGGAAGGCGAGCTGAGCAAGGGCGGTGGTCCCGGGGTAGGGCAGGCCGGCGGGGCATGAACCAGGGTGACGGCGCCGGCGGGGTGCCGATGCCGGGCGCGGTCTCCGCGGCGAAGGAAGGGCAGCGCTCGACGACCCCTGCGAGGGACGGATACTCACCCGTCCGCGACCCGCCGGCAGGTCCCCGCACCCGTTCACGGTCCGCCGGCAGGTTCCCGCGTCACGACCACGCCGGCAGGTCCAGCATCACGATCACGCCGGCAGGTTCTGTCGCAGGTTCTCGCGCTCGATCCTGTGGTGCACGTCCTCCGTCAGGTCCCACAGGGCCTCGGAGATGCCGGGGCGCGGAGGTTCCGGGTGCCGGATGCGCCGCGCCGCTTCAGGGAGGCTGGCGGCATCGTGGCCGAACCGCTCGCGCGCCCGCGCCAGCGGGTCCACGTCGTGCGTGCGCCGGCCCCCTGCCATCACCGTCTCCAGCAGCGGATGACCGCCGTCGGGCGGCTCCTCGTCCCGCAACGCGATGACGTCGGTGTGGTCCGCGGTCCGGAACACCTGCTTGGCACCGGGGGCGGTCACCTTCGCTGACGACAGTTTCATCACCGGCCTGCCGTCGTAGGCGGTGAGCTTGTACGCGGAGTCGAGGTAGGGGGCGTCGGCCGAGACGCCCACGCGGGTGCCCACGGCGTAGACGTCGATCGGCGCCGCGGCGCGCACGAGGTCGGCCACCTGGTACTCGTCGAGGCCGCCGCTGGCCACGATGAGCACCTCGGGCAGCCCGGCGCCGTCCAGCATCCGCCGGGCGAGGCGGGCGAGCTCACCGAGGTCGCCGCTGTCCAGCCGCACCGCGGAGTCCGGTCCCAGGCCGAGGTCCTTCATCACGCGGATCGCGGTGGCCACGCCCTCCCGGGTGTCGTAGGTGTCCACCAGGAAGGTCATGGGGCCGGGGTGCGCACGCGCGAAGGCGCGGAACGCGGACTCCTCGTCCGGGAACGCCTCGATGTAGGAGTGCGCCATCGTGCCCCGGGCGCGCAGACCGTGGGCGAGCGCGGCGGACACGTTGCTGGTCCCCGCGAAGCCCACCAGCGCGCCCAGCCGGGCAGCCTGCATGCCGGCCTCGATGCCCTGGGTGCGGCGCAGGGAGAAGTCCACGACGGGCTTGCCCTCGGCGGCGAGGACGCAGCGTGCCGCCTTGGACGCCACCAGCGTCTGGTGGCTGACCATGTTGAGCAGGCAGGTCTCGACCATCTGGGCCTCGGGGAGCGGCGCGGTCACCTCCAGCAGCGGCTCGTCCGCGAGCACCGTCCGCCCCTCGGGCACGGCGCGCACCTCACCGGTGAAGCCGAGCCCGACGAGAGGCCTGAGATCCTCGGGCGACCGGTACAGGGCCGCGGCGTACGCCTCGGTGTCCGCGCGGCCGACCCGGAAGTCCGCGAGGTAGTCCAGCGCGGACTCCAGCCCCGCCGCCACCAGGAAACCGCGCTCGGGCGGCAGGTCCCGGACGAACAGGCTGAAGGTCGCGGGCGCCGTCAGCCCTTCCTCCAGGTACGACAGCGCCATGGTGGCCTCGTAGAGGTCGGTGGTGGTGGCGTCCGGCACGGCGCCGCCTCCCTTCCTGCACGCGGACGGTCCGGGGCGGGTGCACCTTCCGCACGGACGTGCTTTCCCGTACGTAGGGCGCCCTCGGGGCACACATCCTCCGGACGCACCTCTACGGGCGCATCTCTCCCTTGCTCCGTGGCCCGAGCACGTCGAGCCACAGGGGGTGGGTACCGCGTCCGGGCCGGATCAGACCATCCTGCTCAGCCGCGTACTCAGAGCCTGCTCAGCGCCGTGCCCGGAGCCGGCCGACGCCCTGGAGAGCCGGGCCGGTTCCAAGGCGGGCCGGTTCTCACATGGGCCAGGGCTCGCCGGCGCCCTGCTGCGCGGGCGCGTTCACGCTCTCGATGTCGCGCTGCGCCTCGCCCAGGAGCTGCTGGGCGATGTCACGCATGGCGCGCCCGGCCGCCAGCTCGTCGCCGATCTCGGGGATGTCGCGGTCGTTCGGGTTGCAGCGGGCGAGGCCGTTGCCCACGACGGAATTCGCCCCCGTCTCCACCACGGCTCGTGCCTTCGTCGTGCCCTCGTCCTCGAACAGGTGAAGATGTACTTGCCACTCAACTGTGTGTGCCATTGCTCCGCTCCTTCACTGGTCCACCATCACCGTCGAACGCCCAGGGGACCCCAGTCACGGGGCCGAAGGTCCCCGGGACCCCGACAGCCGGGCCAAGGGGCCGGTCAGGGCGGGTGTACCGGTGCGCGGCACCTCCGTGCAGCTGCGGCGCGCGGGCATGTTCACGGCTCCCGTCGCCCCCGGCGAACGAGCCCGCCCCTCTCCACCACCGCAATACCTCGAACGGGTGAGCCACACCGTTCGAGTGCCGGTCGACGGCCCGGGCCCAGCCGGGCCTTGCCCTCCACGCGGCACTGGAACATCCGTTCACAAGCTGCCCCCGGCCGCCCCGTTACGGGCGGTGGACGGGGGCGTTCTTTAGAGCACCTGTACCCATCGCGGCCCCTCCCGGAGGAATCGTGATCACCGTGATCACCGCCGTCTCCCCCGCCCACCGTTCGAATCGCGGTCCGTTCCCCCCACCACGGCTCGCGGACCCGGCCCCCTCGCACCGTTGACGCCCGCCGGGTCACCCGGCACGCCCCCGTAGGACCCGTGGAAGGAGAGCAGGAGCAGATGGCGAGCATGTGGCGCCGCGCCGCGCGCGGCGGACGAGGAGGTGCGGCCCGTGAGGATCGGCGGAGCCGGGAGGAGAAGGGCATCGAAGAGAGAGGCCGAGAGGAACGGGGCACTGACGAACAGGGCCGAGAGGAACAGGACGCCAAGAAGCGGGACCGAGAGGAACAGGACGCCGAGAAGCGCGGCCGAGAGAAACAGGGAGCCGGGAAGCGGGGCCGAAAGGAACAGGACGCCGAGAAGCGCGACCGAAGGGAACAGATCGCCCAGCGGCAGAGCCGGGAGGATGACGGCGCCGAGGCGCAGAGCGGCGAGGAGTTGCGCTTCGTCGACCGCACCGGCAGCCGGGAGCGGGCCATCCGGCAGATCCGGTTGCTGGACATGGCGCGCCGGCTCCCGCAGCTGGTGCGCCGGTCGGTGGCGCTGGCCTGGAGCATCGACCCCTGGGCCGCCCTGGGACTGCTCGTCTGCCAGGCGCTGTCGGGTGCGTTGCAGGCCCTCGGTCTTGTCGCGGTCAGCGGGACCCTCGCCGCGCTGCTGTCCGACGGCGACATCTACCGGCGGCTGCTGTCCGCGTGGCCGTCGCTCGCGCTGCTCGGGGGCGCGGCCGGGGTGCGCGCGCTGCTGGGCATCACGGTGACCTGGCTGGCCGGCCGGCTGGGTCCGCAGATGTCGCGGGAGGCCGAACGCAGGCTCCTCCAGGCCGTGACGGGGGTCGAGCTCGCGGCCTACGACGCGCCCGGCTTCAACCACCGCAAGGAGGCCGCCGACCGCGGCGCCGAGGTGGCCCAGGACCTGGTGTCCGAGGGACAGGACCTGATCGCCTCGCTCGCCTCCCTGATCGCCGGCGCCGGCGTGCTGACCGCCCTGCACCCGATGCTGCTGCCCCTGCTCGCGCTGGCCAGCTTCCCCCAGGCCGTGGCGCAGATCAGCGCGGCGCGGGTGCGGTACCTGGCCCGGCTGCGGTCGAGCGGCGACCACCGGATGCTGTCGATCCTGCGCTGGCACGTGTGCGACCGGTACGCAGCCGACCAGATCCGCGCCGGCACCATGTCCGACTTCCTCGTCGACCGCTACCGGCGGATCACCGGGCGCATCAACGACGCCGACCGGCGCGCCGCTGACACCGGGGCGTGGATGTCGCTGGTGGGCGCGCTCTGCGGCGGTGTCGCCTCGGCGGCCGTGTGGGCCGCGGTGGTGTGGCTGCTGGCCACCGGGCGGATGAGCGTGGGACACGCAGGGACGGCCGTCTTCGCCCTGGGCACGGTCGGCACCGCGCTGCGCGGCCTGGTGACCGGCGGGGCACGCATCATGCGCACGGGCCTGTACATGGACGACTGGTCGGACTTCCTGAAGGAGGCGGGCGGCTTCGGCATGCGGCGCGGCGCGATCGTCCCGGCGGCGCCGCGCGAGATCGCGGTGCGCGACCTCGTCTTCCGGTACGAGGAGGCGGCCCAGGACACGTTGCGGGGCGTGTCCTTCACGCTGCGGCGCGGCGAGATCATCGCGCTCGTCGGGTACAACGGCAGCGGGAAGACCACGCTGGCGAAGCTGCTGAGCGGCCTCTACCTCCCCACCACGGGATCGGTGACCTGGGACGGCGTCCGCACCGGCGACCTGGACCCGGGAGCCATGTGGTCCCATGTCGCCCTGGTCCCCCAGGACTACGCGCACTGGCCGCTCACCGCCCGCGAGAACATCACCCTGGGCCAGCCCGCCCCGGGCGGCGACGCCCGCATCCACACCGCGTGCGCCGCGTCCGGCGCCGACGAGGTGGTCACTGAACTGCGGTCCGGCCTGGACACGGTGCTGGCGCGGGACTGGCTCGGCGGGCAGGAGCTCTCCGGCGGCCAGTGGCAGCGCATCGCGCTCACGCGCGCCTTCTACCGCCCCGCCGGCCTGCTGGTGCTGGACGAGCCGACCGCCGCCCTCGACCCGCTGGGCGAGCACCGGATCTTCGCGGGGCTGCGCCGGCTGGCGGAGACCCGCGCCGTCGTCCTGATCACCCACCGCCTGACGAACGTCGCCGTCGCCGACCGCATCCTGGTCATGGACAAGGGGTTCGTCGTCCAGCAGGGCACCTTCCCGGAACTCGTGGCGCGGGACGGGCTGTTCAGGGACCTGTGGGCCTACCAGCACGCACGGGAGACCGCCGCGCCGGACACCACCGGCACACAGGTCCCGGCAATCGCCCCGGGCGTGCCGTCGCAGGTCCCGCGGGCCGGTGAACAGGACGCGTCCTGACGCGGCGCCATCCCAAGTGCGCCGGCGGGGGAGGCCCACCGCGCGTGCCTCTCCCCCACGGCCCCGGCAACGCGGCCCGTATGTCAGGATGCGGCGCCGGTCGCCGAGGAGCCGCCCCCGACGGGTGTGTCGGGGGCGGAGGCACCGTCCGCCTGGGGCGCGCCCTCGGCCGCCGTACCGTCGCCCGCCGCAGGAGAGCCCACGGCCACCGTCGCCTCACCCGCCTCCGGTGAACCCGCGGCGGCCGTACGCATCGTGAGGACCATCGTCAGACCGCCGCCCGGCGTGTCCTCCGCGGCGAGGGCGCCTCCCCTGGCCTCGGCGAAGCCGCGGGCGACAGCCAGGCCGAGGCCGGCGCCCGCATCGCCGTGGGTGTCCCCGTACCGCTGGAAGGGCTCGAAGATGCGGTCCTTGGCCTCGTCGGGCACGCCGGGCCCGCGGTCCGCGATGCGCACCTCCACCCGGTCGCCCAAGGCGCTCGCGGAGATCCGTACGGCGGTGCCGGCCGGGCTGTGCTGCACGGCGTTCTCCACGACGTTCGCGACCGAGCGCTCCAGGAGGCCGGGGTCGGCGACGATCATCGGTAGCGTCTCGGGGATGTCCAGGGCCACGCTGCCCTCCGGCACGCCCCCGAGCGCCATCGGGACCACCTCGTCGAGGTCCGTTCCGCGGATCAGCGGGCTGACGGTGCCGGTCTGCAGGCGGGACATGTCGAGGAGGTTGCCCACCAGGCCGTCGAGCCGGTCGGCGCCCTCCTCGATGGCCGCGAGCAGCGCCGCCCGGTCCCCCGGCGACCACTCGACGACCCCGGAGCGCAGGGACGTCACCGACGCCTTGATGCCGGCGAGCGGGGTGCGCAGGTCGTGGCTGACGGCGGCGAGCAGGGCGGTGCGGATGCGGTTGCCCACGGCCAGGATCCGGGCCTGCTCGGCCTCGGTCTGAAGGCGTGCGCGGTCCACCACCACGGCGGCCTGGGCGGCGAAGGCCGCGAGCACCCGGCGGTCCTCCGCGGGCAGCACCCGGCCGGAGAGCACGAGCGCCATGTTGTCGCCGACGGGCATGTCCACGTCGGAGTGCTCGGGGCGGTCCTTCTCGGGGCGGGGGCCCACGCTGCCCGCGCAGGTCCAGGGCGCCACCTCGCTCTCCCGCTCCAGCAGGGCGACGGACTCCATGCCGAACGTCTCGCGGACCCGCTCCAGGAGCTCCGCGAGGCTGTTCTCGCCGCGCAGCACGCTGCCCGCGAGGAAGGAGAGTATCTCCGACTCGGCGCGCAGCCGGGCCGCCTGGTGGGTGCGCCGGGCCTCCAGGTCGACCACGGAGGCCACCGACACGGCCACCCCCACGAAGATCACGAGGGCGAGGATGTTCTCGGGGTCGGAGATGGTGAGCCGGTGCACGGGCGGTGTGCAGCCCGGCGCGGTGGTCCGCTACGGCGTGCCGCCGGCCTCGTCGAGGGTCCCGGTCGCCAGCCAGAGGTTCACCTCGTGGGGGCGGCCGGGCTGGAACATCAGGGGAAGCCGCCGGCCCGCGGCGGTGATCTCGGCGGCCAGGGTCGTGACCTCGGGCCGCCAGCCGTGGGAGGCGAACCACGGGCCCGGAGGCAGGCCGGGACCCGGCTGGAAGAAGCTGAGTATCCGGGCGATCACGGCGTCCTCGACGGCGTCGGTCACGCCGGCGTCCTCGTGCCGCGGGTTGTCCTCGTAGTACTCCAGCGCGATCCGGCTGCCGGGGGCGCTGAGCTCGGTGAGCCGGTCGAGCAGGGCGTCGCAGTTCTCGGTGGAGAGGTACATGAACAGCCCCTCCACCAGCCACACCGTGCGCAGGCCCGGGTCGAACCCGGCCCCGGTGAGCGCCTCCTGCCAGGGCCCGCGCAGGTCGGCGGATATCGTGCGGCGCCGTGCGGTCGGCGCGAGGCCCGCCTGGTCGAGCACCCGGTCCTTGAACGCCAGCACGGGCTCCGTGTCCATCTCGAACACCACGGTGTCCGGGGGCAGGTCGAGCCGGAAGGCCCGCGAGTCCAGGCCCGCGGCGAGCAGCACCACCTGCCGGACGCCGTCCTGAGCGGCGTCGCGCACCACGCGGTCGTAGAAGCGCGTGCGGACGCCCAGGTACGTGGCGAGCATGTACCAGGCCTCGGTGTGCGGGCCCGCCAACCGGGCGGGGCCGGTCGGCAGGACGGCGTCGTCACCGGTTCGGACCGTGTTCCCCAGCATCTCGACCAGGGCCGTGGCAAGCGGGTCGGTGAAGAGCCGGTCGTCGCGTGCCGACTCTACGGCCCGCATGTGGGCGGTCATCAGCCCCGTCCACCCGACGTCGGACGGCACGCTCATCCGGTCCTGCCCCAGCACGTCCTCAGCCACCGCTGTGTTCCCTCTCTCCTGGCCACCGGGTCTTCTCCCGGCCACCGGACCCGCGCCGTCCGGCTGCGCCGGACGGTACCCGGACCCGCTGTCCGCCCGGTGTGGATCAGCTTGCCATGACGGAACGGAGCGGTGCGCGGGGAGTCGGGGGTGCGGCCCGGGGCAGGTCATGCACCTCGGGAACGCTTCCGGCCGCCGGCCCGCTGCTTCCTGGCGGGACGGCCGCCGTCCCGGCCCCCGGGGCCGGGGTGCGCCTGGCCCTGGCCGTCCGCCGGGGCGGGCAGCGGCGAGCTTCCGAGGGAGGTCCACAGAAGGCCGGCGGCGTAGCTGCGGTACGGCGCCCAGGGCCGGGCGCGGTCGCGGGTCTCCTCGACGGAGGGCGGCTCGGGCAGCCGCCAGGCCCTCCCCACTGCGCGGCGCAGGCCGCTGTCGCCCGCGGGGAAGATGTCGGTCCGCTTGAGCTGGTGGAGCAGGAACATCTCGGCCGACCACATGCCGATCCCGCGTACGGCGGTCAGGTCGCGGAGCGCGGTTTCGTCGTCCACCCCGCTCATGTGCTCCAGGTCGATCACCCCGTCGGCCTGCCGCCGCGCGAGATCGTGCAGGTAGCCGGCCTTGGCGCGGGAGAGGCCGACCGCACGCAGCGCCTGCTCGTCGAGCGCCAGGAGGGCTTCGGGGGTCACCCTGCCGCCGGCCGCGGCGGCGAGGCGGCCGTGGATGGCGAAGGCGGCGGCCGTGGAGATCTGCTGGCCGACGACGTGCAGCACCATGGACTCGAAGTACGTCGACCTGCCGAAGTGCCGTTCGGCCCAGCCGAACGGATCGGGGCGGCCGAGCCGCTCGATCAGCTCCTGAAGCAGCGGGTCGGCCGCGGCGAGGTGGCGGTAGGCGGCTGCGTTCCGGCGTGTCATGGCGTACTCCGTCGCTCATGCGGGAGAGCCGCTTCGGCGGCTCGCGGTGAACCCACTCCTTCCACGGCGGGCGCGCGCCGATCGGGCCAGTCACCGTTCGGCGGACACCCGCCGCGCTCTCGACGGCGCCCGGCCGCGGTCAGCCGCCTTGTGCCCCGCCCAGTTGCCGGACGCCGGGGGGACGGAAGGTGCGGTCGGCGAACGGCAGGGACAGCACCATCGTCAGGCCGCCGCCCGGGGTGTCCTCCGGGGCCAGGGTGCCGTCCATGGCCTCGGCCAGGCCCCGGGCGAGTGCGAGGCCGAGGCCGAGGCCCGCGCTGTTGTCGGTGTCGCCGAGCCGCTGGAAGGGCTCGAAGAGGCGGTCGCGGTCGCCCGCCGGCAGGCCGGGGCCGCGGTCGACGACCCGGAGCTCGACACGGCCGGCGAGGGCGCTCGCGGTGACCAGGACCCGGCCGCCCGCGGGCGTGTACCGGGCCGCGTTGCCGATGAGGTTGGCGATCACCCGCTCCAGCAGCGGGGGGTCGGCGAGGACGTCGGGTATCTCCTCCATGTCCCGTACCACGACTCCGGGGGCGTCGCCGGGCAGCGAGTCCAGGGCCGGCGGCAGCACCTCCTCGAGCGCCGTGGCGCGCAGGTTCAGGGTGAGCGCGCCGGCCTGGAGGCGGCTGAGGTCGAGGAGGTTCTCCACCAGCCGGTTGAGCCTGGCCATCGACTCGTCCGCGGTGGCCAGCAGCTCGTCCTGGTCCTCCGGGGAGAACTCCACGTCCCGGCTGCGCAGCGAGGTGACGGCGGCCCAGCCGGAGGCGAGCGGGGTGCGCAGGTCGTGTCCGACCGCGCGCAGCAGTGCGGTGCGCATCCGGTCGGCGGCCTTCACCGGCTCGACCTCGGCGGCGGCCTCGGCGAGCCTGGCTCGCTCGACGGCGGCTCCGACGTGCGCGGCGAACGCGGCGAGGACACGCCGCTCCGACGAGCCGAGGGCGCTTCCGCGCAGCACCAGGTACCGGCCGGTGCCCGCGGGCACGGCCGTGACCTCGCCGCCGCCGTGCCCGGGATGCTCCGCGCCCTCCTGGGAGTGGTCGGGGGGTTCCTCGACCAGTTCGGCGCTCGCCACGCCGAACGTCTCCCGGGTGCGTTCGAGCAGCGCCGGGATCGTCTGCCCGCCGCGGACGATGGTGCCCGCGAGCGACGACATGGTCTCCGCCTCGGCGGTGGCGCGCGCCGAGCGCCGGGACAGGCGCAGGGAGCGGTCCACGACCGCGGCCACCGTCGCCGCCACCACCGCGAACACCGTCAGCGCCACCAGCGCGTTGGGGTCCGCCAGCGTGAACTGCCCGCGGGGCGCGACGAACCAGTAGTTCAGCAGCAGGGAGGCCGTGACCGACGCGATCACAGCCGACACCACTCCGCCGATGCAGGCGACGCCCACGACGGCGAGCAGGAACAGCAGGGACTCGCTGGTCAGGTTGAGGTGCGCGCGCACCGTGTCGAGCTGGAGCAGGCCGGTGAGCGCGAGGGGCAGGAGCAGTCCGGCCACGGGTCCGCCGACGCGGCGCGGCCCGGACAGCGTCCGCCGCCGGGAGGGCAGCAGGGTGCCGTGCCCCGCTCGTTCGTGGGAGACGATGTGCACGTCGATGTCGCCGGAGATCCCCACCACCGTGTCTCCGGTGCCGCGCCCGGTCAGGAAGCGCTCCAGGCGCCTGCGCCTGCTGGTGCCCAGCACGAGCTGGGTGGCGTTCTCCGCGCGGGC
The DNA here is from genome assembly GCF_018327685.1 of Streptomyces sp. TS71-3. Classification (NCBI taxonomy): domain Bacteria; kingdom Bacillati; phylum Actinomycetota; class Actinomycetes; order Kitasatosporales; family Streptomycetaceae; genus Streptomyces; species Streptomyces sp. TS71-3. The sequence goes on along the minus strand of NZ_BNEL01000001.1, from coordinate 5,742,431 downwards.
GAACTCCACCAGGGCGGTGGGCACGGAGTCGCCGACGACCGAGTGGTAGCTGCCGCCGAGGTCCTCCACCAGGCGCCGCTGCCGGGCGAGCAAGGCGTGCGAGGTGCCGGTGGCGAGGCCGTCGCTGCGGGTGACGTGCACGGCGAGCAGGTCGCCGCCCGCGGACCTGTCGGCGATCCGGGCGGCCCGCCGGATGAGGGTGTCGCCCTCGGGCCCGCCGGTGAGGGCGACGACGACCCGCTCGCGGGTCTCCCACACCCCGCCTATGCCGTGCTCGGAGCGGTACGACTGGAGCGCCTCGTCGACCCGGTCGGCCACCCAGAGCAGGGCGAGCTGGCGCAGGGCGGTCAGGTTGCCGGGGCGGAAGTAGCTGGCGAGGGCCGCGTCGATCTTCTCGGGCGCGTAGACGTCGCCGTGGGCCATGCGGCGGCGCAGCGCCTCCGGGGGCATGTCGACGAGTTCGATCTGGTCGGCGCGGCGCACCACCTCGTCGGGCACCGTCTCGTGCTGCGGCACGCTGGTGATCTTCTCGACCACGTCGTTGAGGGACTCCAGGTGCTGGATGTTGATGGTCGTGACGACGTCGATGCCGGCGGTCAGCAGCCGGTCGATGTCCTGCCACCGCTTGGGGTTGCGGCCGTCGCCGGGCACGTTGGAGTGCGCGAACTCGTCGACGAGCGCGATCTGGGGGCGCCGGGCGAGCAGCCCGTCCAGGTCCAGTTCGGTGAACGCGCCGCCGCGGTAGCTGCACCGGGCGCGCGGCAGGATCTCCAGGCCCCCTAGCATCGCCTCCGTCCCCCGCCGGCCGTGGCACTCCACGAGGCCCACCACGACGTCCGCGCCCCGCGCCACCCGGCGTCTCGCCTCGTCGAGCATGCGATAGGTCTTCCCCACCCCCGGGGCCGCCCCCAGGTAGACCTTCAGACGACCTCGCCGTCCGCCACCCGGTGGGGTTTCGAGCTCTGGGCTCACCGCCGCTCAACTCCTCTGGCGATCTCCTCCGATGGTCCAAGCGAAGCGGTTCCCGCGCCCGGCGGGCACCCGTCTTGTCGCGACCCTGGCGCCTGTGACGTGGACTTTGACACTCCCTTTACGCGAACGGGCCGTATAGGCTGAATGCGGTGTGCCGGGAAGTCTGGTCGGCCGGGAGCCCTCGGGCCCCGCGTAGGAGAAGCCGTCTCGGGTTCCCCTCAGGCTCGGCTATGGGAGCGGCATGCGCAGCGTCGGTACGGTCCTGGCCCTCGTGGTCCTCGGCACGGTGGTGGCGACGTTCGCCCGCCGATGGCGCATACCGGCACCGTCCCTGCTGGTGGTGGCGGGCCTGGCCGTGGCGCTGCTGCCCGGTGCGCCGCACGTCCAGATCAGTCCGGACGTCATCGGCCTCGTGGTGCTGCCGCCGCTGCTGTACGCGAGCGCCGAGGACGTCTCGCTGCGCGAGCTGCGGCTCGTGTGGCAGCCCGTGGCGGTGCTCGCGGTGGGCCTGGTGCTGGCCTCGGCGGCGGCCGTGGGGGCCGTCGCGTCGCTTCTCACCCCGCTGTCGTGGCAGATGGCGCTGGTGCTCGGCGCGATCCTCGCCAGTACCGACCCGGTGGCCGTCACCGCGCTCGGCCGCCGGCTCGCGCTGCCGCCCCGGGTGAAGGCGCTGGTGCAGGCCGAGAGCCTGTTCAACGATGCCACCTCGCTGGTGCTGTTCCGGGTCGCGGTGAGCGTCGCGGTGGCCGCGGGGGCCACCCACTGGCAGAGCGTGGGGGGCGAGTTCGCGCTGCTCGCGGGCGGCGGCACGCTCGTCGGGCTGGTGCTCGGGGGTGTGGTGACGCTGATCAGGCGGCGCACCGAGGACCCGGTGCTGGAGACCGTGATCGCGCTGGTCACGCCGTACGCGGCCTACGTGCTCGCGGAGGCCGCAGGCACCTCGGGCGTGACGAGCGTGGTGGTGGCCGGCGTGCTGCTCGGCGGCCGGGGCGACAAGCTCACCAACGCCCGGATCCGCCTGCAACTCCATGCGGTGTACGGCACGGTGGTGTTCCTGCTGGAGAGCGTCGTCTTCAGCCTGATCGGCCTCGCGCTGCCCGATCAGGTACGGACCCTCTCGGACGGCGACCGGGCCTGGCCGCTGTACGCGTGCGTGGTCGCCGGGACGCTGATCGCCGTCCGGCTGCTGTGGCTGGCGCCGCTGTCCGCGGTGGTGCAGCGCAAGGGCGGGATGGGCCGGGTTGGTTGGCGCGTTCCGGTGGTGATGACCTGGGCGGGCACCCGGGGTGTGGTGCCGCTGGCGGCGGCGCTGTCACTGCCGGCGACGGCGGCGGGCGGCGGGGCGCTCACGGAACGGCCGCTGGTGCTGGTGCTGACCACGTCGGTGGTCGTGCTCACGCTGGTGGTGCAGGGCTTCACGCTGGCGCCGGTGGTGAACCGCTCGGGGATCGCGCTGGAGCCCGACCACACCGAGCGCGAGGAGGCGGGTGCGCGGTACCGGCTGGCGGGGGCGGGGATGCGTCGCCTGGAGGAGCTGTCCGGCCTCGAAGCGGTTCCGGAGGTCGTTCTCGACCGGCTGCGGCGCTCGCTGTCCGCACGTCTGGACTCCTCGCGCGAGCGGCTGGCCGACTCGGGCGACGACGACACGGTGCCGGAGTCCGCGGAGGGCACCTACCGCCAGCTACGCCGTCACCTGATCACGGTGGAGGCACAGGAGTTGCAGCGGCTCTACGACGAGCACCGGATAAGCGACACGACCCGCCGCAAGCTCCAGCGCTCGCTCGATCTGGAGGAGGCCCGCCTCGCGGACATCTGACGGCGCGTGCCCGGATCCGGCTCGCGGCTGTCCGCGTTCGCGTGCCGGATCCACCGCCGCTCCCGTGCTGCCTGGCGTGAACTCCGGTGGTACGCAGGGGCTCGCCGCCGGCCGGATCCACTCGCCGGGCATCGCGGCGGTCCGCTCCGGCGGCACGGCCGGCGGGCTCCGGACGGGCAGTACCATGTCACGCATGACAAGGATGGACGAGTCGGGAATCCGGCGCCTGCCCTCGTTCCGTCATCGGCGCAGCCTCCGTGAGGAGATCGCCGAGACCCTGCGGAGAGCCGTGATCTCGGGCGAGTTGAAGCCGGGTGTCGTCTACTCCGCCCCGAGCCTGGCCGAACAGTTCGACGTCTCCTCCACCCCCGTCCGCGAGGCGATGCTGGACCTCGCCAAGGAGGGGCTGGTCGAGATCGCCCGCAACAAGGGCTTCCGGGTCACGCATCTGTCCGCCGCGGAACTCGACCAGATCACCGAGCTGCGCTTGCTCATCGAGGTGCCCGTCATCCGCCGGATCGCCGAAACGGGCGTGGCGCCCGAGCACATCGCGACGCTGCGCCCGCTGGCGGAGGCGATCGACGACGCGGCCCGGCGCCGGGACCTCATCGCCCATGTCACCATCGACATGGAGTTCCATCTCACCCTGCTGGGCCTCGGAGGCAACCCGCGGCTGGTGGAGATCGTCCGGTCGCTGCGCACCAGCTCCCGGATCTACGGCCTGCGCACCCTCGCCGAGGGCAGCCTCCTGTTCGACTCCTCGCACGAGCACGTCGAACTGCTCGACGCGATCGAGGCCGGTGACGCCGACGCCGCCGAGGACCTGGCCCGCCGCCACGTCGGTCATGTCCGGGGAATCTGGGCGGCGGAGAACGCACCCGAGCACGAGGCGCCGGGGGCCTGAGGGCGGCGCTTTCCCGCCCATGACGGCGCTCACCGCCCGGTCACCGTCGGTAGCGTCGGTAGGTAAGGCCGTAGGGGGCCGGGCTGCCGGTTCCCCTGACCGCGCCATCTCGGTTCCCCTGGCGGCGTCATGGTGGCCGGCGCCGTCACCCGAGCCAGGTGTCGGCCAGCGTGTAGCCGGCGGGGAAGGGATCGCTGGGGTCGACGCCGATCTGGGAGATGTCGGTGATCCACGCCTGGCCGGTGACGCTGGGGACGACCGCGTCGACGCCCCCGACCCGCGCCAGCGACCCGATCACGCTGTCGAAGCGGGTCCCGAGGATCGATTCGCTGATGAACCACTCGCCCTGCCCGATCTCGCCGCGCGCATGGAGCACCGCCAGGCGGGCCGACGTGCCCGTGCCGCACGGGCTGCGGTCGATCCGTCCCGGGGAGACGATGACGGCGTTGCGGCCGAGCAGCGCGTGGCCCTCCCGCCGGACCGGCAGGGTGAACTCGGTCTGCGTGATGCCCGCGAACTCGGGGTTCTCCGGATGGCGAACGGGAAGCTGCTCGGCCGCCGCGTGTTTGATCCGCTGGCCGATCTCGCACAGATCCCGCGCCTCGGCGGGATCCAGATCGAACCCGACCCTGCGCGCGTCCACCAAGGCGTACGCCATGCCGCCCCAGGCGACGTCGACGGTCACCGTGCCGAGGCCCTCGACCTCGACGGGGGCGTCCAGGTGGTGGACGAAGGCCGGCTGGTTGACGAAGGTCACGCCGGTGACCTTCCCGTCACGGCACGTGCAGGAGAGCCGGATCAGACCGGCGGGCGACTCCAGCGTCAACTCGGTGACCGGCTCGCGCATCGGGATCATGCCGGTCTCCAGCAGGACGGTGGCGACGCAGATCGTGTTGCTGCCGGACATGACCGGGTATTCGGTCGACTCCATGATCACGTATCCCATGTCCGCCTCCGGGTGCGCCGAGGGGAACACGACGTTCGCGCTGCGCACGACGTTGCCGCGGGGCTCCTTCAGCAGCAACTGCCGTAGCCAGTCGGCCTCCTGCGCGAGATGCCGGCGCTTGTCGAGCATGGTCGCGCCCGGAACCGCCGGGACACCGCCGACGACCACGTTCCCGATCTCGCCCTCCGCGTGGCAGCCGACGACGTGGATGCTCTTCTCGAAACGCATGGGACATGGCCTTTCTCGCTATGGGCCCGGGTCGGGGTCCGGGGGCTTCGTCCGGCGCGGCTGGGGGCCGGTCAACGCACGACCGTCGCGCGCCGGCCGGCGCCGGCGGCCGCCGGCAGGGCCGTGAACGTGTCGCTCACCGCCGGGCGCCGTTCAGGACACCGGAGAAGAAGCGCTTCACCGCGGGGCGTACGAGGCTGCCGCGGTGGCCCACGTCCGGGACGATCTCGAACTCCACGGAGATTCCGTGGTCCTCGAAGTTGCGGCGCAACGAGTCCAGCCGCTCGACGCGGGTGCGGCCCGCCTCCTGCGCGCCGTCGAGCCAGTTGGGGTCGCCGACGTTGTTGATCTCCCAGGTCTCGGTGTCCAACGCGCCGACGACCATGTGCACCGGGATTTCGCGCAGGGCCCCGACGTCGACGCGGATGCCGCTTCGCTCCTCGAGGTCCCGGGTGCCCAGCCACCAGTTCCTGGTGTCGTCGAGCATCGTCACCCGTCCGGGGGCTCCGATGGACACCGCCCTGAGCCGGTCCGGGTGGAGGTAGAAGAAGCGCTGGGTGAACTGCCCGCCGCCGGAGAAGCCGTGCAGGAGGAACCGGCCGGTGTCCACGTTGAACGCCTCGCCGACCTCGGCCACGATGTCCAAGAGGATGCGGTCGTACCGCAGGTCGCCCGCCATCAGGAACTTGTAGCTGTGCAGCTCGCCCGGAGCGGTGATGCCGCCCGGGAAGAGGGGGGCCAGCACGAGGGCGTTGTGCTCCTCGGCCCACTCCGAGAAGCCGTCGCGGTACTGCGGGCCGGTGCGGCCCGTGCCGTGCACGAGCACCACCAGCGGCAGCGGCCGGTCGCTGTTCTCGTGCCCGGACGGAACGTGCAGGCAGTACGAGAACCGCTGGTCGGTCCGAGCGGCGAAGATCGGCGTACGGCCCCTGAAGTAGAAGGCGGTGGCCTGCGAGGTGTCCGGTCCCCGGGTCATCGCGCGAACACCTCTGCTATGCGTGCCGGCATGGCGAATCCCTCCACGTTGCGACTGTTCACTGAGGACTTCCGTCTGGGAGAGATGCTTTCTCCCACCGGCCGAGTTCGGCCGAGCGGTCACGCGCGGCCTCGACGCCTGCCATGACCGCCGCCCGGACGGCGTGGTTCTCGAACTGCCGGATGCCCGCCACCGTCATCCCGCCGGGGCTGCTGACGGCGACCCGCAGAGCGTCCGGTGCCTTGCCGGTCGTGCGGATCAGGGCGCCGGAGCCCACCAGGGTCTGCGTGACGAGTTCGGCGGCGAGGGGACGCTGGAGGCCGAGCAGCACGCCGGCGTCGATCAGGGCCTCGGCCAGGTAGTAGAAGTAGGCGGGGCCGCTGCCCGACAGGCCGGTGACCACGTCCAGTTGGGCCTCGGTCACGCGGACGACCCTGCCGACCGCGGACAGGATCGCCTCGGTCCGCTCCAGGTCCGCCTCCGAGGCGTACGCGCCTCGGTTGATCGCGGTGATGCCCTCGCCGACCGCCGCGGGAGTGTTGGGCATGCAGCGGACCACGGGAACCTTCCCGTTCAGCCCGGCCTCGATCTGGCCGGCGGTGACGGCGCCCACGACCGAGATGACCAGCTGCCGGTCCGTGAGACGGTCGGCCAGCGGGCCGAGCACGTCGTCGATGAAGTGCGGCTTCACAGCGATCACCAGGGTGTCGGCGGTCGCCGCCTCCTCGATCGCCACCACGCTGATGCCGTACGTCGAGCGCATGTACGCGGCGCGGTCGGGATCGGGTTCGACCACCGACACGTGCTCGGCGCCGAACAGCGCCCCCTCGCCCAGGAGCAGGCCGGAGAGCAGGGCTTCCGCGATGTTGCCGCCGCCGATGACCGACAGTGTCCCGGCGGGGGGTCGTTCAGAGGTGCTCATGGCTCCTGCCTTCGTGGAGACCCGGGCCATCCGGCCCGGACCGCGATCGTGGTTGGTGTGGTCGTTCTCCGTGCGGCCTGTTTGTCGTCCGCGCTACCGGCCCTTTGCCGCGGGGCGGATCAAGCGCCGAAGGGATCGGACCGGGCCCGGCCGGATGCGGGTGGCGCCGGCAGGCCGGGCGGAATCCGGACCCCTTCCATTGTCTCGGCGGGCAGCGAGCACCATAACACCTGTGGTGTGTGACATACCACTGCTTTTGAGCTGCAACAACGCCTCCGGAAGCGGGTCTTACAGGTCAGACTCCAGGGCCGGCCCCGCACCTGCGCCATTCGGTCGCCGACCGGTACCGGTCGGCCCGCGACCCGCTCACCTCGGCTCTTCGGGCGGGCGCTTGAACGCGCCGCGGGAGCCCGCGGCGGTCATACCGGTGCCGGGCAGCGCGGTGCGGAGCCGGGTCAGCAACTCCGAGGTGGCGGTGGCGCGTTCCTCATCCCGCGAGGCGACCCCCAGGAGCAGCGCGTCGGTCAGGACGTGCGCACACAGCGTCTCGCTGGTGAAGCCACCGGGCGAGTGCACGGCATAGAGCGAGGCGGTCACCCGGTCGCCCAGCACCGGGATCAGGGAGTCGGAGATCAGGAGGGTGCGGGCACCGACGGCGGACGCGTGCTCCAGCAGGGGATCGATCTCGTCGAAGTGGCGGCCCGGGGCGTAGAGCACGACGAGGTCGTCCTGCCCCAGGGCTATGAGGTCGTCGGCCAGGCGGAAGCCGGTGTGGGTGGCGGCGCGGGCCCGGCGCCCGGCGCGGTTGAGGCGCAGCGCCAGGTAGTCGGCCATGATCTCGGAGACGCCGAAGGCCACCGCGAGCACCTCGCGTGCCCCGGCCACCAGGTCCACCGCCTTCGCCAGGTCCGCGGGGAGCATGAGGCGCCGGGTCTCCGTGAGGCGCTCGACGGCCTCGGTGAACACCATGTCGAGCGCGGTCGCGCTGTCCTGGCCGGCCCGTTCGATGCGCTGATGCAGGCGCTCCGACGGCCTGGTGGCCTGGATGACCTGCATGCCGAGGCTGTACTTCAGCTCCAGCAGGCCGGAGTAGCCGAGCGTCTTGGCCGTGCGCACCACGGTGGCGTCACTGGTGTTCGAGCCGGCTCCGATCTGTTCGGCGGTCGCGAAGATGACCTCCTGACGGTGGGTGCGGAGGTACTCCGCCACCTTGCGCTCGGCCCGCGTCATGGTGGCGAGCCTGGCCTCGATCCTCGCGTCGAGCGAGTCCTCATCCGGCTCCGGAGAGCCGGCCTCCGTATCGCTGGAGTGCTCTGTTGGCATTCTATTGACTTCCTTGTAGCTGTCACTACAGTGTAGCGCCACGCCCCCCGATCTCGTAGCGGAAACTACCGATCGCCTACGCCGGACCGATACGCGCAGGTCCGCCCCGTGATCGCGCTCCACCTCATCCTGCGGACGCCGACGCTTGCACGCGCACGCTTCAAGGAGAAGTCTCCACATGACACATCGGCCCATACCTCTCATCGAGGTGAGCGGGACCCCGCGAGAACGGGGGCGCGCCTACGGTGAGGCCGCCCGGTCGGAGATCGGCCGGTCGCTCGACTACTACCGGGTCGCGTTCTCCACGTCGTCCGGCCTCAGCTGGCCCGAGGTCCTCGACCGGGCCCGGCTCTGGCGCCCCGTCGTGGAGGCAGCGGCCCCCCGCCTCGCCGAGGAGATGGACGGCATCGCCGAGGGCGCCGGCGCCGACGCCACCGACATCCTCGCGCTCAACGCCCGCGGGGAGATCGTGCGCAGCGCCGACTCCTCCTTCGCCGAGATGGGGCGGCCGGCCGCTCCCCACCAGCGCGAGGAGATCGACGGCTGCTCCTCCTTCGCCCTGCTCCCCGAGGCGACGGGCGACGGGCACACCTACGTCGGCCAGAACTGGGACTGGCGGGCCGGCACCGAGGACACCACCGTCATGATCCGCATCGTCCAACCGCCGCTGCCGACCGTCATCATGCAGGTCGAGGCCGGCCAGGTCGGCAGGCACGGCGTCAACTCGGCCGGGATCGCGCTCAACGCCAACGGGCTCGACGGCCGCTTCGGCACCCCCCTCGGCCTGCCGCAGCCCCTCATGCGCCGGCTCATCCTCGATGCGCCGACCTTCCATGAGGCCCTGGACATCCCCTTCGCGGTGCGCCAGCACATCGCGACCAACCTCGTCCTCGCCCACCGCGACGGCTTCGCCATCGACCTGGAGACCACCCCGCTCGGCCACGGCTGGGGCTACCCGCGCGACGGCATCCTCGTCCACGGCAACCACTACCAGTACGGAATCCCTCCCGCGCTCTGGGCGGACTACCGCCCCTCCTCGCCGGACTCGCTGGTCCGCGTCCCGCGCATCGAGAGCGGCCTGGCCAGGGTCCGCCACGCGGCCGACCCCACGGCCGTCCGCAAGGCCGTCCACGACGCCATGAGCGACCACTTCGGCGCACCGCTGAGCGTGTGCGCCCACCCCGACCCGGCACACGGCGAGGTCCGCCGGTCCAAGACCATCATGAGCAGCCTCGTCGACCTGACCGCCGGGGAGTACCACGCACTGCGCGGAAACCCCTGCGAGAGCGACTACCGGCTCCTGCCCTGGAACCTCTACGACGGACCGGGAGGCGAGCGATGAGCGGCCACCCCCTCGTCAGCGTGCGCGGGCTGTGCAAGGACTACGGCGCCGTCCGCGTCCTGCACGACGTCGACCTGGACGTGCACGCCGGGGAGGTCGTGGTCGTCGTCGGCCCCTCCGGCTCGGGCAAGTCCACCCTGTGCCGGTGCATCAACCGCCTGGAGCGCCACCAGGCGGGCACGGTCGCCCTGGCCGGCCGGCAGGTGCCCGAGGAGGGCCGCGAACTGGCGGGACTGCGGGCCGACATCGGGATGGTGTTCCAGTCCTTCAACCTCTTCGCCCACATGACCGTGCTGGAGAACGTCACCCTCGGACCGGTGCGGGCGCGCCGCACCGACCGGAAGGAGGCGGCGGCCGAAGCGATGCGGCTGCTGGCCCAGGTCGGCGTCGCCGACCAGGCCGACAAGTACCCGGCCCAGCTCTCCGGGGGCCAGCAGCAGCGCGTCGCCATCGCCCGGGCACTCGCCATGCGCCCCAAGGTCGTCCTGTTCGACGAGCCCACCAGCGCCCTCGACCCCGAAATGGTCCACGAGGTGCTGGACGTCATGACCACCCTGGCCGCCCAGGGCATGACGATGATCGTGGTCACCCACGAGATCGGCTTCGCCCGCCGGGCCGGGCACCGCGTGGTCTTCATGGCGGACGGCCGGGTCGTCGAGGAGGGCGCTCCCGACGAGTTCTTCGACAGCCCGCGCACCGATCGCGCGCGGGACTTCCTCTCCAAGGTGCTCGCGCACTGACGCCGACCGCCCAGGCCCGGGCGCGCGTACCACCCCTCCCCCGTTCCATCGGCCCACCCGTCTTGAGGAGCAAGCACGTGAGAGTCACCCGTCTCGCCGTCGCCGTCAGTTGCCTGGTCATGACCGGCAGCGCCCTCGCCGGCTGCGGCAGTTCCCACCCCACCGGCCCCGCCGCTGGAGGCAGCGGCAAGGCCGCCCGTCCCGCGTCCGGCGGCGACGTCGACCAGGCCGCCGCGGTCGCCGCCGGCCCCGTCGGCAGGAACCTCCCCCACACCCCGACCCTGGACCGTATCCGGGGGCGCGGCGTGCTCCTCTACGCCGGCGCCCGCGACGGCGTCGGCTTCTCCCAGCTCGACCCGACGACCGGGAAGATCAGCGGCTTCGACGCGGGCATGGCACAACTGCTCGCCAAGTACCTGCTCGGCAAGCCGTCCGTCAAGCTCGGCCCCGGCAACAACGAGACCCGGGAGGCCCTGCTGAACAACGACACGGTGGATGTGGCCATCGAGACGTACACCATCACCCCGGAGCGGTTGAAGATCGTCAACTTCGCCGGGCCCTACTACATGGCAGCCGGCGGTATCGCGGTCGCCGAGTCGGAGACCGCCATCCACGGCGTCGGGGACCTCTCCGGCAAGAAGGTCGCCACCGAGTCCGGCACCGCGCAGCAGGCGCTGCTGAAGGCCCAGCCCAAGGCCGAACCCGTGCTGTTCGACACCGTGCCGGAATGCGTCACGGCGCTGGCCCAGGGCCGGGTCCAGGCGGTCACGCTCAACAACGCCTCGCTGACCGGGAACGTGGTCAATCATCCGGGGGTCAAGATGCTCGACGCCACCTTCGGATCCAACCCCTTCGGCATCGGCATCGCCAAGAAGGACCCCGCGTTCACGACGGTGGTGAACCAGTTCCTCAAGGCCGTCGAGGCGGACGGCACCTGGAAGAGGCTCTACGACGAGACCGTGGGCAAGCTGGGCGGGAAACCCGCTCCCACCCCGCCGGCCATCGGCGCGGTCCCCGGCGCCTGATCCACCCCACCCCCGCGCGGAGACACCGTGAAACTTCTCCTCACCCACCTCGCCCCGTTGGCCGGCGGCCTGCTCAAGACCCTAGAACTGACCGCACTCGCCTTCCCGCTGGCGGTCGTGCTCGGCACGCTCCTCGGAGTGTGCCGGGTCGGCCCGCTACCGCCCCTCAGAGCAGCCGGAGCGCTGTACGTGCACCTCGTGCGGAACTCCCCGCTGTTCCTGGTCCTGTTCATGATGGTGTTCGCACTGCCCTACGCGGGTGTGCGGGTGCCCTTGTTCTGGTCGTCCGTGATCGGCCTCGCACTGTACTTCGGCTCGTACGTGTGCGAGACGTTCAGGTCCGGCGTGCACTCCATACCGGTCGGCGAGATCGAGGCGGCCCAGGCCATCGGGCTCGGGTTCCGGGGTGTGCTCCGCACGGTCGTACTGCCCCAGGCATTCCGCGCCATGGTGCAGCCGCTCGGCAACGTGTGCATCAACGTGGCCCTGGCCTCGGCCCTGGCCACCGCCTTCGGCGTCCTGGACCTCACCGGCCAGGCGCGGGCGTTCAACGCCCAGTACGCCCAGCCGATCGCCAGCTTCGTGGCCGCCGGCATCGGATACCTCCTCGTCACCCTGACCGTGGGAGCGGCCACCGGTCTCATCGAGCGCAAAGTGCGGATCCTGCGATGACGCGTTCCGTCGAATCCGTCCTCTTCGGGCAGCTCGGCCCCAGGGGCCGCGCCAGGATGCGGTGGTGGACCGCCGGCTCCGCCGTGCTGGTGCTCGGCCTGGTGGCGGCCGCCCTCGCCCAACTCGGCCACACGGGTCAGCTCGACCGCGACCGCTGGTCCCCTCTGCTGACCTGGGGCACCCAGCACTACTACCTCCAGGGCCTGGCGAACACCCTCAAGATCGGCCTCACCGGCGCGGCGCTCTCCCTCGTCGCCGGTACTCTCGCCGGTCTCGGACGGCTCTCGCCGCGGCGCTGGATCTCCCTCCCGTCCGCCGCCGGGATCGAGTTCATCCGCTCGATCCCGCTGATCCTGATCGTCTACTTCTTCATGCTCGGCCTGCCGGAGGTCGGCGTCCGGGTTCCCACGTTCTGGCAGCTCGGCATCCCCGTCGTGCTGCACGCGGGCGCGGTGTTCGCCGAGATCGTGCGGGCCGGTGTCCGCTCCGTCGGCCGCGGCCAGTACGACGCCGCCATCGCCCTGGGCCTGCGGCGCGGCACGGCGATGCGGCTCGTGGTCCTCCCCCAGGCGCTGCGCATCCTGCGGCCGGCGCTGATCACCCAACTGGTACGGGCACTGAAGGAGTCCAGCCTGGGCTACATCGTCGGCTATCCGGAGCTGATGAGCGACTCGCGTGTGCTGTCGCAGTTCTCCGGGAACCTCCTGCAGACCTACGTCATCACCGGCGTCTACTTCGTCGTGCTCAACTTCCTGCTGTCCGGAGCGGCGACGCTGGTGGACCGCGGTGCGGGTCCCGGCGCACGCGGCCGGCGCCGTCGCCCGGGCCCGGGCCTGACCACGGAGTCCGTCCCCCGGCCACTGCCGCAGAAGGCGGCCTGACCCCCGTCCCGTCCCCTCACCCGGCCGCGCCGGGATCCCCACGCGCGCTCGGAATGCGGTCTCCCGGCCGGACGACCGCCGGGAAGCCCCGGCTCTGCCCTCACCGTCCCGGAGAACAGAAAAGTGCTGGTCGAGACGGGTCTCAACCAGCACGTTCCGGGAGCCGGTGGGCTGCCGGTACGCATTCCAGGCCCGAACCGTGCCCCGGTGGCCCGGGGGCCACAGGGCACGAGACGGCTTGAACTGTCAGCGCCGGCCTGACGAGGACATCAGCCCGGCGTGACGTCGACAGCGTTTTCCTGACGAGGTGTCAGTGACGAGCGGCAGCGCGCTTGCGGGTGGCGAGCAGGATGCCGCCACCGGCGACGACGACCACGGCGGCAGCACCGGCGATGATCGGCGTGGAGCTGGACGAACCGGTCTCGGCCAGGTTGGACGAGCTCGGCTTGCTGCTCGGAACCGGCGCAGCGCTCGCGGACGAGGTGCTGGGCGCCGGAGCCTCGGAGCTGGGGGCCTCGGTGGGCGTCGGCGACTTGGACGGCGGGGGGGTGGCAGGCGTGCCGGCGCACACCGGAGCCGTCTTGGTGTCGTCCTTCGAGTACTGGTCCCCGTCACCGGCCTTGACCACGAGGTGCACCGGCAGTTCGCTGGTGTGCTCGGGCAGCGTGATCTTGTCGTGGTACTCGCTGCCGAAGGTCTTGGCGGCCAGCAGGTCCTTGCCGTCCACGCTGATGCTGACGGTGTTCTTCACACCACCGTTGTACGCGGTGAGGTCGACCGTCACCTCGGAGCAGGACACCGACCAGGTCGGGGTGTGCGCCGACGCGGGGACGGTGCACAGACCGACGGCCGCGACACCGGCCACGGCGCTGCCTATGAGGAAGCCCGGACGGCGCCAAGCACGGGTGGGTCCATTCATGAATCCTCCACACAAGATGTGTAGTTGGGGTGAAGTTCGTGCGCGGGCACAGTACTCCCTCGGCTGCCGGGGCTCGCACCCGCCCCATGCATCACACGTGATCATCAGCCACGACGGGCCGCGAACCCCTTGTGACCTGCCGATGGAGTCCCGCCTTGCGGAGAGGGACTACAGCCGTGCCTGGGCAGCGGAGAGTATCGCGCACCTGCACGAGGCCGCCACCCGCGTCGCATCCTCGCCGCACCCGCTCCGGTGCGCCGCCTTGTGCCACCGCCACTCGGCGCCGAGGGCGTCCGCAGGCAGGTGGAGGACGGGTCCGCGCACCCCCGACACTGGCTGGAATTGATCGGTGCGGCGGTGCGTGGAACGCGGCCGAGCGTCCGCCCGCCGTCAACCCGTGATCACCATCGCCGTGCCGGCCCGAGTCATCCCGCCGCGTGCGGGTACTCGGCTGCGCACAGCCGGGCCGACTGGGCCCGGGCAGGCAGGGAAAGACGCTCGGGCGGAGGCGCGTCATGGCAGGAGGCACGCACCCGGCGGCGGACGCCGCACGGGACGCAGCGGACGGGGCACGCGGGACCGTGGCGCAGCGGCTCATCGGCGATCACCTCGTCGAGGGCACGCTGGAGCCCGGCGGCGAGATCGGGCTGCGGATCGACCAGACCCTCACCCAGGACGCCACGGGCACCCTGGTGATGCAGGAGCTGGAGGCCCTCGGCCTCGACCGGGTGCACACGGACGTGAGCGTGCAGTACGTCGACCACAACATCCTTCAGGCCGACGAGCGCAACGCGGAGGACCACGCGTTCCTGCGCTCCGCCGCCCGCCGCTTCGGCATCTGGTACTCCAAGCCCGGCAACGGCGTCTCGCACCCGGTGCACATGCAGCACTTCGGCCGGCCCGGCGCCACCCTGGCCGGGTCGGACTCACACACCTGCGCGGCGGGATCGCTCGGGATGTTCGCACTGGGCACCGGCGGCCTGGAGGTGGCACTGGCCATGACGGGCCGCCCGCTGCGCATCACCATGCCGCGGATCTGGGGCATCCGGCTGACGGGCACCCTGCCGGACTGGGTGAGCGCGAAGGACGTGGTCCTGGAGATGCTGCGCCGGCACGGCGTGAAGGGCGGGGTGAACCGCGTGCTGGAGTACCACGGACCCGGCCTCGCCTCCCTCACCGCGATGGACCGGCACGTCATCGCCAACATGGGCGCCGAACTGGGCGCGACCACCTCCGTCTTCCCCGCGGACGAGGCGGTGCGCGACTTCCTGCGCGCCGAGGGCCGCGAGGAGGACTTCACCGCGCTGCTCCCTGAGCCCGACGCGCGCTACGACCTCCGCGAGGAGATCGACCTCTCCACCCTGGAGCCCCTGATCGCCCGTCCGACCTCGCCCGGGAACGTGGTGCCGGTGCGCGAGGCGGCAGGCGAGGAGATCTCCCAGGCGGTGATCGGCTCGTCCGCCAACCCGGGGCTGCGGGACTTCGCGACCGTGGCGTCGATGGTGCGGGGGCGGCAGACGGGCGCCGGGATCAGCCTGGACGTCAATCCGACGTCGCGCGAGATCCTCCAGGACCTCACGCGGTCGGGTGCGGTCCTGGATCTGATCGCCGCGGGCGCCCGCATCCACCAGGCGGGCTGCCTCGGCTGCATCGGCATGGGCCAGGCCCCGGCCGTGGGGCGCAACTCGCTGCGCACCTTCCCGCGGAACTTCCCGGGCCGCTCCGGGACCGAGGAGGACGCGGTGTGGCTCTGCTCGCCGGAGACCGCCGCCGCGTCGGCGCTGCGCGGCGTCATCACCGATCCCCGGGAGTGGGCCGCGGACACCGGAGCGCGGTATCCGGTGAACGGCACCATGCGGCGCACCGCGCGGAATCCGGACATGCTGGAGCCGCCCCTGCCGCCCGAGCAGGCCGCTCGCATCAGCCTGGTGCGCGGCCCCTCGATCTCCGCACTGCCCACGCTCGACCCGCTGCCGGACACCGTCCGGGGACCGGTGCTGCTGAAGATGGGCGACGACGTCTCCACGGACGAGATCTCCCCGGCCGGCGCGAAGGCGCTGCCGTTCCGCTCGCACATTCCGAGGCTCGCCGAGTTCACTTTCACGCGTATCGATCCGGAATACCCGCGGCGGGCCGCGGAGTACCGGGAGGGCGGCGGCCATGTCGTGGTGGCGGGCGAGAACTACGGCCAGGGTTCGTCGCGGGAGCACGCGGCCATCACGCCCCGCTATCTGGGGCTGCGCGCGGTGATTGCCAAATCATATGCGCGGATTCACTGGCAGAACCTCGCGAATTTCGGCATCCTCGCGCTGGAATTCGAGGATCCGGCGGACTACGACCGGGTGCGCCAGGGCGACGAGTTGCGCCTCGACGGGCTGCGCGCCGCGCTCGCACCGGGTGCCGAGCCGTCCCTGGTCGCGGTGAACACCACCCGCGACGAGGAGTACCGCGTGCGCCACCACCTCCCGGCACACCGCAGGCTCACGGTGCTGGCGGGCGGCATCATTCCGGCGCTGGCCGCGGAGGAGAGCGGCACGGAAGAGGGCGGCGAGTAGCCGTTCTCTCACCGCACGTGAAAACGAAAAGAATGGACGGCCGGATGGGAATGTCCGGCCACACGGGGAACCCTGAATTCTGACGGGGGATGTGCAAGGCCGTTCAAGGAGGCTGACTCATGTCCGTCATGGACAGGATCAAGAGCATGCTGAAAGGCCACCCGGAGCAGTCGGAGAAAGCCGCCGACAAGGGTGCCGACCGCATGAACGACAAGTCGCAGGGCAGGTACGAGGGCCAGGGCCGGGACCGGGCCGATGACGAGTTCGGCGGGGACCAGGGCGACAACCCGCCCCAGTCGTGACGGAACGGCCGCCGAGCGGGCCGGGCCCGTCCGCCGCCTGACGTGTGCCGCGACGGCGGAGCGGGCCCGACCTGCGCCCGATCTACTCGCCGGAGACGGTGATGGCGCCCACCGGACAGGCGCGGGCGGCCTCGCGGACCAGCGGGTCGCCGCCGCCGTCCTCGCGGCCGGGCAGCACCTGGCTGAACCCGTCGTCGTCCTGAGTGAACACGCTGGGTGCGGTCAGGGCACACATGCCCGCGCCGACGCAGGTGTCCGTGTCGATCGCGATCTCCATTGTCACGCCTTTCCTCGAATCGCCCGTCACGGTTCATTCCCTACCAGGCGACGGGGAGTTCAATCATCCCCTGAAGGGTGTCTCCGGGCTTGAAGGGGATCTCGTCGGCGGGCGCCGCGAGGCGCAGGTCCGGCAGCCGTTCGAACAGGCTCCGCAGCGCGATGTCCATCTCGGCGCGGGCCAGGTTCTGCCCGAGGCACTGGTGGACGCCGAATCCGAACGCGACGTGGTGGCGGACCGAGCGGTGCCAGTCCAGCGAGTCCGGCTCCTGGTAGGCGCCCTCGTCGCGGTTGATGACAGAGGTCGAGAAGACCACCCCGTCGTCGGCGCGGATGGTGGTTCCGGCGATCTCGATGTCCTCCAGGGCGACCCGCGTCAGGCCCTCGGCGATGGACAGGAACCGCAGCAGTTCCTCCACGGCGGCCGGCATCAGCGAGGCGTCGCCCCGCAGCTCGGTCAGCTGCTCGGGGTGCTGGAGCAGCGTGAAGGTGCCGAGCGAGATCATGTTGGCGGTGGTCTCGTGGCCGGCGACGAGCAGGATCAACGCGAGGTCGATCAGTTCCCTGCGGTCCACGTTGCCCTTGGCGTACTGCTCCGAGATGAGCTCGTCGAGGAGGCCGTCGCCGGGCGACTTCTGCTTCTTCTCGATCAGGGCGTCCAGGTAGTCCATGAGTTCGTCACGGGCCTTCTGGGAGTCCTCGGCGCGGGGGCCGCGCAGCAGCATCCGCGACTGCTCCTCGAAGAAGTCGTGGTCGGCGTACGGCACGCCCAGCAGGGCGCAGATGACCATCGAGGGAACGGGCAGCGCGAACGCGCTCACCAGTTCCGCCGGGGAGCCCTTCTCGATCATGGCGTCCAGCAGCCGGTCGACGGTCTCCTGGATGCGCGGGCGCAGGGAGTTGATCCGCTTGAGCGTGAAGCTGGGGATCAGCATCCGGCGCTGGGTGTTGTGCACGGGGTCGTCGACGCCGAGCAGGGCGGCTGTGCGGTCGCGAACACCCTCGAACCTCGCGGTCACCAGGGGGAACGACGGATTCCTGCGGTCGGTGGAGAGCCGGGGGTCGACGAGCAGCTCGCGGGCGGTGGCATGGCCGGTGACCACCCAGACGTCGCGGCCGTCGTAGAGGGTGACCCGGGAGAGCGGGCGCTGCTCCGTGAGTGGCTGGTAGGCCGCCGGCGGGTGATAGGGACAGGTGCGATCCTGGGGGAAGGCAACGGTTTCAGTCATGGGGGGTCCTCGCAAGCCTCGGTTCTGCCTTGCCGATCATCATTAGATGCCTCGGGCTCCTAACAGGTCGACATGCAGACCAGCCAGATGAACGGGAGCGGCGATCCGGCCGGTAGCGCGCCTCACCTCGGGTTTCAGCCTTGTACATGACAGTCCCGACCTGCGAGAGTGCGCCTCCAAACATCAACACGCCGATGACTTCGCGTCTGAGAACCGGAATGATTGTGTACGCGCGCGTCTACTTTTTCCGGTTGGTCGTGGCGTGAATGCACCGTCGCCTTCCGCTTCGAGTTCCCGCGGTCGATCCCGGGCCCCGCCCCACCGTGGTGGGATGGGTCCATGACCGAGGCACGTGGACGCCCCGAGCCGCCGGCTCCCGCCCCGCTGAGCCCCGAGGACCGGCGGCGCATACAGGCCATCGAGGCCAACTGGGACGCGCGCACGCCCGTCCACCTGGCGAGCCGCTTCTACGCGGTCGCCGACGGCCTCGACCCGGCGCGCTGGTTCGCCCCCTTCGAGTGGCGGGACATGGGCCCGCTCCAGGGACGGGACGTGGTCCACCTCCAGTGCCACCTGGGCACCGATACGCTCGCCTTCGCCGCCCGTGGGGCCCGCGCCGTCGGCCTGGACATCTCGGGTGCGGCGGTGGCGGCCGCGACGGAGTTGGCGCGGCGGGCGCGGGCGGACGTCGAGTACGTCAGGTCCGACGTGTACGACGCGGTGCGGGCCCTGGGCGGCCGCAGGTTCGACGTGGTCTACACCGGCAAGGGCGCCCTGTGCTACCTCCCCGACCTGGACCGCTGGACGGACGTGATCGGGAACCTGTTACGTCCGGGCGGGAGGCTGTACGTCGTCGAGTTCCACCCGCTGCTGGGCTCCCTGGGGCTCACACCCGGCGCGGAGGACGGCGCGGAGTTGCTGCTGCGCCACGACTACCTGGAGGGCCGCGGCGCCCTGCGCCGGGACGCCTCCCGCACCTACACCGACGGCCCCGCCGTGCGGGGTGCCACCGAGTGCTACGAGTGGATGCACGGCATCGGCGAGGTGGTGACCGCGGTGACCGGGGCGGGCCTGCGGGTGGAGCGGCTGCGCGAGAGCCATGAGCTGCCCTGGCCGCGCTGGCCAGGGATGGTGCGCGGCGAGTCCGGGTGGTGGCGGCTGCCGGACACCGCGCCGCGCGTTCCCCTGATGTACGCGCTCCTGGCCCGTCCCTGAGCGCCGGGACCGTGGGGCCGGCCCACCGGCTCCAGGGGCCTCAGCGGCGTTCCAGGACGCCCCGCACGAAGTTGGCCTGCCCGGCGTGCTCCAGGTCGTCCCCGATGACGCTGACGAGCCGCACGCCGAGCGTGACGGCGGGCGTCCAGCTCTCGTCGACGACGCGGTCGAGATCCTTGTCGCGCAGGTCCCGGATGAAGCCCACGCTCTGCTCGTGCACCGCGTCGTAGTAGCCCAGCAGGAGCTGGCCCGAGTCCACCGTCACCCGGCCCACCTGCGTGGCGGTGTGGGCGTAGCCGGTGTCCTCGTCGGCGAACGGGAGGCCGAAGCGGCCGGCCCACCCGTCGGCCAGCCACACCTGCTCCACCTGGGCGACCTCGCAGACGTGGTCGTCCTGAACCCTGGTCAGGTGCCAGATCAGCCAGCTGATGGAGTTGGCGCCGGGGTCGAGGCGTGCGTTCAGCTCCGCCGCGCCCAGTCCCTCCACCGCGGAGTGCACCTCCTCCTTGATGCGTCCGTATGCGTCGATGAGCAGTGCGGCGCTGTTCATGACCTGTCCTTTGCGTTCGGGGTGGTGCCCGTTGCGGGGTGTCCTGCCACGATCTTCCCCCTGTGTCCCGTCCGACACCCGGGGCGCCCGTGAATGGCACCCGGGTGCGCCGGGTACCCCTCCGCCGCGCACCGCCCCCGGCGCGCCGGGCCACCCCGGTGGCGACGCCCGGACCCGCCGGGCGCCCGATATACGCTGGCCGCGCCAGCCTGCACCCGAAAGAGGAGCGATCCGTGCCCAGCGTCCCGGCGTACCCGCTCAACGACGGCTCGACCATTCCCGGCCTCGGCCTGGGTACCTATCCCATGGACGACACCGAGGCGGAGCAGGCCGTCGACCATGCCCTGCGGCTGGGCTACCGGCTCATCGACACGGCCACCAACTACCGCAACGAGACGGGCACCGGACGCGGCATCGCCCGCAGCGGCGTGCCGCGCGACGAGATCATGGTCACCACGAAGCTGCCCGGCCGCGACCACGGCTACGAGGAGACGCTCCGCTCCTTCGAGGAGTCCCGTGCCCGGCTCGGCCTGGAGTACGTCGACCTGTACCTGATCCACTGGCCGCTGCCGCGCGTGGACAAGTACCTCGACTCCTGGAAGGCCATGGTCAAGCTGCGCGCGGACGGCCTGATCCGCTCCGTCGGCGTCTCCAACTTCACGCCGGCCCAGATCCGCAGGCTCCAGGACGAGACCGGGGTGCTGCCCTCGGTCAACCAGGTGGAGCTGCACCCCCTGCTCCCCCAGGACGAGCTGCGCGCCTTCCACGCCGGCCGGAACATCGTCACCGAGAGCTGGAGCCCGCTCGGCCGCGGCAGCGACCTGCTGGACGACCCGGCCATCGCCGCCGTCGCCGGGAACCACGGCGTCAGCCCCGCGCAGGTGGTGCTCCGCTGGCACACCCAGCTCGGCGCCGTCCCGATCCCCAAGTCCGGGGACCGGGGCCGGCAGCGCGAGAACCTGGACATCTTCGGCTTCGAGCTCTCCCCGGAGGACATCGCGGCCATCGACGACCGCGGCCACCGGCGCATCGGCGGCGACCCCGACACGCACGAGGAGTTCTGACGGCGTCCGCGGGACCGGCGCGCCTACGCGCCGGTCCCGCGGACGCCGTCCCGGGGATAGCGGCCCGCGGGCCGGCCGGCGCTGTGCGTCCGGCCCGCGGGGGCGGATGGCGGTGCGGTCAGGCGGGTCTGGCGGCTGCCTGTCCCTCCGCTTCCGCCGTCCCGGTCTGCCCGGGCGGGGTGCGCGTCGCCTCGCGCAGTCTCTTCCGCAGCGTCAGGACCAGCAGCGCGGCCAGCGCGAAGATGGCGCCGAAGAACACCTGGGTGAGGGCGTATCCACCGCTGATGTCCTTGAGCCATCCCCCGATGTAGGGGCCGAAGAAGCCCCCGAGGTTGCCGATGCCGTTGATGATGCCGATGCCGGCGCCCGCGGCCGCCGTCGGGGTGAGCTTGGTGACGGTGGCCCAGAACGGCCCGTACCAGGCGATCGACGCGGCGGTGCCGACGATCATCGCCGCGAGGACGAGCCACTTCTGGTGGGCCGAGATGAGGCCGGCCCCGGCGAGCACCACGGCTCCGGTGGCGAGGACGGCGAACATATGGGTGGGGTGCCTGCCGCGGCGGTCCGCGGACCTGCCGACCATGATGATCGCCAGACCGGCGGCGATCTGGGGGAGTATCGCCACGAGACCGACCTGCATATCGGTGTGGAAGGCCGTCTTCAGGACGCTCGGCAGCCACATCGACAGCCCGAGCAGGCCCAGTTGGGTCAGGGTGTAGATGAGGGCGAAGAGCCAGACGATCGGGCTGCTGAAGGCCGCCTTGAACGTGCCGCGGTGCTTGAGCGGTTCGCCCTCGGCGGTGCGGGACTTCTCGATGTGGTCGTGCTCGCGGGCCGACAGCCACTCCGCCTGCGCCGGCGTGTCGCGGATGACGACGAGCCATGCGGCGAGTCCGAGCAGGAGCGGGCCGCCGCCCTGGATGATGAACATCCACCGCCAGTCGCCGTAGGTGAGGATGACACCGGAGAAGGGGGCGGCGATGATGGCGGCGATCGGCGTGTACAGCTTGAAGATGGCGTAGGCCCGGCTGCGTTCCGCGAACGGGAACCACGACCGGATGGTGGCCATCAGCGCGGGCTGCACGCCGCCCTCGGCGACGCCCAGCAGGAAGCGGGCGATGACGAGTTCCGTGAAGTCGTTCGTCAGCCCCGATGCCACGGCGGCCGCGCTCCACAACACCATGAGGATCGCGATCCACCGCTTCGCGCTCCACCGCTCGGCCATGTACCCGCCGGGGACCTGGAGGACCAGGTAGCCCCAGAAGAAGACGCCGCTGACGAAGCCCTGCTGCGCCCCGGAGAGGTGCATGTCCACCTCTAGATGGGGCAGGGCGAAGCTGATGTTGGTTCGGTCGATGTAGCAGATGACGTAGACGAAGACGATGACCGGCAGGATTCTGGTCCATCGCCTCAGGTCGCTCAGGCGCCGGAGTGGGGACGGGTGCGTGGCCAAGGACCTACCTCCTCGGGGGTGCGGACTCGCGGACCCCTGCGCGCACCGGCTGCACAGAGGTCCGTCGGGGCGGTGCGTCACCTCCTGTCCGGCCGGTGTGTCAGGTGTCGAGCACGGAGCGGACGAGTTCCACGGGGTGGTGGGCGCGGCGCCGGCCGCCGTGGGAGATCTGCTGCCGGCAGGAGACGCCGGTCGCGACCACGACGGTGTCCTCGGACGCCGCCCTGACGGCCGGGAAGAGGCGGTCGTCGCCCACGGTCATCGACAGGTCGTAGTGCTCGGATTCGAATCCGAAGGAGCCGGCCATGCCGCAGCACCCGGCATCGAGTTCCTCGACGCTCACGCCGGGGATCCGACGCAGCAGGGCGATGGTCGCGGCGGTGCCCACCTCCGCCTTCTGGTGGCAGTGGCCGTGGTACAGCAGCTTGCGGCCGGTGAGCCAGGAGTCGGCCTTCAGCCGCAGCCGGCCGTCGTCGAGGGCCTCCGCCAGCAGCTCTTCGACCTGCCTGACGCGGCCCGCGACGTCCTTGACCGCCTCGTCGCCGGGCAGCAGCGACAGGTGCTCGTCCCGCAGGGTCATCAGGCAGGAAGGTTCGCAGCCGACGATCGGGGAGCCGGGTTCGCCCCGGGTGGTGAGTTCCCGGGCGAGGTGGCGTGCCTTGTCGCGGGCGTCGTCGACGAGGCCCTTGGAGAGGCTGGACCTGCCGCAGCAGCCCGAGGCCTCCAGCTGGATCCGCCACCCCGCCCGCTCCAGCAGTTCGATCGCGGCCCGGCCGATGTCCGGTTCGGTGTACGTGGTGAAGGAGTCGGCGAGGAAGACCGCGGTGCCCTGGGCGGGGCTCGGTGGCGTTGGCGTACGGCGGCGGTTCCAGCGCAGCAGGTTGTCCCGTGCGAACACCGGCAGCGGCCTGGCCGCGGTGATGCCGAGCAGCCGGTCCATGAGCAGGCGCAGCGGGCGGATGCGCCCGGGCAGGTTGGACAGCGGTGCGGTGGCCGAGCCCAGGCGGTTCAGCGAGCGGATCGCGCCGAAGAGACGGGACCGCAGCGGGGTTCCGTGCAGATCGTGGTGGTGTGACAGCGTCTCGGTCTTGAGCGCGGCCATGTCCACGCCGAGCGGGCACTCGCTCTTGCAGGCCTTACAGCCGAGGCACAGATCCAGGATCTCGTGCAGCCGCTCGTCGCCGAGCGCCGCCCTGGGGTCGGGCTGGGACAGGGCGCCCACAAGGGCGTTGGCCCGGCCGCGGGTGGAGTGCTCCTCCTGGAGCGTGGCCATGTACGAGGGGCACATGGCGCCGGTGTCGCTCTTGCGGCAGAGCCCGATGTTCATGCACCGGTCCGCGGCGCCGTGCATGCCGCCGACCACGTCGAACGACAGGCGCGTGCGCAGTGCGGCCGGCGGCGCGAGCGCGGGGTCCCGCAGGTGGTCCGTCATCGACGGGGCGTCCACGATCTTCCCCGGGTTCATCCGGTTGTCCGGATCGAAGACGTGCTTGACCTGGCGCATGGCCTCGTAGAGCGCGTCGCCGAAGAGCTCCCGGTTGAACTCGCTGCGGGCAAGGCCGTCGCCGTGCTCGCTGGAGTTGGCGCCGCCGTACTCCCTGACCAGGTCCTTGATCTCATCCGCGACCGACCGCATGGTGCCCACCTGAGCGGGATCGGTGAGGTCGAGGAAGGGGCGGATGTGCAGGCAGCCCACCGAGCAGTGCCCGTAGAAGCCGGCGGTCAGGCCGTGCCGGTCCAGGACCGCCTTGAAGCGCTCGGTGTACTCCGCGAGGTGGGCGGGGTCGACGGCGGTGTCCTCGATGAACGCCAGCGGCCGGCGTGCGCCGACGCTGGCGGCCATCAGCAGGCCCAGGCTCGACTTGCGGACCTTGAGCAGCGCGGACTGCTCGCCTGCGGTGACGGCCTCCAGCGTGTGGTAGCCGTGGCCGTGCCGCCGCCACAGCGCCGACAGCCGTTTCAGCCGGCCCACGAGCTCGCTCTCGTCGTCGCCGGTGAAGCTCACGAAGAGCAGCGCTTCGGGGTCTCCCTCCAGGATGGTGCCGAGCGAGGCGTACTCGATCTTCTGGCGGGACAGGTCGAGGATGGTGCGGTCCATGAGCTCGACGGCGGCCGGATCGCAGGAGAGCGCGTCCTCGGTCGCCGCGATGGCGGCGGGCGTCGAGGTGAAGTGGCCGACCGCGATCACGGTGCGGAGCGGCTTGGGGACGAGCCCGACCAGGGCCCGGGTGGCGACCACGAGCGTGCCCTCCGAGCCCACGACGAACGCGGCCGGGTCGAACGGCCCGTCACCGGCGAGCCGGTCCAGCCGGTAGCCGCCGGCCCGCCGCCAGAACTTCGGGAAACCCTCGGCGATGGCGCGCGAGTTCGCCTCGACGATCTCGGGCAGCCGCCGGTGGATGCGGCCTTCGAGGGTGTCGGCCCGCGCGCGCCGGGCCCGCTCCGCCTCGTCCACCGGTGCGAGGTGCGCGAGGCTCGCGTCGCTGAGCACCACGTCGAGCTCGCGCACGTGGTCGATGGTCATCCCGTAGCGGACCGATCCGCTGCCCGCCGAGTTGTTTCCGATCATCCCGCCGATCGTGGCGCGGTTGCTGGTCGAGGTGTCGGGGCCGAACATCAGCCCCGCGGGGGCGGCGGCACGGTTGAGCTGGTCCTGCACCACGCCCACCTCGACCAGGGCCGTGCGGCTCTCGGCGTCGATCTCCAGGATGCGGTTCATGTGCCGGGACATGTCCATCACGAGTCCCGGTCCCACGGTCTGGCCGGCGAGACTGGTGCCGGCCCCGCGCGCAAGGACCGGCACGCCCGCCTCGGCGGCCGCCGCGACCGTGGCCGCCACGTCGCCGGCGTGGCGGGGGAAGACCACGCCGGCGGGGGTGATCGAGTACATGCTCGCGTCCCGCGCGAACAGGCGCCGGGTGTAGTCGTCGAAGGCCACCTCGCCGTCGAGTTCTCTCCGAAGCCGGCCGGCGAGGTCCGCCGTGGCGACGTGCCCGCCGGTGGCCCTGGCACCGCTGACGGTGGTCATCGTCCGCTCCTCCTCACGTCGTTGCCCGGCGCGGTTCACTCGGCGCGCAGCAGATCCAGCGCGGCGTTCAGGCCGGCGGGGTCGATGTCGACACCCGCGAGTTGCAGGCCCATCTGCACGCCGGCGAGGGTGCCCGCCAGGGTCAGGTCGTTGAAGTGGCCGAGGTGCCCGATGCGGAAGACCCGCCCCGCGAGCCTGCTCAGCCCCGTGCCCAGGGACATGTCGAAGCGGTCCAGGATGATCTGGCGCACCTTGTCCGCGTCGTGCTCCTCGCCCAGCAGCACGGCGGTCAGGGAGGCGGAGTACTCCCTCTCGTCCGCGCAGAGCACCTCAAGGCCCCAGCCGTTCACGGCGGCCCGGGTGGCCCGTGCGTGGCGGCGGTGGCGCGCGAAGACGTTCGCCAGGCCTTCCTCGTCGAGCATGCGCAGGGCTTCCCGCAGGCCGAAGAGCAGGTTGGTGGGGGGTGTGTAGGGGTAGAAGCCGCGCTCGTTGGCTTCGAGGACGGGCGTCCAGTCCCAGTAGGACCGGGGAAGCCGGGCTCTGGCGGAGGCGGCCAGGGCCTTCGCGCTGACCGCGTTGAAGCCCAGTCCCGGGGGCAGCATCAGGCCCTTCTGCGAGCACGCGACGGTGACGTCCGCACCCCACTCGTCGTGCCGGTAGTCGATCGATCCCAGGGACGAGATGGTGTCCACCAGGAACAGGGCGGGGTGGCCGGCCTCGTCGATGGCGTCCCTGATCTCCGGCACGCGGCTGGTCACACCGGTGGAGGTCTCGTTGTGCACGACCATCACGGCCGCGATGGAGTGGGTCCGGTCCTCGGCCAGCCGCTCGGTGACGGCCCTGGGGTCCACGCCGCGCCGCCAGTCGCCCGGCACGAAGTCCACCTCCAGCCCGAGGCGTTCGGCCATGGCGCGCCAGAGCCCGGCGAAGTGGCCGGTCTCGAAGGCCAGTACGCGGTCGCCGGGGCTGAGGGTGTTGACCAGCGCCGCTTCCCAGGCGCCGGTTCCCGAGGAGGGGTAGACGACGACGGGTCCGCCCGTGCCGAACACCGGCCCCAGACGCTGGAGGAGGTCCAGCGTCAGCTCGGCGAACTCCGCTCCGCGATGGTCGATGGTGGGTTGTGCGGTGGCCCTGAGCACTCGGTCGGGAACGCTCGTCGGGCCGGGGATCTGGAGGAAATGCCGCCCACTGCGAGTGGTCACTGAGGATCGCCCATCATCCGTGCCGTTTCGCGGCACACTGTGCCGGAAAAAGGTACGGTGATGTTAGGGTCGGGCTATCGGGGAGTCAATGGAGATGCAGAACGTCCTCAACGCCCTGCGGGTGCTGGAAGAAGTGGCGACACGTCAGCCGGTGGGCGTCGGTGAGCTGTCGCGGGTCCTGGGCATGCCGAAGAGCTCCGTGCAGCGGGCGCTGCGCACGCTCGGCGAGGCGGGGTGGATCCGCCCAGCGGGAGGCGAGATCACCCGCTGGGTGGTGACGACCAAGGCGCTGGACGTCGGCAGGCACGCCAGCGGCGACCTCGATCTGCGCAACGCCGCCATGCCGATCCTGGAGGAGCTGCGGCGGGCCACCGACGAGACGATCCACCTCACGGTTCCCGAAGGGGACAGGATGGTGCTCATCGAGCGGCTGGAGACGTCCAAGGCCGTGCGCACCAACATGTCCCTGGGCCACTCCCTGCCCCTGCACGCGTCCGCCAACGGCAAGGCGGTGCTGGCGAACAGCCCCGCCGAGGTGGTCGACCGGGTGCTCGCCGAGGGCCTCCCGCGGTACACGGACACGACCATCACCGATCCCGAACGGCTCCTGGCCGAGCTGGAACGGATACGGGCGCAGGGCTATGCCACCAACGGCGGGGAGTGGCGGTCCGACGTGGGCTCGGTCGCGGCGGTCGTCATGGGCGGGGCGAAGCAGCCGGTCGGGAGCCTCAGCGTGAACGTGCCGATGAGCAGGTTGACCGACGAGTCGCGGCCGTTCTTCGGTGCCGTGGTGAGCGAGGCGGCGAAGACCCTCTCGGCGCGTCTCGGGTACACCTCCGGCCCCAACCCGCCCGCGGCTGCCTGAAGCCGGGCGCGGTCACGCGCCCGGGCCGCCGTCGCCGGGTGCGGGCTCGGGGGCGCGGCCGAACTCGGCCAGCACCGCGGCGGTCGCGTCGCCCAGCAGCGGTCCGGCGCCGCGGCGGACCGCGGGCGTGCGGGAGAAGCGCATCGGCGAGCCGAGCTGCCGTACCGGGCTCTCGCCGCCGGCGGGGTGCGGGGCGTCCCAGAAGTAGCCGCGGTCGTTCAGGTGCTCGCTGGTGAACACCTCGGCGTAGTCCGCGATGGGCGCGCAGGGGACACCGGCGGCGTCCAGGAGCTCCACGATCCGTTCCGTGGTGAGGGCGGTGGTGGCCTCCTCGATCGCGGCCACGAGCTCGGTCCGGTGGCTCATCCGCGTCCAGCCGTCGGCATAGCGCGGGTCCTCCAGCAGGGCGTCGAGACCGAGCGCGCGGCACAGTGCGGTCCAGGTCTTCGGGGTGTTGCCGCCGACGGTGACGTGGCCGTTCTTGCTGCGTACGGCCTGGTAGGGCGCCAGGCTCTGGTGGGCGGAGCCGTGGCGGCGCGGCACGGTGCCGTCGCCGAAGTACATGCCGGCCTCCCAGACGGCGAGCGAGACCCCGGACTCCAGCAGCGAGACGTCGATGTGCTGCCCGGCCCCGGAGACCTCCCGCTCGCGCAGCGCGGCGGTCACCGCCAGGGCGACGTAGAGGCCGCAGACCAGGTCGCACACCGGCACCCCGGCCTTCGCCGGCTCGCCGCCGGGGTGGCCGGTCACGCTCATCAGCCCGCCGCGGGCCTGCGCCATGATGTCAAGACCCGGCAGGTGGGCGAGGGAGCCGTCCTGGCCCCAGCCCGAGGCGGAAGCGTAGACCAGGCGGGGGTTGTGCGCGCGCAGGTCGTCGTAGCCGAGGCCGAGCCGGGCCATCGCGCCGGGCCGCAGGTTCTCCACGAGGACGTCGGCCGCGGCGGCGAGTCGCAGGAAGACCGCCTTGCCGTCCGCGGTCTTGAGGTCGAGGGCGACGGACTCCTTGTTCCTGTTGAGGCGGAGGAACGCGGAGCTCTCCCCGTCGACGAACGGCCCCGTCGCGCGGACGGCGTCGCCGCCCTCCGGATTCTCGATCTTGAGGACTCTCGCGCCCAGGTCCGCCAGTTGCATCGTGGCGTAGGGGGCCGCCATGAAGGCCCCGACCTCAAGGACCGTGATCCCGTCGAGCGGCGCGGCCGTTGCTGTCGTCGTCATGGACCCTCGCTTCTGTCCACAGTAGGCAGTGGTCGGGCTCTGTCCACAGTAGGCAGAAGTCGGATGCGTGACGAGAGCCCGGGTACCCGGCCGGCGAGGGCGGTCAGGGCATCTCGAAGTCCGCGAAGTCGAAGCCGGGGGCGACCACGCAGGTCACGAGCACCGGTTCGGCGCCCGCGGGTTCGGCGCTCTGCCAGACCCCGCCGGGGACGACGTGCTGCGGCACCTCGCCGCGCTCGACTCCGTTCCCCAGCGTGATGACGTCGGCGCCCGCCTCGTCGGGTGCGGCGCCGTCCCCGCCCAGCCGCATCCGCAGCGGGCCGCCGCGGTGCCACAGCCACATCTCGTCCGACCGGACGCGGTGCCAGCGGGACACCTCCCCCGGATGCAGCAGGAAGTAGATCCCGGTCGCGAAGGACCGTTCGGCCCCGTAGCCGGGAGGCAGGGCGCCTGCGGACGTCCGCCAGGTCTCGCGGTACCAGCCGCCCTCGACGTGCGGCTGGAGCCCGAGGTGGGAGATGAGTTCAGAGACATCGGCCATGGCCCCATCCTTCCGCACGGCCCTGCCGGGGCGGTGCCGGCACCCGTCTTTGGGCCTTCGGCGTGCCGGGCCCGCGCAGCACCGCGCCGGGGCCGGGCCGGGCAACCGCGTTGGCAGGGAACCCGCTTCGATCCCGAACCGGCGCGCGCGACCTCTCCTCCCCCGGCCCCCGCTCCTGGCAAGATGGGCTCAGCACAGAGCTCGGTGACGCCGGCTTCGCGGATGGCGCCGCGGGGTAGACGTCCAGCGAGCAGACGGAGAAGGGGACCACCGTGACCGCCCAGCCCGAGTTCCCGGTCGAGTACCCGGTCACCGCGATCCCGCACACCATCAACGCCATCGGCGACGCGCTCACCGGCGCCAAGCGGGCCCTCTTCTACAGCGAGGTCCTCGCCGCCGACGAGACCGCCGTGCCGGGGGTCATGCGCCGGTGGTGGAAGGCCGCGATGCTGGACGCGGCGCCGGGCGCCGAGGCCAGCCGCGCCAACGCGTCGGCCGGGCGGGCCCTCGTCTCCGTGGACGACCTCGCCGCCCGTGTCGAGGGACGTCGGTGAGCTGGAGCGTCTTTGCCGGGGAGATCCCCACTCAGACGGTGCTCGCCATGCCGCCTGCCCTGGCGAAGGCCACCGCGAACTTCCTGCGGGCCCTGGCGATCGAGGCGGGCAGCGCCTGCGACCTGGGGCGGCCGGCGCCGGGAGACCCGCTGGACGACACCGGGCTGCGGCACTCCCTGGAGATCCCCGGCGAGCCGGTCATCATCGAGTACCTGATCGTGCCCGAGCAGCAGCAGATACGGGTCCCCGTGCTCGTCTGGATGAACTGACCGTACTTTCGGGGGCCTCACGGCGGCGGCCCTCTCACGGCCGCCCACGACACGCGCGGCCGTCCACGGCACTGCCTCGGTGAACGCATCGGCAGGGGCGCGTCCCCCGCGAGGCCCGCGTCATGCCGGCGGCCGGTGCCGGGCCCCTGGTGTAGGGCGATTGGGCACCGGCCGCAGCCTGGCAGTCCGGACACGATCGGGGAACTGTCGGCATTTCAGGCGTCGTGGTGCGATTCCCGCTTTCGGGATACGACACCCGATCCGTGTGCCCCCTGGTCGTGGTTCCGGGGCCCCTGCGGTTACTGCGGTCGGAAATGCGGGCATTGCCGACCAGCAACCCACCAGGGGCGCCTCGCTGCACCGAGCATGCATCACACGCTGACCGGTTTTCTACGGGAGATCTTTAGGAGTAAATACCGCCGCACTAATTACACTGACCAGCAATCAACACGCCTCGGAGTAACCCCACCGGTGAACAAGCAAGCACTGAACCGACTCCTCAAAGACCGCCGCGCCCTCATAGCCCCGGAGACCCACGGCCTGACCAGACCGACCGGCCAGGGACGCCGCGCGCCCGGACTCTCCCAGCACCAGGTCGACCAGCTCATCGACCGCTCCATCGGCACGTACCACCGCCTGGAGTCCGGCGCGTACCCCAACCCGCCCGTCGACCTCCTGCGGCATGTCGCCAGCCTGTTCGTCTTCAACGAGCAGGAGTGGATCAGCCTGTGCAGGTACGCACGCGGCGAGGACCCGCCCGGCCCCCTGTACGACACCAGCGGGCACGCCGTCCCCATCGCCTGGGAGGACGCCGTGGCCGGCTGCGGGCACATGGCCTACGTCACGGACGCCTCCTGGAACATCCTCACCTGCAACACCCTCTTCCACCAGCTCTTCGACACCGGGCGCGCGCCGGCCAACACGATGCGCTGGATGCTGCTCGACGGACGCGAGCAGCTCACGGACTGGGCGACCGCCTGGGCGCCGCTGGTCATGCCCCAGCTCCAGGCCGCACTCGCCCAGCGCCCGGACGACAAGGTGCTGCGGCAGATAGAGAACGAGGTCCTCGACGACCCGGCGGCCCGGCCCCTGTACGAGGTGGGCGGGGCGTCCATCCACCCCGACGGGGACGAGCGGCCCATCCGGCACTCGACCGAGGGCCCGGGCTGGGTGACGATGTGCGTGGCCCAGCCGCTCGCGGCACCCGGCTCGCGCTTCATGATTCTCGTTTTTCGGCAAGGTCCGCGCCGGACCGTTGGCAGGCCCCCGATGCTCCAGGCAGACTGAAGATTCTAAAGGTCTGCCTTTGCCCCGGTTCGGTGAGCGGAACGACACCATTCCCCTGAACGGCAAGGGAAACGAACAAGCCAACTTTGCCGTACGTTGACCCAATCAGGTGCAGCTCACCTCTGGGGGACCCAATGCCCGTTCATATCGCCCGGCCCGCAACCGTTCTCGGGGCCCACAAAATCACCACCGCCGAAATCGTCGACGACATCCGTGCCCGCCACCCCGACCATCCCCGGCTCGCCGCGATCCTGCGCGTCATCGCCAACTGCGGGGTGCAGACCCGTTACTTCACCCAACCCCTGGACTCGCCCACCATCTCCGGCGACGCCACGATCAGCAGACGTGCACCACGCGCGTTCACCGACGCCCTCGCCATGGCCGAGGCCGCGACCCTCACCACGCTGAGCCAACACGGCCTGCGCCCCTGCGACATCGATGCCATCGTCACCAGCCACGCGACCGGCTGGGCCATCCCCAACCTCGACGTCCACCTCATACACAACCTCGGCTTCAAGCCCACGACACGCCGCCTGCCGCTCACCACCCTGGCGTGCGCGGGCGGAGTCCACGCCCTCATCCGCGCCTGTGAACTGGCGATGCTGCGGCCCGGCTCACGCATACTCGTGCTCGTCGCCGAGGTCCTGTCCACCGTCTACAACCACCAGGACACCGCGATCGAGCACATGATCTACAAGGCGCTGTTCGGGGACTCCGCCGCCGCCACCGTCATCACCAGCGGTGATCCGCTGGGGCCCGGGCTCACGGTCAACGGCCCCGAGGACACCCTGGAGTTCATCCTCCCCGACTCCCTGCACCGCTACACCGGCCGCATCGACGACCACGGCCTGCACTTCGACTCCACCCGGGCCGCCACCCGCGCGGCCAAGGACGCCATGCCCACCATCGTGACCTGGCTCGACGGCCAGCGGATCGACGTGCCGGTCATCCACCCCGGGTCCAAGCCGATCATCCTCGACACCGCCACCGCGGTCGACCTCACCGAGGCGGACGCCCGCCACTCCCTGGACACCCTCAATGAAGAGGGCAACCTCGGCGGCGTGTCCGTCCTCCGCGTCCTCGAACGCACCCACGGCGACCCGCCCGCCGAAGGCGCGGAAGCGCTGATGGTCGCCTACGGGCCCGGGTTCAGCGTCTCCGCCCTGCACGGAACCTGGGCCGGCTAGGACCAGCGCACCCGGGAGACCTCGGCACGGCGCCTGAGGGACCCCGGCACCCCGGAAAGGCCCGCCACCACCCCCAGCGGGCCACAACTCCGCACCCGCCCCCATCCCCTGTCAGGGCGGGCGCCCACGTCGCCCCACAGCAGGTCCCGGGCAGCCGTGCGAACCCCGGTGCCTCCGGGCGACGGCGCGAAGGAGCCGCAGGCCCCCGCGGGAGCCGCAGCGAAAACCTGTTGGAGCCTCGGAGCGGTGCCCCCTACCGTCGCCCGCATGGTTGACGAGTGCTTCGGGCATCCACGGCTCGCCGCGATCTACGACCCGCTGAACCGCGACCGCGGTGACCTCGACGCCTACCTCCGCATGGCCGAGGAGTTCGGGACACGTCGCCTGCTGGACATCGGCTGCGGGACGGGAGTGCTCGCCCACCTCCTGGCCGACCGCGGGGTCGATGTCGTCGGGGTCGACCCCGCCCGCGCGTCCCTGGACGTGGCCCGGGGCAAGCCGGGCGCTGAACGGATCCGCTGGATCCACGGCGACGCGACGGCGCTCCCGCCCCTCCAGGTCGATCTGGCGACCATGACGGGCAACGTCGCCCAGGCCATCGTGGACCCGGGAGTCTGGCAGGAGACCCTGCGCAGGGCGCACGCGTCGCTGCGGCCGGGCGGGCGGCTGGTGTTCGAGACCCGGGATCCGGGCCGGCGCGCCTGGGAGGAGTGGGGCAACGAGGACGCCCACCATCTGGCGGAGATCCCGGGCGTGGGCGCCGTGGAGACCTGGTTCCAGGTGACGGACGTGAGCCCGCCTCTGGTGACGTTCCGGTCGACCTACGTCTTCGCCGCCGACGAGCAGGTGCTGACCTCGCATTCGACGCTGCGGTTCCGCGAACGCCACGAGATCGAGGCCGACCTGGTCGCGCTGGGGTATGTCGTTGACGGCGTCCGCGGGGCTCCCGACCGGCCGGGCCAGGAGTTCGTGTTCGTGGCACGGCGTCCGTAGGCCGCGCGGCTAGGACTGGAGCATCCGGTAGGGCCCCGGGCCCTTCAAGGTGGTCTGGACGGGGGTCGTCGCGGTGTGACGCAGGCCCGGCAGGGTGGCCACCGACTCGGTGAGGTAGCGGTAGAAGAGTTCCGCGCTGGGGATGTCGACGCTCGCGTAGAGGTTGGTCGTTCCGGTCACGGCGGTGGCGAAGGCCACCTCGGGGTGTGCGGCGAGCGCTTCTCCCGCCTCGGCGAGGCGGGAGGGGTCGATCTCCAGCCAGAGGGCCGCTCGGAAGTTCTGCCGGAGGACGTCGGGGCCGTACTCGACGTCGAAGTACAGGACGCCGGCCGCCCTGAGCTCGGCGATGCGGCGGCGCACGGTCGACGGGGAGAGGCCGGTCGCGGCGGCCAGTTCACCGGGAGCCGCCCTGCCGTCCCGGGCCAGCAGATCGAGCAGGTGCCGGTCGCCGTCGTCCAGCGCGACCGGGGCTGCGGCGCCCGTGGCCGGCTCGGGTACCACCCGCGGGGTGAGCGCCTCGATCTGCGCCGCCGTCAGCGGCCCTCGCTTGTTGATGGAGCTGAGGTCCTGCCCGAAGAAGATGTGCAACGAGCAGTGCGCCGCCACGTCCACCACCTGGGGCGTGCGCGGCAGCTTCTGGAGCAGCGGTGAGTCCTCCAGCACGGGGCCGCGGGTGCGCACCGCGCAGTTGATCTCGGTGCCGCCGGAGCAGAGGTGGACCCAGCTGGTGTCCGTCCGCCGGGCCATCGCCTCCCCGATGGAGGCGGCTGCGTCGGGCGTGCACCGCACGCGCATGAGCCAGCCGGAGTCCCCGAGCCGCCGCGGGTCGGTGAGTCCGAGGACCCGGAGCTTCCCGGCGGACCGCAGCCGCGCCCAGCGGCGCGCGGCGGTCTGGTCGGAGATCCCGAGGGCGTCGGCGATCTCCCGGAACGAGGCCCGTCCGTTGATCTGGAGGGCCTGCGCGAGCGCCATGTCCTCGTCCGAAAGCGGCCGAGCAGCATGGCGTGGGGTGTCGAGATACGTCTTCACGGCATCCATGATGTCGGATCCGCGCAAGAGGAGGCTTCCAGCTTATTGGATCGCTTGAGGTGCCCGAGACTCGGTGCCGAACAGCACGCCCTATCGTGAACGGAGAACCGACATGCGCAAGTGGTGGCCCCTGTTGGCGGTCTGCCTTGGCGCCTTCATCCTGCTGGTGGACGTGACCATCGTGAACGTGGCGCTCCCCAGCATCGCCGACGACCTCGACGCCTCCTTCACCTCGCTGCAATGGGTGATCGACGGATACGCGCTGGCTCTCGCCGCCCTGCTCCTGGCCTCGGGGTCCCTGGCGGACCGGTTCGGCCACCGGCGGTTCTACGTGTACGGTCTGGCGCTCTTCGCCTCGGCCTCCCTCCTGTGCGGCCTCGCCCCCACCGCGGAGGTCCTGATCGCCGCCCGTGTGGTGCAGGGGGTAGGCGGCGCCGCCATGTTCGCCACGGCGCCCGCCCTCCTGCTCGCCTCCTACCAGGGCCGGGACCGGGGGACGGCCTTCGGCGTGTGGGGCGCGGCCAACGGGGCGGCCGCCGCCGCGGGGCCCCTGATGGGCGGCCTGCTCACCGAGCACCTGAACTGGCCGGCGATCTTCTGGGTCAACCTGCCGATCGCCGCGGTCGCCATCGCCCTGACGCTGCGCGTGGTGCACGCCGACCGGCCGGCGCCGACCGGCCCCGGCACGCGTGCCCGCGTCGACCTCCCCGGCGCGGCGGCCTTCACCGCCGCCGCGGGCGCACTCACCTACGGGCTCATCCGGGGCGCGGAGGCGGGCTGGACCTCGGCCGAGATCCTGGCGTCGTTCGCCGTCACCGTGCTGGCTCTCGCGGCGTTCGGGGTGATCGAGCACCGTACGGCGCGGCGCGCGGGCACCCCGATGCTGGATCCGGCGCTGCTGCGCCGCCCGTCCTTCGCGGGCCTGATGGGCGGTGCGCTGCTGTTGCAGGGCGGGGCCTTCGGCTCCCTGGTGCTGGTCTCGCTGTGGCTCCAGTCCGTCCTGGACCTCAGCCCTGTGGCGGCGGGTCTGGCGCTGACGCCGTTGGCGGGGGCGTCGTTCCTCGTGGCGGCCGTGGCCGGGCGGCACATGCAGCGGTTCGCTCCGCGGCTGCCGATCGGCGCGGGTCTGCTGTTCGTCGCGGCCGGCATGCTCTTGATGTGGGCCGGAGTGACGGCGGGCTCGGGGCAGGCGTCTCTCATCGGGGGCCTGGTGGTCTCCGGGATCGGCGTGGGGCTCGCCACTCCGGTACTGGTCTCGGCGGCCACCTCCACCGTGCCGCCGCGGCAGGCGGGGATGGCCGGCGGCGCGGTCAACACCTTCCGCCAGCTGGGCATGACCCTGGCGATAGCCGTGCTCGGCGCGGTCTTCACCAGCCGGGCCGCCGCCGCACTCGCGGGGCCGGGCACGGTGCCGGATCCCGACCGGGCCGCCTCCGCGCTGGCGGCGGGACAGGCGCGGCGCCTGCTGTCGGCGGTACCCGCCACTCACCGCGACGCGTTCCGGCACCTGGTGCGCCAGGCCTTCGCCGACGGCCTCGACCGCATCTTCCTGCTGTCGGCCGTCGCGACCCTCGTCGGCGGACTGCTCGTGCTGGTCCTGGTACGGCCACAGGACCGGGCGGCGGCCCGGGTCGGGAGCGGCACGCGGGTCGGGGGCGACCCGGCCGAGCGCGGCTCACCGGCCGTACAGGCGGGGGACGTGCCGGTACGGTCTGCGGCGAGTCCGGCCGAGCGCGGCTAGGTCGTGTCCGGCGGATCTTCGTGGATCAGCCTGCGGCGTCTGGTGCCGTGCATCGCAAGGCGGAGGATCATCCTCGTACTGGGCGTACCCGGATGACTCCGACAACGCGGCGAGGTGCGGTACTGGGGGCACTCCCCCACTGCCCTGAACGGGCGTGGGAGGTACCCCCACCCACGCCCTTCAGGCAGTGGGGGAGTCGCGGGCCCACGAAGATCCGCCGGACACGACCTAGGGCCGGCCGGCGGGATCCTCGGGAGGACGGGTCGCTGGAGGACGGGTCGCAGCAGGACGCGTCGCCGGCGGACGGGTCGCCGAAGACGCCGGGGCGGTGGGCCACCCGGCCCCCCGTCCCCGGCCGCCGCGCGCCGCTCCCCCGTTCGATCTGATCCGCCGGGCTGCGGGACCTCACCGCTTGGTGGGCCGCGACAGGTAGCGGCCCCGGGGGGCGCCCATGACCTTGCGGTCGCCGTAGACCTGCGTGCCGCGCAGGAACGTGGACTCCACGCGTGCGCCCACCTCCAGGCCCTGCAGCGGCGTGTACTCCTGTGCGGACTCCGAGTCGGCGGCGTCCACGGTCCAGGACGCCGACGGGTCGACGAGTGCCAGGTCGGCGTCGTAGCCCTCGGCGATCTGCCCCTTCGTGGACAGCCCGAAGCGCTGTGCCGGGGACCATGAGGTGAGCTCCGCGACCTTCTGCAGCGGCAGGCCGTGGGCGGGTGCCGCGCCCGCGAGGCCCGGCAGCAGGTACTCCGTGCCACCGAACCCGGACTTGGCCGCGAACACGTCGCTCTTGGGGTCGCCGAACTTCGTCTCCTCCTTGCAGCAGGCGTGGTCGCTGACGACCCAGTCGACGTCGCCGGCCACCAGGTGCTCCCACAGCGCGTCCACGTCCTCCTGCGGGCGCAGCGGGGGGTTGACCTTGCCGCCGACGCCGGAGGCGGTCTCGATGTTCGCGAGCAGGTGGCCGATCGTCACCTCGCGGCGGAAGTCGACCTGGGGGAACGTCTTCGCCATCAGCATCGCGGCCTCGATCGCCTTGCGCGACGACAGGTGGAGCAGGTTGATGTTCGGCAGGTTCGTCTCGGCCGCGAGGTAGCTCGCGATGGTGACCGCGAGTCCCTCCGAGTGCGGCGGGCGCGAGGCGCTGTAGGCGGCGAGGCCGTCGAGCCTGCCCTCCTCCTCGACCAGTCTGGTGTACGCGGTCATGATCTCGGCGGTCTCGCAGTGCAGGGAGAGCGAGATGCTGTCCGCGAGCTCCGGGTACGCCTTGCGTGCCGCCTGCACGCCGCGCATCACGAACTCGAAGTGCGCCAGGTCGTAGCGCTCACCGGGCGGGATCATGAGGAAGGAGTTCTGGTCGGCGGAGCGCCCGTGCAGGCCGTGGCTGCCGTAGAACATGAAGACCTTGAACGAGGTGACGCCGAAGCGGGCGATGAGCTCGGGGATCTCGTCGATGTGCGACTTCTGCATGGGCGCGAGGTGGAAGCCGTAGTCGACGTGCGACCGGCCCTCGGATGCGTCGAGGACGAGCGGGAAGACCTCGTCGTAGCTGCCGCCGCGGTTCATGTAGTACTGCCCGGTCCGCATGTACGTGAGGGCCGTCGTCACACCGCCCTGGGCGCAGGCGCGGCTCTCGGTCACCGTGTCGTCCGACAGCGGGTTGTAGATCCCCCAGTGCTGGTGGGCGTCGACGACGCCGGGGAAGGCGAGCAGCCCCTTGCCGTCGACCACCTGGGCGGCGCCGGAGGCCGGGATGCCGGGGGCGATGCGGTGGAACACGCCGTCCTTGACGCCGATGTCCGTGGTGGGGATGTCCGGGGCGTCGTGCTTCACCAGACGCACGTTCTTGATCAGCAGATCCAGTTCGGTCATGGTGCCTGTGCCTCTCTCAGTGTGCAGTGGTGCCGGACAGGGCGGTGGCCGCCTGCCAGGCGAGTCCGAGTGCCGGAAGCAGGCCGTTGCCCGCCAGATACCCGTCGGCGCCCCGTCCGGAGATGCCGTGCGCCGCCCCGCCCGAGGCGAAGAGGCCGCGGATCGGCACCCCGTCCCCGCCGAGGACGCGGGCCTCGCCGTCGACCACGAGGCCGCCCTGGGTGTGGAACAGGGCGGGGATCACCTCGACGGCCGCGAACGGCCCCTGCAACGGCTCCTCGAGGAAGGTCCTGCCGAACCGGTCTCCCCCGGCCGCCCCGGTGGCCAGGGCTACCTGTTCCGACACCGACTCCGCGAGCGCCTTCGCGTCACAGCCGACGCGCTCCGCCAGCGCGGCGGGATCCTCCGCCCACACCACCGCCCCCGCCTCCACGGTCTGGCGGAAGTCGGCGAACGACAGGCACAGGTCGTGGATGCGGCGGTCCAGGACGATCCAGCCGTGCGCACCGGGACGGGCGGCGAGTGCCGCCGCGTACTCCGAGTAGCCGGTGGTCTCGTCCCCGAACCGCTCGCCACCCTCGTCGACCATGATCGCGCCGTGCATGATCGTGGCCCAGCCCACCAGCGTCCGCGAGCGGCGCGCGAGGGCCGCATGGCCCTGGTAGGCGTCCATGAAGGCGGACCGCGCGCCGTGCCGCAGCCCGATCGCCAGGCCGTCTCCGGTGGAGAACTGACCGCCATGGTAATCGGCGGCCGAGATGTCCGGTATGTTCTCCGCCACCAGCTCGCGGTTCGCGCCGTACCCGTTGGTCGCCAGCAGCACGGCCCGGGTGGCGATGGCCTCCCGGCGGCCGCCCGGGTACTCGACGACCGCGCCGGTGACCCCGCCCTCCGCGCCCCGCTCGACGTCCACGAGGCGCGCGGGGACCAGCAGGTCGATCGAGGGGGAGCGCCGGGCCCGTTCGTGCAGGTGGCGCAGGAGG
Organism: Streptomyces sp. TS71-3; assembly: GCF_018327685.1. NCBI lineage: Bacteria > Bacillati > Actinomycetota > Actinomycetes > Kitasatosporales > Streptomycetaceae > Streptomyces > Streptomyces sp. TS71-3. The sequence goes on along the minus strand of NZ_BNEL01000001.1, from coordinate 5,703,355 downwards.
GCCGATCCGTGGCGCCCCTCGACGGTGTGCAGCCGGTCGGCGCTGTGGCCCGGATAGCTGAAGTCGCGCACCAGGTGCAGCGGCACGTCCACCGCGTCGGCCAGCCACTCCACCAGCGGCGCGCTGACCCTGGCCAGGGCGGCCGCGAGCGCCGGGTCGGCCGTGCCGTGGGTCTTCGCGGTGATGTCGGCGAGGAAGCGGGCGGGGCCGTCCTCGACCCCGGCGGCGCGCTGCCAGCGCGAGCCCGCGCCGGGGATCATCGCGGTGGACATCGAGGTGTTGTTGCCGCGCAGGAACTGCTCGTCGGGGTCCACGACGAGCACGCTGAGGCCGAGCTCGGCCGCCCTGAGCGCCCCGGCGAGGCCGCCGCCGGCTCCCGCCACCACCAGGTCGACGGCGAAGTCCTCCGCCTGCCCGGTCACGGCCGGGCTCCCGCAGCGAGCAGCCGCAGGGCCAGCGCGGCCGGGTCCACGAGCTCCACCGGGTGCGGCGCGTCGGTGTCGACGGCCGAGCAGCCGTTGATCACGGCCGTCACGCCCCGGGCGGCGAAGCCGTCGAGCGCGGCGCGCACGGCGCCGTTCCAGCGGCCGGTGTCGGGGATGGCGTCGAAGGCGAGGTCGAGCACGATCACACCGGCGAACCAGGGCCCGTACCCGTACTCCTCGACCCGCCGGGCGAGCGCCTCGCCGATGGCGTGGTTGCGGGTGACGGCGCCGAAGGTGCGCCCGCTGGCGACGAGGTGCGCCGCGCTGAGCCGCAGCATGCCGACGGTCGGGACCGCCGCGCCGTCCGGTTCCACGGGGACGGCGGGGTCGAGCACGCAGTCCGGCATCCGGCAGGCGAGGTCCCCGTCCGGGGCCGCGGCCAGTGCCGCGGTGACCGAGGCGGTCGAGGCGGCGATGTCGTCGGGGGTCGCGAACTGCTCGGGTGCGTCCTCGCCCACCTCCTCAAGGACGAGTTCCACGCCGGGCGGCGCCAGGCGCCGGTAGCGGTCGCGGCGCCGGGCCAGTTCGCCGGCGCCCACCCGTATCGGGGTGACGGAGAGGATTCTCATGCGATGCCTCCTTGTGCCGCTGCCGTGCCGGTGGTGAGGCGGGCGAGCTCTCGCAGCGGCGGTCCCACGTCGCCGGCCGCCGGCAGGTCGTCCGCCGTGCGCCGCAGCCGGTCCACCAGGGCGCCGTCGCCCAGCAGATCGGCGAGCACCGCGGCGAGCGAGTGCGGTGTGAACGGATGGTGGTCGCTGTCCCCGACGGGGCCCGGTGCGCGGAGCTCCACCCGCCGGCCGCCTTCGAGGACCGCGGTCAGGCGGGTGGGGCGCTCGCGCGGCAGGCGAGCGGTCAGTGCCGGGTCCTCGGCGACCGCGACCTTGCGGGCCAGGGCGTGGATGTCGGGCCGGTCGGCCTCGGTCGCGTCCGCCGTGCCGGGGGCCACCGCGCCGTCCAGCAGAGCGGTGGCGACGGTGTAGGGGATGGAGAACATCGCGGCCAGGCCGCCGTCCCAGCGCGTGCGGTTCAGCGGTGCGGCCAGCGCGTGCGTGTCCACGCGGACCTCCGTCACGGCGTCGACCACCTGGGCGCCCGTCCTGGTCGAAAGGTGCCGGGCGCGCAGTTCCAGGGCGAGGTCGGCGGCCGGGTGCGTGTACGAGCACGCGGCGTGCCGCTTGAAGTAGTTGTGCTCGATCTGCCAGTCCTCGCCCAGCGCGCCGGTGAGCACCGGCGCGTCGAAGTCGCCGAGGAGCCGGCCGAGCGACAGGGCGGCCGTGCCGGTGTTGCGCACGACGCCGGCGGCGGCGAGCCGCGCCGCCGCCAGCCCGTTCACCGCGGCCGCGGCCATCCAGGCGTCCCGGGCGCGGTGGCCGTCGAGCGCGGAGTCGAAGTGCCCGGCGACCGGCAGTGCCGCGGCGGTGTCGACAGCCGCCGCGACCTGGGATGCGGGCAGGCCGAGCAGGATCGCGCAGCCCGCGGCGGCACCGGTCACCCCCCAGTTCCCGTGCGGGTGGACGCCGGGAGCGAGCGAGGTGGCGCGGCCGAAGCGCGCGGCGACCTCGTAGCCGGCGAGCAGGGCCCGCGCGGTCGCTTCCCCGGGGGAGCCCATCGATGCGGCCAGGGCGAGGATCGCGGGGAACGCGTGCCCCGCGGGGTGGCCCTTGGCGTACTTCCCGCCCTCGTCGAGCTCGCTGCACACCAGGGCGGTCGCATTCAGGTATGCGGCGGTGTCGGCCTGCGTCAGGACACCCGCGCCGAGCACGGGGGCGTCCCCCGGGGGCGTGGGCCAGGCGGCCCGGATGCGGCGCTGGCCCTCGGTGCGGGCACCGGCGAGCGTCACGGCCAGGGTGTCGAGCAGGACCAGCGAGAGGCGCTCGCGGACGCTGTCGGGCACGTCGGACCAGGAGAGCCGGGCGGCCCAGCACCCGAGGTCCGCGGTGTGGCGCCGGGCTGCTTCCTTGGCGTCGCCCGGCCGGTGCGGATCTGCTCCGGGCGGATCGGGGGGCACCTGCCCACCTCCTTCCCTAGCGTTCCGTTCAGCGGAACAGCTAACGGACTCGATGATTCCAGCGCTGGCAAAAGAACGTCAATACCTCCCGGCAAGATCCATGTAACGCCGATATTTCCTGGGCATCACCCCTTGACCGGGCCCGGCGTCAATGCTTCCCTGGCGTTCCATTGAGCGGTACAGCAGAAGCGTCCGATTCGGGGAGGCTCCGGATCGCGGCCAAGGGAGGCGGAAGAGAATGGGCCCATGACGACCCGACCCGGAACCGAGACCGCAGGGCGAGTGATCGACGTGCTCCTGCTCTTCACCGACGCACCCGACGACCTCGGGGTGTCCTGGATCGCACGCGAACTCGGCCTCAGCAAAGCCGTGGTGCACCGCATCCTGCAGACGCTCGTCGCCCGCGGCATGGTGGTCCTCGACGAGCGGACGCGCCTGTACCGTCTCGGCCCGACCGCCGCCGCGCTCGGAGCCCGCGCCCTGCGCGAGTTCGACCTGCGAGCCGTCGCCGCCGAAGCACTTCGGCGGCTCCAGCTCCAGACGCAGGAGACGGTGACGCTCACGGCCCCCGTGCCCGGTGGGCGCGCCTACGTCGACCAGATCGTCAGCACCCACGAGGTGAAGATGACCGTCGAACTCGGCCGCAGGTTCCCCCTGCACGCCGGCAGCTCCGGCAAGTGCCTCCTCGCCTTCCTGCCGCAGCGGCGGCGCGAGGAGATCCTCACCGCGGAACTCGCCGTGCTCACCGACCGGACCATCACCGACCCCGAGACGCTCCGCACCGAACTGGCCGCGGTCAGGGAGCTCGGATACGCCAGCTCCCAGGGCGAGCGCCAGGCCGACGCCGGCTCCGTCGCCGCCCCCGTGTTCGGCCTCGACGGCGACGTCCGCGGCTCGGTGTCCGTGTGCGGCCCGCGCTCCCGCTTCACCCCGCAGTTCGTCCGCGACTGCGCGCCCCGCGTGGTCGAGGCGGCCCGTGAGATCTCCACCCAGCTCGGCTGGAAGGCCACCAACGCCGGCGGTCGGGCGGCCTCCCCCACGGCCGGCTCCCACGCGATGACGGAAGGACCCCCATGACCCACACCCCACCCGGGCCCCACGTGGACGGCCGAGCGGCCCTCGACGGCATCAAGGTGCTGGACATCGCCACGCTCTTCGCGGGCCCCCTCGCCGCCACCCTGCTCGCCGACTTCGGCGCCGAGGTCATCAAGGTCGAGCACCCCAAGGGCGATCCGGTACGCCACCACGGCGCCAGCAAGGACGGGGTGGGCCTGTGGTGGAAGATGCTCTCCCGCAACAAGAAGGCGATCACCCTCTACCTCGGCAGTCCCGAGGGCCAGGACATCTTCCGCCGCATGGCCGCCGACGCGGACGTCGTCATCGAGAACTTCCGGCCCGGCACGCTGGAGCGCTGGGGTCTCGGCTACGAGACGCTCGCCGAGGCCAACCCGCGCCTGGTCCTCGCGCGGGTCACCGGGTTCGGGCAGCAGGGCCCCTACGCCAAGCGGCCGGGCTTCGGCACGCTCGCCGAGGCGATGAGCGGCTTCGCCGCCATCACGGGCGAGCCCGACGGGCCGCCGACCCTCCCACCGTTCGGACTGGCCGACGGCGTGTCCGCGCTCACCGCCGCGTTCGGCATCATGACCGCGCTGCACGCCCGGGAGCGCACGGGCCGCGGCCAGGTGCTCGACCTGGCGATCATCGAGCCGATGATCACGCTGCTCGGACCGCAGGCCATCGCCTACGACCAGCTCGGCGAGCTCCAGCAGCGGACCGGCAACAGGTCGGCCAACAACGCCCCCCGCAACACGTACCGCACGAAGGACGGCACGTGGGTCGCCGTCTCCACCAGCGCGCAGTCCATAGCCGAGCGGGTGCTGCGCCTGGTCGGGCACCCCGAGTACATCGACGAGCCGTGGTTCGCCTCGGGCGCCGAGCGGGCCCGGCACGCGGACGAGCTGGACGGCGCGGTCAGCTCCTGGATCGCCGAGCGCACCCGCGCCGAGGTGATGGCGGCCTTCGAGGAGGCCCAGGCCGCCGTGGCACCGATCTACGACATGAGCGACATCTTCTCCGACCCGCAGTTCCAGGCCCTCAAGACGGTCACCTCGGTCGAGGACGAGGAACTCGGCACCATCAGATTCCAGAACGTGCCCTTCCGGCTCAGCGACACTCCGGGGCAGGTCCGCTGGCCCGGTCCCCGCAAGGGCCGCGACACCGCGGAGGTGCTCGGCGCGTACGGCGTCGGCGCGGACGAGATCGCCTCCCTCACGCAGCGGGGCGTCGTATGAGCACCCGCGCGACGGACCCCGGCAGCAGCACCGAGACCAGCGCCGGCACCGCCGGCCGCACCGGCATACGGTCCTGGCTGTACGTCCCCGCCATCCGCCCCGACCTCCTCGACAAGGCGATGCGGGGCGAGGCGGACGCCGTCGTCCTCGACCTGGAGGACGCCGTGCCGCCCGACCGCAAGGACGAGGCGCGCGCGGCCGCCGTCAAGGCCGTCGGAGAGGACTGGCCCAAACCGCTGTGGCTCCGTGTCAACCAGGTCGCACTCCCCTACGGGAAGGCCGACCTGGCGGCCCTCGCCGGCGCCCCCGTGCAGGGTCTGCGGCTCCCCAAGTGCGAGAGCCCCGAGGACGTCGCGACCGTGCTGCGCCATGTGGACGCACCCCTGCACCTGCTCTTCGAGACGGCGCTCGCGGTCGAGCGCGCCTTCGAACTCGCCACTGCGGCGGCGCAGGTGACGTTCCTCTCGCTCGGCGAGGCCGATCTCAGCGCCGACCTCCGGGTGCACGGCGACGAGGCGCTCGACTGGGCGCGCGCACGCATCGTGAACGCGGCACGCGCGGCCGGGCTCCCGAGCCCGGTACAGAGCGTGTGGACGGACGTGACGGACCTCGACGGACTCGCCGCCACCACCGAACGCGCGAGTGCCCAGGGCTTCTTCGGCCGATCCGTCGTCCACCCCAAGCAGGTGCCCGTCGTGAACGCGGTCTTCACCCCCCGCTCCGAGGAGGTCGAGGAAGCGCGCCGGCTGGTCGACTCCCTCCGCCGGGCCCAGGAGGCCGGCAGCGCCGCGTGGCTCGACGACCGCGGCCGCCTGATCGATCCGGCGGTCGTGGCCCGCGCCCGATGGGTGCTTGACCGCGCGGGCTGAACGCCCGCGGCCACGCGGGCCCACCCCGACCCCACGGGCCCCACTCCGACCCCACGTGCCCCACCCCAACCCCACGGGCCCCACTCCGACCCCACGGGCCCCCACCCCGACCCCACGGGCCCACCCCCGCGAACACCGGAACACCACCGAGCAGCGGACGCGTACCGCTCCTCCACCACTCTCCACGCAAGGCAGGCCATGACCTCATCCCAGCCACCCCAGGCATCGCAGCCATCCCAGCCGTACCAGCGGTCGGCCAATCCCCTGCTGGACGCTCTGCCGGCGGACCCGCACATCGTCGAGCTGGGACAGCCGCTGTTCACCGGGATGCCGTGCTCGCCCAACCACCCCGGCTTCCGCATGACGCTGGCCCGCCGGCACGGCGACATGGTCCGCCCGGACGGCGGCTCCGCCGCCAACGAGGTGATCGTCACCGGGGGCCACGTCGGCACCCACATCGACGCGCTCTCCCACGTCAGCCACAACGGCATGCTGCACGGCGGGATCGACGCCGCCGAGGCGCAGACCGGCGGGGCGTTCTCGCAGCACGGCGCCGAGCAGACCCCCGCCATGGTCACCCGCGGGGTCCTCCTCGACGCCGCCGCCGGCCACGGCGTCGACACCCTGCCCGGAGGGTACGGCGTCACCGCCGCCGACCTGGAGCGCGCCGCCGAGCAGGGCGGCGCGGAGCCCCGGCCTGGTGACGTCGCGCTCGTCCGCACCGGCTGGGCGAGGAACTTCGGCGACCCGGCCGCCTATCTCGGCAAGGAGTCCGGGGTGCCCGGCATCACCGAGGACGCGGGAAGCTGGCTCGTGGCACGCGGCGTCCGGGCTGTCGGCTCCGACACCACCGCCTGCGAGCAGATACCGCCGGGCGCCGGCCACAGCGTCCTGCCGGTCCACCGGCTGCTGCTGGTCGACCACGGCGTCTACATCATGGAGCACCTCGCGCTGGAGGACCTGGCCGCCACGGGCCGGCACGCGTTCCTCTTCGTCGTCGCCCCGCTCAGGATCGTCGGCGGCACCGGCTCCCCCATCCGCCCGGTCGCGGTGGTGGCCTGATGACCACGCACGCCACGACCACGGCCACCCCCGCCCAGCGGCTCGCGGAGTTCGCCGCCGGGATCCGGGACGGTGAACTCCGCGCCGACCTGCGCGAGAAGGCCGCCGGCCACCTGCTCGACCTGCTCGGCAACAGCCTCGCCGCGCTGCACGAGCGGCCCGGCACCGCGGTGCGGGAGCTGGTGGACGAGTGGGGCGGCACCCCCGCCGCGACCGTCATCGGCTCCGCGACCCGGCTGCCCGCGCCGTCGGCGGCGCTGGTCAACGGCACTCTCGCGCACAGCCTGGACTTCGACGACACCCATCTGCCGTCCGTGCTGCACCCGTCGGCGTCCGTCCTGCCCGCCGCCCTCGCCACCGCGGAGGCGGTCGGCGCCACCGGGGCGGGGCTCCTCGACGCGGCGGCCGTCGGCATCGAGGTCACGTGCAGGCTCGGCATGGCGCAGTACGACGAGGAGCTCGGCAACTCCGTGTTCTTCGAACGGGGGCTGCACGCCACCGCCATCTGCGGCGCGATCGGTGCCGCGGTGGCCGCCGCGATGCTGCGCGGCCTGGACACCGACGGCATCCGCTCGGCGATCGGCATCGCGGCGAGCATGGGCTCCGGCATCATCGAGGCCAACCGCACGGGGGGCACCGTCAAGCGGGTGCACTGCGGCTGGGCCGCGCACGCCGGTGTGGTCGCGGCCGACATGGCACGGCTCGGCCTGACCGGGCCGCCCACCGTCCTGGAGGGCCGCTTCGGCTTCTTCCAGGCGTTCTGCGGCGAGCGCTTCGACCGGGACGCCGCGGTGGCGGCGACCACCGACGGGCTCGGCGAGCGCTGGGAGCTGTCCCGGCTGTTCATCAAGCCGTACCCGTGCAACCACTTCACCCACGCGGGCGTGGACGCCGCCATGCGGCTGCGCCGCCGCGGCGTCGACCCCGGGCAGATCGCCCGGCTGACGCTCGGCGTGCCGGCCCCCGTCCTGCGCACCATCGCGGAGCCCGCGGCCGAGAAGGAACGCCCGCGCTCCGGCTACCACGCGGCGTTCAGCGGCCCCTACACCGTGGCGGCCGGACTGCTCGCGGAACCCGGCGCTCCGGGCCGCGGACTCGGAGTGTTCCACCAGGACTTCACGGACGAGGCGGCGGCCGATCCCCGGCGCCTCGACCTGGCCGGGCGCGTGACCTGCGTCGCGGACGAGGAGTGCACCGCCGTCTTCCCGCACCAGTTCCCGGCCGTCCTCACGGCGGAACTCGACGACGGATCCACCGTGACCGAACGTGTCATGGTCAACAGGGGGAGCCCGCAGGACCCTCTGGACGCCACGGAACTCACCGCGAAGTTCCTCGCCAACGCCCTCGGCGCCGGCGACGAGTCAGCGGTGCGGGCGCTGGCCGAGGAGGTGTGGAACATCACCGCCGCCAAGGACACCACGGGCCTGACCCGTGCGCTGTCCGCGGTGGCGGCCGGCACATGAGGCAGGACAGACTCCCCATCACTCATCCGAGGTGAACCATGAGTTCCTCGCGCTCCAACGTCCGGTGGCTGACGCTCGCCCTGATCGTCGCCCTGATCGTGATCAACTACATCGACCGCAGTGCCATCAGCTACGCGGTCGCCCCGCTCACCAAGGCCTTCGGCATCAGCACGTCCCAGTACGGGCTGATCAGCAGCGCCTTCTCCATCGGCTACATGGTGTTCGCGTTCCTGGCCGGCCCGCTGGTCGACCGCTACGGCGCACGGCGCATCCTGCTGGTGGGCGTGGCCGTATGGTCGGTCGTCACCGCGGTGACCCCGATCTCGGGCTCGTTCGTCGGACTGTTCATCGCCCGGATCGTCCTCGGTGCGGGCGAGGGCCCCGGCTTCCCCGCGGCGAGCCGCACGGTCAGCCGCTGGATGCCGCAGAAGGAACGCGGGATCGCGCTCGCGATGGTCGGCGGTGTCGCCGTGGCCGGATCCCTGCTGATCGGCGGTCCGCTGGTGACGCAGCTGATCGCGGCGGTGGGCTGGCAGGGCATGTTCTGGGTGCTCGCCGGGCTCGGAGCGCTGTGGTTCGTGGTCGCCTGGGCGCTGCTCAGGAACACCCCGCACGAGCACGGGAAGGTGTCGGCGGCGGAGCACGAGCACATCGCCGCCGGACAGCTCGCGGAGGAACGGTCCTCGACGGAGCGGATCCAGTGGCGCCCGGTGCTCACCAACCGGAACCTGTGGATCATCGCGGTCGGCTACTTCGCGTGGGGCTTCATGTTCTGGGGCTTCATGTACTGGCTGCCGGAGTACCTGTCGTCGCAGTACCACCTCGGCATCACCGCGGTCGGCCTGTTCACCGTCGCGCCCTGGGCGGCCGGCATCGGCGGCGCCCTCATCGGCGGCGTGATCACCGACCGGGTCTTCGCCCGGACCGGCGACCCCAGAAGCCGCCTCACCATCATGGGTGTCGCGCTGCTGCTCTCCGGCACCGCGCTGATCCCGATCTTCACGTCGCCGTCCCTGACCGTCGCGGTGACCTTCATCTCGATCGGAGTCGGCCTGGGCTTCGTGACCGGTGGCATCTGGTGGGTCGCCGCGATCGACGCGGCGCCCTCACAGCCCGGCGTCGCGGCCGGTTTCGCCGACGCCTCGTTCGCGCTGTCCGGCATCGTCGCGCCCTCCGTGATGGGCTTCATCGTCAGCGTGACCGGCAGCTTCTCCAGCGGATTCGTGGTGATGACCGTGCTCGCCGTCATCGGCGCGGGATCGCTGCTGCTCCTGCCGAAGCGGTACGAGAGGCGGAAGCCGCCGGCCGGCGCCCGGGCCGGGCTGGTCGCCGGGGCGCGGTGACGGCTCGCCGCCGGGGCCCGCAGCTCGCGCCCCGGGAGCCGGGAATCCCGGCGCCCGGGGCGCGGCCGATCCGGCCCGCCCCGGCGGCAAGTCCCCCCGGAGCACCCTGCCGCCGAGCACCGCACCGGGCCCCGCCCTCGGCAAAACGGTCACCTTCGCCGCACAGGCTGCCTACACTTCGACGCAGTCCTCCCTACCCGAGCGGCGACACGAGGTGCCATGCCGGAACTGCCCCTGATCACGCTCGGCGTGACGGCGCTGACCGAGGGCATCAGGTTCCTCTACGGGCAGGCCGGGGAACTCCTCAGGCTCCGCCGTGAACGGTCCGGCGAAGCCGGCGCCGAGACCGCGACGCCACCCTGCATCGCCGAGCCGGAGGCGCTGCCGGGCGCCGACCCGGCCCTGGTGGGCCGTTTCGAGGACGACCTGCGGGCGCTGCGGGCCCGACTGCACGAGTACGCCTCGGGAATCGACCCGGTCGACCCGGCCGACGAGCGCCTGCTGCGGACGGTCGACGCCCTGCGCGGCGTGATCGCCGCCGTTCACGGCACGCCGGTGGTGTTCGCCGGGGAGTCGCGCGACGCCGTGCTGGTCCGCGGCAGCGTGGACGCCGACACAGTGGCCGGTTACGTCGCGGCGGTCCGCGCCGACCGGGCGGCCGGTACCATCGAGGGCACCACCCGGGTGGGCCGGGTGGAACGCGGCGGCGAGGCCGTCGGTGTCGACCTGGGCACCGACGGGTCCGGGCGCTGATGGGCGGGTGGCCCGGGTGACCCAGCCGTTCGAGGACCTGGTCCGGGACCGCACCGGGCCGGACTTCGTCGAGCGCCGCTGGCTCCGGGAACGGATCGAGCGGGCGCTGGCCGGCGACGCCGGCTACGTGCTGGTGACCGGGGAGCCGGGGGCGGGCAAGACCAGCATGCTGGCCTCACTGGCCAGGTCCCGGCCCGACCGGCTGCGGTACTTCGTCCGCCGGGACAGCCGGACCGCGCTGGCCGGCGGGGACGTCCAGTCGTTCCTGCTGTCGATCGGCCACCAACTCGCCCGCCACCGGCCCGAGCTCTTCCGGCAGGACCGGCTCGAAGTGGTGGTGCGCCAGCACATCGACACCGTGGAAGCCGGTGGCCGCGCCGTCGGCATCCGGATCGCCGACCTGACGGCGTCCCCGTTCCACCGCACCGCCACCCTCGCGCTGGAGCAGCGCGTCACCCACGTGGTATCCGGCAGCGTCAGCGGCATCGAGATCGGCACCGCCACCCTCGAACCCCGGCTGCTGGAACCCGACAACCTCGCCCACCTCGCACTGATCGACCCGGCCGAGGTCCTGCTCGCCGAGGACCCGGACGCCAGGATCGTGATCCTCCTCGACGCGCTCGACGAGTTGGCCGGCAGGCACGCGGACCTGCTGGACTGGCTCGTGCGCGGGCCGGAACTGCCGCGCAACGTGCGCCTCGTGCTCACCTCGCGACCGCACCCGGCACTCGAACCCCTGCGGCTGAGCCGGGCACACCGGCTGCACGAGGTCGCCATCGACCCCGGCTCCCCGCAGGTGCACGACGACCTCGCCGGCTACGCGGAACACGTGCTGGGCACCGAGGCCGTCACCCGTGCGGCCCGGTGCCGCGGCCACGATCCTCGGACGCTGCGCCGGGACGCGGTTCGCAGGGCGGCCGGGAACTTCCTCCACCTGGCGGCCTACGCACGGGCGCTGACCGACGCGGCCACAGCTGACGACGGGGTACTGCTGCCCAAGCTCCTCGCGCTGAACGACCTGCCGCCCGGCCTCGGCGGGCTGTACGCGTTCTTCGTGGCGACCGCGCGTACCGACATCGAGAACCTCGGCATGCTGGAGATCCGCGACCCGGCCGGTGCCGCCGGGCGGACGGCGCCGGCCTGGGAGACGGTCGGCCAACCGCTCCTCGGCGTGCTGACCGTGGCGCGCGACCCGCTGACCGTCGAGGAGCTGACCGCGCTCGCCGGCATCCGGGTGTGGCCGCGGGCGGTGCGCAACGTGCTGGCGCGGCTGCGGTGGCTGCTCGACGTGCGCGGCGAGCGCCTGGCCTTCTACCACGCCTCGATCGGCGAGTTCCTGGCCGGCGAGCGGACCGCGCGCGAGCACCCCGACTACGCGGTGGACACCCAGGAGTGGCACGAGCGGATCGTCCGGCACTACCGCGGCGCGGCCGCGTCCTGGGCGGAGGTCGACTGGCCCGCGGTGGACCGCTACGGGCTGACGCACCTGGCGGAACACACCATCCGGTGCCGCCCCGCGGTCGCGGACGGAGCGGTGCATCTGGTCTGCGGCGGGCTGCGACGGGCGATCCGGGCGGACCTCGGCTCGGACCGGCACTTCCTCCGGCTGCTCGACCTGGTCGGCGAGCGGGTCGTCAACCGCTTCCCGCCGGCCACGGGCATACCGGCCGTGCTGTACCTGGGCGTGGTCCGCCGGCAGGTGCTGCGCGGCATGCGCACCCTGGCACCGGCCGTGCTCGGCCTGCTGGTCCGCCTCGGCCGCACCGAGGAGGCGCTGGAGCACCTGTCCGCGCAGCCGCCCTCGCTCCAGCAGTTCGAGGCGGCGGTGGAGATCGTCAACCGGAGCAGGCCGCTGCGCACGGAACTGCTGGACCTGCTCGTGGAGACGGCGCTGACGGTCCCGGCGGACGAGGCACGGGACGGCGACCCGACGGCGCCGAGCAGGCATCCGCTGAAGCGGGCGGCGCGTGTACTTGCGCCGCACGACCTGCCCCGCGCCCTGCGCCTGTGGGAACGCGCCTCGGCGACCGGCCGGTCCGAAGCCCCGGACCCGGTCTACCGCGCGGCTGCGGAGGCAACCGGCGACCTGGAGGCGGCGCGGGCGCTGGTCGCGTCGATCCGCACCGACCGGGCCGGCGCCTACCTGGACCTCGCGGCGCGGGCCGAGCCCGGCGACCTCCCCGATCTGCTGCGGCTCGCCGAGGACGCCCTGTCCGGCGCCGCGCTCACCGACGAGTTGCGCACCCGGGCCGGCCTGGCCGCGGCCTGGGCGGCCGTCGACGCGGACCGTGCCGCGGGACACCTCGCCGCCCTGCTCACCGCGGTCGACCGGGAAGCCCCGGATGCCGCGGAACGGACCGAGGGCATCGTCGAGGCGGCCTCCCGACTGGCCGAGCACGACCGCACGACCGCCAGGGCCCTCCTGGACCGGCTGGACGCCATCGAGGTCGACGGCCTTGTCGACGACGCGTTCCTGCGCGCGGCGACGCTGTGGGCTCGGTTCGGCGCCCTGGACCGCGCACGGGCCCTGCTCGACCGGCTGGTCGCCTGGAACGACACGGTGTGGACCCGCATACGGGTCAGCAAGGTCGTCGCCCGGTTCGACCGCTCCGAGGCACAGCGCATGGTCGAGCGGGCCCACGCCATGATCCGCCCCGCCGACCCCGGCGGAGGCACTGTCTCCTACAGTTTCCGCGAGTCGGAGCTGCGGACCGTGGCCCTGGAGCTGGCCGGATACGATCCGCAGCGCGCGGTCGCGGCCGCCGGCGAGATGGCCAACGTCGGCTGGTCCGAGTTCCTGCCCGACCGGTACTCCACGCTGGCCCGGATCGCCCACGCGCTCCTCGACCGCGGCGACTCCGACACCCCGCGGACCATCCTGGCCGGGATCCACCGGTCCGCGGAACAGGCACCGCCGCTCGTCGACCGGCGCCTTGGGCCGTACTACCCGCTCACCGGGGCCTCACCGCCCCGTGGGCCGGGATCTCCGGCTGAACGGGCGGAACACCTGCCGTTCCTGTACAACCACACCAGGGACTGGCAGTTCCTCAGCGAGCGGCGCTTCCACCACGACCCGGCGGACCTCATCCGGGCCATGGCGCCCGGCTCGTGGTCGAGCGGGAATCCCTACTCCCTGGCGCGCACCGTCCGGGTCCTCGCCGAAACCGTCGTGGACCGGGAGCCACGCCTCGCCTCCGCACTCGTCCACTCGCTCACCGACGGCGGCGAGCGAGCCATCGGCACGGCCGCGTTGTTCCGGTCCGCCGCCGAGACGGGCGCGGCGGAGCGGGCCGGCAGGCTCTGGGCCGAGGTCGGCCGGGCCCTGTCCGGCATTCCCTCGTACGCGTGGACGGTGGACGACCAGGACGGCTTCGCCTTCGCCTACGTCCGGCCAGACCACCGGGCCCTGTTCGAGGCCGCGATCCGGCTCATCCCCCACGAGGCCGACACCGGACTGCACCTGCTGGGTGACGCGGGCCTCGGCTACCTCCAGCACGCGTTCCAGCTGTCGTTCGTGACGTTCGCGTCGGCGGCGTACGCCGGCAGCGTGCTGAGCGGCAGAGCGCCCTACCCGACGTTCCAGCGCGTGCACGAGGACGTGATCTCGCGGCCGGCCGTGCCGGAGGGCCACCCTGACACCGCGTTGGACATCGCCCGCGCGGCGGTGGCGTTCCACGAGTCCCTCATCGCGCCGCGACGTGGCCGCGCCGCCGAGATGGTGATCAAAGACCCGGTGTACGCGGCCGCCGTCGACCTGGTCACCGCCGGCGAGGGCGAGCCCATCAGCGGCGCCTTCGCCGAGAAGGTCCGTGCCCTGGCGTCCGGCGACCGCCTGCCGGCAGCCGCCGGGCTCGTCGAGTTCGCCGCCCGGCTGCGGCCGGTCGACGACCGGGTCCGGCGTCTGGCCGGGGAGATCGTCGACGCGAGCGAGGGCCGTGGGGCGCAGCGGGTGGTCACCCTCCTGCAGTTCGCGTGCTCGCCGGTGCTCGGCGAACTGGTCGATCCCGTCGAGTTGCTCGCCGAGGCCGAGCGGCTGCCCGACGACCCGTTCAGCCGGGTGGAACAGGACGAGGCGGTGACGAGGCTGTTCCCGGTCCTGCTCGGGCTCCGGCCGCCGGCCGTCGCGCTCCGACTGCTGCACGACTCCGTTCTGGAGAACTGGAGCAGGGCGATGGCCCTGCTGGAGTGCGCTGCCGAACCGCTGGTCACCGCGCTCGGAACGGACGTCGCCGGCCGCCTGACCGAGGCGGTCCGGGCGGCGTTGGCCTGCGTGTCCCCGGACGGCACCGCACCGGACGAGGTCGACGGCGTCCGGCTCGGCCACGGAGCCTGAAGGCCCGGAGCGCAGGGGCGCGAACGGCCTCGGTGGCCGCACTGCCGAGGGACACGCGGCACGAGCAGGCCTCGGCAGCCGGTGACGCCCGGCGGGGTCGGTGGTACAGTGGTCACGGCATGTGTGTGCGCCGTGTTCATGGCGCCCGTGCTTCTCTCCTCCGGCCGATGGCTCGCTCTCTTCTCGAGAGCACCCGGTCTCGTGTGTGACCTGCTGTTTCGTTCGCCGCGGGCTTGAGGCCGCTGCTCGGCCTTCTGCCGGTTCTCCGCTCCCGGCCCCACGTGTGCGCAGGCCGCACCGTCACCGGGCCGTCCGCGCCCCGTCCGACGGCCTCGCCGTCATCGTCCGATGGCGTCGCAGCCATCGCCACCGGCGCCGGACCGATTCCTGGCCCAGTTCGGGCCGTCCCGTGAAAGGACCTGAATGACCACCACACTCGAACCCACGACGCCGCCGTCCGCCGGGCAGCGCCCCGAGCAGACCGCCGGCGTCCTCGACATCACCAGGAACGGGCAGGGCTTCCTGCGCGGGC
The DNA here is from genome assembly GCF_018327685.1 of Streptomyces sp. TS71-3. Taxonomy (NCBI): domain Bacteria; kingdom Bacillati; phylum Actinomycetota; class Actinomycetes; order Kitasatosporales; family Streptomycetaceae; genus Streptomyces; species Streptomyces sp. TS71-3. The sequence continues at coordinate 5,688,216 of NZ_BNEL01000001.1, read as the reverse complement.
CTGAGCTGCTGCCGCAGCCCCGCGACGCCCAGGTGTCCGCCGCGCAGATCCGCCGTCTCGGCCTGCGCAACGGCGACACCGTCGTCGGCGAGCTGGGCGCGAAGCGCTCGCTCGGCGAGGTCGCCCTCGTCAACGGGCGACCGCCCGGCCGGCGGAGCGACAGGCCGCACTTCCACGACCTGACACCCCTGCACCCCCTTGAACGGCTCCGCCTGGAGCACTCCGGCAGCGGCCTCACCGGGCGCGTCGTCGACCTGGTGGCCCCCGTCGGCAAAGGGCAGCGCGGGCTGATCGTGGCCCCTCCCAAGGCCGGCAAGACGGTGGTGCTGCAACAGCTCGCCGCGTCGCTCGCCGCCAACCACCCCGAGTGCCACCTCATGGTGGTGCTGCTCGACGAACGCCCCGAGGAGGTCACGGACATGCGCCGCCGGGTGCACGGCGAGGTGCTGGCCTCCACCTTCGACCGGTCGGCCAGGGAACACATCGCCCTCGCGGAGCTCGCCGTCGCACGCGCCCAGCGGATGGTCGAGGACGGCCGCGACGTCGTCATCCTGCTGGACTCCCTGACCAGGCTGTGCCGCGCCCACAACAACGCGGCCGCCGCGGGCGGACGCACCCTCAGCGGCGGGGTGGACGCCTCCGCGCTGCACGGCCCCAAGCGGCTCTTCGGTGCCGCCCGGCTCACCGAGGAGGCCGGCTCCCTCACCATCCTCGCCACCGCGCTCGTCGAGACGGGCTCCCGCGCCGACGACTACTTCTTCGAGGAGCTCAAGAGCACCGGCAACATGGAACTGCGCCTCGACCGGGCCCAGGCCGACAAGCGCCTCTTCCCCGCCGTCGACATCCCCGCCTCCGGCACCCGGCGCGAGGAACTCCTCGTCCCGTCCGCCGAACTGACGGCCCTGCGGGGACTGCGCCGCGCCCTTGCCGCCGGCGACGGCCACGCCGGGCTCGAAACCCTGCTGGACCGGCTGCGCTCGACCCCGGACAACGCCGCCTTCCTCCGCCGGATCCACCAGACCGTCCCCGGGGCCTGACCGGCCCATCCCGCCCGACGGGGCGCGACGCGGGGGTCACCCCAGCTCGATCTCGCTCCACACCTGCTTGCCGCCGCTCACCGGCACGGTCCCCGAGGCGTCGGACACGGCCTGCACCAGCAGGATGCCGCGGCCGCCGGTGGCCTCCCAGCCGATGTTGGTCGGCTTGATGGGAGTGCGCGGTGAGGAGTCGCCGACGGCGATCCGCAGCCGGTCGTTGATGAGGGTCAGTTCGAGGCGCACCTGCCCGTCGGTGTGCACCAGGGCGTTGGTGACCAGTTCGGAGACGACGAGCAGGACCGCGTCGAGGTCGTGGGTGACCCCCCAGGCGCGCAGCGTGCGGGTGGTGAAGCGGCGGGCGTGCCGCGGCGCCTCCGGAACCCGCCAGATCGTCCAGCTCTCGCGCCGCGGGCGCACCTCCATGCCGTCGTAGCGCAGCAGGAGCAGCGCCACGTCGTCGTTGCGGTTGCCGCCGGCGAGGAGCATGTCCGCGACCTGGCCGAGGTGGCCCGGATCGGCTCGCTCCAGCTGCTCACGGAGTCTGAGCAGGCCGTCGTCGAGATCGAGGTCCGCGGTCTCCACCAGGCCGTCGGTGGTGAGCACCAGCATCGAGCCGGGCAGCAGCCGCAGGGGCGTCATGGGGAACTCCGCCTCGGTGACCACGCCGAGCGGCGGCCCGCCCTCGGTCACCACCGCCTGCGTCGAGCCGTCGGGGTGGCGCAGCACCGGCGGCAGGTGGCCGGCCCGGACGCACCAGGCGGTGCCCTCCTCCATGTCGACGTCGACATAGCAGCAGGTGGCGAAGAGGTCGCTCTCCATGCCCAGCAGCAGCCGGTTGGCGTGCGAGACGACCACGTCCGGGGGGTGCCCCTCGACCGCGTAGGCGCGCAGCGCGGTGCGCATCTGGCCCATCAGCGTGGCGGCACCGGCGTTGTGGCCCTGGACGTCTCCGATGACGAGGGCGACATGGCTGTCGGGCATGGGAATCACGTCGTACCAGTCGCCGCCGACCTCGAGGCCGACGGTGCTGGGCAGGTAGCGGGCCACCGCGCGCCCGCCGGGCAGCGGGGGCAGCCGGCGCGGCAGCAGGGAGCGCTGGAGCATGCCGACGAGTTCGTGCTCGGCGTCGAGGGCGTGCACGCGCGTGAGTTCCTGGCCCGCGAGCCCCGCGGCCGCGGTGAGCAGGGAGCGTTCGTCGGGTCCCGAGGTGTGCGGCTCGTCCCAGCCGAAGACGCAGACGCCGACCGTTCGTCCCCGTGCGGGCAGCGGCATGACGGCGAGGCCGCCGGGACCGACACCGGCGAGCGCGGGTTCGAGGGAGGCGCCCGCGGGCCACACCACGGGCCGGCCGTCCTGGAGGGCGGCGGCGACGGTGGGCATCGAACGCATCGGCGCGTCCGGCCACTCGGTGCGCCACTCGGCGCGCCACAGCTCCGGCCATGCCTCAGGCTCGGGCGGATCCAGGACGGTGACGACGAGCCGGTCCGACTCCACCTCGGCGAGCGCGGCCCGGTCCGCGCCGAGCGGCTGGCGCAGGGCCGCGACGATGGCGTGGCTCGCGTCGCGGACGGTTCCTGCGGCCGCCAGCACGGCGGCGAGCTGCTGGATGCGGAAGACGTCGTTGGCGCCGGGCCCCAGCAGGGAGGTGTCGACGACGGTGCCGAGCAACTGCGGCGGGTGGTCCGGGCCGCCGGGCAGCACCTGGCCGCGCAGCCGCAGCCACCTGGGCTCCCCGGACGGACGGCGGATACGGAAGTCGAGCTCGCGGTCGCCGATGGCCATGTGGTCGGGCTCGACCACGGACATCAGCGTGGGCAGGTCCTCCGGCACGGTCAGCGACAGCAGGGTCTCCACCCGGCCGTCGAAGTCCTCCGGGTGGATGCCGAAGAGGTCCAACACGTGCTCGGCGACCTCGATGTGACCGGTGTCCATGGACAGGGTGAAGGTGCTGACGGGCACGTCGCCGTCCGGTGTGACCATCGTGGCACCGGGCGGCATCCGGCGCGCCGACGGGGCCACGACCGCGCCCGCGAACAGCTCCAGACGCCGCCGGTCCTCCTCGCCGAAGCCCTCAGGACCGTCCCCCACCGCCAGCAGGCAGCCGCGGCCCGCACCGTCCCCGGTCAGCGGCAGGACCGCAAGCGCCATGTCCTTGGTTGCGGTCCCACCGGCACCGGGCCGCCCCGCCAGCTCCTCGGCCGCCAGCCAGAGCGGCGTTCGAGAGCGGTGCGCGGCGGCCACCGGGGCGTCGCCGCCGGTCGCGTAGCCGTCCACGAGGCCGTAGAGCGACCCGGGCACGCCCGCCGCGACGGTCAGGCGCAGCTCCTCGCCGGCTCGTGCCGGCTGGTAGACGGCCGCATGCGTGGCATCGGTGAAGACCAGGACCTGTTCCACGACGGACCGGGCACGCCCCTGGGCGTCCAGATCCGAGGGGATCGCCTCCAGCGCACTTTCGACACGCAACGCTCCCGTTCCCCGTCCCGTCGAGCCGTCGCTGACCTCAATTGGCCATTACAGCGCTTTCGGCCCGCTTGCGCACCCCCTGTGACCGGCACAAGGTCGAAAAGGCCGCCACCGGCCGGGAACGGCAGGTCGCAGGCGGATGCATGTCCCCGCCACCTATGTCTGCGTGAGGGCTCACCACGCTCGGCGACGGCGCTGCGGCGCCCGGCCCGGCGCAGGGGCGGCGGGCGCGGTTCACGGCACCCATGGACCACCGCCGCTCCGGCTCGCGACTCCTACGGTTCACGACTCCTTCAGCTCACGGCTCCCGCGGTTCACGGCTCCCGCGGTTCACGGCTCCCGCGGTTCACGGCGCCTACTGCTCGTCACAGCGCGGAGCGGCGGCACTCCGCGGCCCGTACGAAGTCGGGGTCGAGCACGATGCCCCAGCCCGGCGCGGTGGGCGCGGCGACCTCGCCGTCCGCCACCTTCAGCAGCGGCGCGTAGACGCCCTGCGTCCACGGCGTGTTCTCGATGCTCCACTCCTGGTACTGGCTGCACGCGGGCTGCGCGGCGGCGAGGTGCAGGCTGAAGACCTGCAGCAGCGAGTCGTTGGCGCAGTGCGGGGTGCAGGGGATGCCCGCGGCCTCGGCGAGCACGGCGACCTTGCGGGCCCGCGACACGCCGCCGAGGTAGCCGATGTCCGGCTGCACGATGTCCACGGCACCGGTGCTGATCATGCGGTGGAACTGCGCCAGCGACGTGTCCTGCTCGCCGCCGGAGACGGGGATGTCGAGGGCGGCGGCGACCCGCGCGGTCTGCTCGATGTCCGGGAAGGGGCAGGGCTCCTCGAAGTGGAAGTAGCCGTGTTCCTCCAGCATCCGGCCGACCCTGATGGCACGGCCCGCCGAGTAGCCGCCGTTGGCGTCCGCGGACAGGTCGACGTCGTCGCCGAGCGCGTCGCGCAGGTGCGGCACGATCCGCTCGGTCCTGCGGGGCGCGGCGTCCCGGTCGCGGCCCATGGCCTCGCCGACGCGGATCTTCACCGCCCTGAATCCCCGCTCCGCGATCGCCTCCGCCAGGCGCTCGCCCTCCGCCTCGGGCGTGATGTCGCGGCGCATGCTGGAGGCGTACATCGGCACCGACGCCCTGGCGTGCCCGCCGAGGAGCTGGCTGACGGGCCGGCCCGCGGCCTTGCCGAGGACGTCCCACAGCGCGGTGTCCACACCGGCGAGCGCGCGCAGCAGGAATCCGCCGGAGAACTTGTAGTGGTGCCGTACGCAGGCGTCGACGAGCGCCTCGACGTCCCACGGGTCCCTGCCGAGGAAGAGCGGGGCGACCATGGTGTGCAGGACTCCGACGCTGGTGGCCGCCTCGTAGGGTGCGGTCTGCCCGATGCCGGTGAGGCCGTCGTCGGTGTGGACCCGGACGGCGGCGAGCGGGCCGCGCAGCAGCGTCTCGATCGCGGTGATCCTCACAGGTGCTCCTTGAGCAGGTCAACAAGCGGGGTGCGCACGGCGCACCGCTCCAGCGCGAAGCAGTCGGCGAGCGCCCGCATGCCGTCTGCGTCGAGCCCGGCGAAGCAGCGGGCGAAGTCGTCGACCATGGGCTCGGCGAGCAGGATGTGCCGCACCAGCACGTGGATCCACTGCTGCTGGCCGAACGGCAGCGGGTCGAAGGACGGGAACTCCTCCGCGACGGTCCGCTCGATCGGGTCGAGGATGTGCCGCACGCCGGTGTCCACCCCGCCCCACACGTCGACGCCGAGCCGCGCCTTCTTCTCCAGGACGGGGGCGATCCGCCGCAGGTACGGGGACTCGGCGGGCAGGTGCGCGATGCCCTGGAGGCCGATGTCCTTGTACGTCCACAGGCTCCACCCGGCGCCCAGCTCGTCGTAGAGGGCGAGCTGGTCGGCGAGCACCCTGTAGCGGGCCGCGTCGCGCTTCGCGTCGCCGCTGTAGACCGGGCCGAACTCGCCGACCCATATGGGGGTGCGGGTGCTGCGCATGTACGCGGACCGGGTCAGGAAGCGGCTTTCGAGGAAGTCGCGGTTCACGTACTGGCCGCGGGAGAAGCCCGGGTAGTCGCCGCTGTCGGCGAAGCCGGCGAGGGCGTAGTCGTGGACGGTGTAGACGGTGTTCGGCCACGGGTCGCGGAAGGAGTCGAACTCGGTGGCGTGCCGGTTGCCGTCGAGGAAGATGGTGTGGTCCGGGTCGACCGCCCTGATCGCGGCGTGCAGCCGCTCGTAGAAGGGTCCGATGGTGAGGCCGTCGGAGTCCGCGGGCTCGTTCAGGGGGTTGTAGCCGGCCACCATGGGGTTGCCGCGGTAGTGGTCCGCCAGGGCCTCCCACAGGTGCACCACGCGGTCCTGGAAGTGGCGGTGGGTCCAGAAGAACGAGCGGTGCGTGGGATTGTCGCTGTGCCAGCGCTGGTTGTGGTAGCCGGGCGCGGCGTGCAGGTCGAGCACCGTGTAGAGGCCGTGCCGCGCGCAGCTGTCGACCACCCGGTCCAGCAGGTCGAAGCCCTGCTTCTTCAGCTCCATGGGCCGGTCGTCGTCCTCGAAGTGCCGGTAGTGGAAGGGCACCCGGACGCAGTTCATGCCCATCCCGGCGAGCAGGGCGGCGTCGGCGTCCGTGAAGAACACCTCCAGGAAGCGGTCGAAGAAGGCGTGGTAGGCCTCCTCGCCGACGACACGGCGCAGGGCGCCGCGCTGGAGCTCCTCGGTCGCCGGAAAGCCGGTGATGAAGTTCTCCATGTTCATCCAGCCGCCGAGTCCGACGCCGCGCAGCCGCACGGGTTCACCGGTGGCGGTGGCCAGGTGGTCGTCCTCGACGTGGAGCATCACGGACGCGTCGTTCATAGGCCGTACTCCTTGCGTGCTGCGGCGTCCGCCGCGGGGGGTGTGCGGGTGAGGGGGCTCCTGCGCCCCGCGCTCACCGGCTGAATCCGGCGGTCAGGCCGCGGATGAGGTGGCGGCGCCCGACGAGGTAGGCGGCGAGCATCGGCAGGGTGGACAGCACCACGGCGGCGAGCACCGCGGGGACGTTGACGGTGAACTCGCCCTGGAACGTCCACAGCGCCATCGGCAGCACCCGCCGGCCGGGACTCTGCGTGAGGATCAGGGGGAAGAGGAAGCCGTTCCAGACGTGCAGGGCGTCGTAGATGGAGACGGTGACGATGGCGGGGCGGGCCAGCGGGACGACGAGGTGCCAGAGGATCCGTGCGTCGTTGCCGCCGTCCAGGCGCATGGACTCGAAGAGCTCGCGCGGGATGTCCCGGATGAAGTTCGCGAGGATGAGGACGGTGACCGGCACGGCGAAGCCGATGGACGGCAGGATCAGGGCGAGCAGGCTGTCGTAGAGGTGCACACGCGTGATCATGTAGTAGAGCGGGATGATCGTGGCGTGCACGGGGATGGCGAGCCCCAGCAGGAAGAGCGAGAAGGCGGAGCGCACCAGCCGGCCCCGCCCGCGCACCACCGCGTAGGCGGCCATCAGGGACAGGGCGACGGTCAGCGCCACCGAGGCGGTGGTCACCGTGACGCTGTTCAGGAAGTACGTCCCGAAGCCCTTGTCGAGGACTTCCGTGTAGTTGCCGAGGGTGAGGTCGTGGGTCGGCGCGAGCGGGTTGCCGGAGAAGAAGCCGGCCTGGCCGCGCAGGCTGGTGATGACCACGTAGTAGACGGGCAGGATGATCACGGCCAGCCAGACGAACCCGGCGAGCGCGGCGGGCACGTTGGGCTTCCTGCGGGGGGTGCCCGCCCTGCGGCGGCGCGGCGGGGCCGCCGGCCGTCCGAACCGGGTGCCGGACCTCGCTGCCGGGGTGGTCGTGGTGGCCATCAGAGCCCTTCCTGGTCGCTGCGCATCCGGCTGAAGCCCGTGAACCTGGTCAGCGCGAGCGCCAGGGCGAGCCCGATCACCACGAGGATCACGGCCAGCACGCTGGCGGCGCCCATGTCGTTGGCGGCGAAGCCGGTGAGGTACATGTCGAGGGGCAGCAGCCGGGTGCTGTTGCCCGGGCCTCCCCCGGTGAGGACGAAGACCACGTCGAAGTAGGTCAGCGAGCCGGTGACCATCAGCGTGGACGAGGTGATGATCGTGCCGCGCAACTGCGGCAGCGTGACGTAGGCGAACTGCTGGAAGCGTCCCGCCCCGTCGATGGTCGCCGCCTCGTAGAGCGAGGTGGGGACCTGCCGTACGGCGGCCTGGTACAGCAGCGTGTGGAAGGGCACGAACTGCCAGGCGATCACGAAGATCACCACGTACAGCACCAGGCTCGGGTCGCCCAGCCAGTTCTGCGCGAGGAAGCCGAGGCCGGGCGCGCCCCCGATGCCGAAGTGCGGGTCGAGGATGGCCTTGAACGCGATGGCGACCGCCGCCGAGGAGAGCAGCAGCGGGATGAAGTAGAGCGCGGCGAGCACCGCGCGGTAGCGCTGGGTGCCGGCGGTGAAGACCCCGAGCAGCAGGCTGATCGGGGTCTGCACCAGCCAGGACACCACGATGATCTTGAACGTGAGCAGCAGTGCGTTGCCGGTCACCGGGTCCTGCATCACGGCGGACCAGTTGTGCAGGCCGGCCCAGCCGATGCCGCTGAGGCCGTCCCACCGCGTGAAGCTGAGGACCGCGGCACCGGCGAGCGGCAGCACGGCGAAGACGAGGAACATCAGCAGCGCAGGCAGGACCAGCAGTCCGCTGGCGCCGTGGCGTCTGTCGAGGGTGCTCCGGGAGGGGGCCGCCGGGGTTCGGGGATGCAGGACCGACACGTCAACTCGATTTCAGCCGGAGAGGGTGGCGTTCATGTTGTCCGCGAACTTCTCCGGGGTGATCTCCTTGAGGAAGATCTGCTGGAGGTTGGTGAGCACCGCGTCGCCGGCCTTGGGGCCGAGCGCCTGGTCCAGCGAGAGGGCGAAGTTCGGGGCTTTCGCGGTCATGCTGTAGACCGCGTCGAAGTAGTCGGGATCGCTCGACTTGGCGATCCGGGGGCCGAGATCGGCCACCGGCGGCACGTTGCCGTCCTTGAGCAGGTCGTCGATGTAGGAGCCCTTGAGCAGAGCGTCCTTCAGGTAGGCGCGGGCGGTCTTCTTCTCGTCGTCGGAGGCGGACGCCGAGATCGACCAGTAGTTGGAGGGGTTGCCGACCACGTCGTCCGGGTCGCCCTTCCCGCCGGAGACCGTCGGGAAGGGGAAGTAGCCGAGCTTGCCGTCCGAGACGAACTTCGGGTCGGACTGCTGGATGGTCTGGTAGGCGGACGGCAGCGCCAGCGTCATGGCGGCCTTGCCGGTGTACAGCAGGGCCACGTCGGCGCCGCTGTCGGTGGTGATGGAGGCGAAGTCCGACACGAAGCCGCCGGCGTCGACCAGCTCCTGGATCTTGGTGTTCGCCTGGGTCACCGCCGGGTCGGACCACGCCTTCGCCTTGCCGGCCAGGATGTCCTCCAGCACGCCGGGGCCGCCGATGCGGTCCATCAGGTACGAGAGCCACGGCAGCAGCGGCCACTTGGCCTGGCCGCTCACCGTGAACGGCGCGATCTTGGCCTGCTTGAAGTCGTCGACCTGGCTCATCAGCTCGTCCCAGGTCTTCGGCGGCTCGGCACCGATCTGGGCGAAGAGCTCCTTGTTGTAGTAGATCATCACCGGCTTGATGCCGTTGTTCGGCAGCGCGTACGTCTTGCCGCCGACCTTCCCGCCGTTCGCGACCGAGGAGAGGAAGCGGCCCTTCACCTCGGCGTCGGCGGCGAGGTCGCTCAGGTCCTCCACCGCCTTGGCCCGCACGTAGGACTCCAGGACGCCGCCGCCCCAGCCGTAGATCAGGGTGGGGGCCTGGCCCGCGCCGACCGCGGTGCGGATCTTCTGCTTGTACGGGTCGTTGGCGAAGGCCTGGACGTCGAACTTCTGATCGGGGTGGGCGTCGTTCCACGAGTTGAAGGTGTTGTGGAAGGTCTGCTCCGTCACGCCGCTGAGGATCCACGCCGACGCGCCGTCGGTGGAGCCTCCCGCGCCGCCGGGCTTGGGTCCCGAGGTGCCGCAGCCCGCCACCGCACTGCCGAACAGGATGGCCAGTCCCGCCGCGAGGACGGTCCTTCGTGGGGTGACCGATGCCGTCATGCTGTCCGCCTCTCTTCCCCGGCCACGTCGTCGTGTCCGGGGGTCGGATGGGGATGGCGCGGCACCAGCTGCAGCAAGCGCTTTCCGGGACCACGCCCAGGGGTCGCCTGCGGATGGTAGTGCGGATCACGGCGGAGCGCTGCAACTCCCGTAAGCGGCTTCCCCCTTGATCGGATTCGTCCCCAACCTCCGTCGCCCGGGGCCCTCGGCCCGTGCGATCCCCGGCGGTTCACGCCACCACGACCCCTGAAGTGATGACCGGCCGACCGGCGCCGCACACGTGTCACCTGACGCCTCTCGCGCCTGCGGCAAGGCCTCTCACCGCCGGCGCCCGGCCATCGTGCAAGCGGCGCCCGGGACTTGTCAATCGTTATCGATAACGTTATCGGTGGCGGCGGGACAGGACAGTAGAATCCGGACCGTGACGAGCAACCGAGTGACCATCCGGGAGGTCGCCGCGCAGGCGGGCGTCTCGGTAGCGACCGTCTCCAAGGTGCTCAACGATCGCCATGGAGTGGCCGCGGACACCCTGCTGCGGGTGCGCGCCGCCATCGACGAACTGGGCTACGAGTCGAGCCTGGTCGCACGGAGCCTGCGCAACCACCGCACCAACGTCGTCGGCGTGCTGGTGTGGGCCATAGAGCCGTACAGCGCCGAGCTGCTGAAAGGCGTGGCACGCGGCCTCAAGGGCACCGGATACGAGCTGGTCGTGTACTCGACCGGCGGGGAGGCCGGCGGGCGGGTCGGCTGGGAACGGCGCTACCTGTCGCGGCTGTCGGGGACGCTGATCGACGGCGCGGTACTGGTGACGCCCACCGTCTCCACCCGGGACATCGGCTCGCCGGTGGTCGCGGTGGATCCGCACAGCGGGGGCGACGACGGCTGGACGGTGGCGGCGGACAACGCCCGCGGGGCGCGCCTCGCCGTGGAACACCTGCTGGAACTCGGCCACCGCCGCATCGGCTTCCTCGGCCGGCCCCCCAGGGACCTGGAGTCCAGCAGGCAGCGGGAGGCCGGCTACCGCAGCGCGCTTAAGGCCGCCGGCATCCCCTTCGACCCGGACCTGCTGCGCAACGCCGGCTACGAGGCCCACGAGTCGTCGAACGCCGCCAGGGCGCTCCTGACGCTCCCCCAGCGGCCCACCGCCGTCTTCGCGGCGAACGACGTGACCGCGATAGCCACCATGGAGACCGCCCTGACCCTCGGCATGCGGGTGCCTCAGGACCTGTCGGTGATCGGGTTCGACAACATCCCCGAGAGCACGATGGTGGAGCCCGCGCTCACCACCATCGAGCAGCCGTTGCAGCTCATGGGGCAGCGGGCGGTGGAGATGCTGCTCGACCTCCTCGGTGGGCGCGAGCCCGGCGAGGGGCAGGTGATGCTGCCGACCCGGCTGGTGGTGCGGGGGTCTTGTGCGGAGCCTGCGGCGGCCGGCGCCGGTGCCTGGGGCGGCTTCGCCGCGGGGGCTAGGGGGTTGCCGTTCGGCGCGGCCGGGGGGCCCGATCCGGGATCTTGACTCTCGCACCGCGTCAGGCGGTCAGCTTGGAGACATCGTATTCACCATCGGCTCACTTCCTCTCAGTCCTGCGTGAGTTCCTTCGGCGGGCGCATCTCCTGGTACGCCTCCCGAAGTCGCGTAGCCTCGGGAAGGCCGCGGCGTTCGACTGCTCGCACGACTTCCAGTGCACGCCAGTGGTTCGACGGCACGACCTTGCCGCTGAGGATCGCCTTCTCGGCCGATTCACACGCCTCATCGTGCTGATTCGCAGACAGCAGCGCGAGAGCCAGGTCAATGTGGGCCGAGGCAACTCGCCTGGGCCAGCGAGAGACGTCGTCTCGGGGACCGAGCCGCGCAACTACCTCACGCGCGTAGGTCTCTGCCGTGCCATCCCCGAGCCACGCCAGCGTTGTCGCTGTGTACGAAACGGACTTTTCCGGATCGTAACGGTAATGGTGTTCGGGTGTGTCGGAGTTCCCGAGCGCATCAGACATCTGCTGCACGCGCTCAACAGCGGAGTACGTCTCTTGCGAATTCCCCAACCGCGCATGAGCACGGCCCTCTTGCGCAGTTGCCTGGATCAGCACGGAAGTCCCCTTCGGAGCTATCCGCTGGGCGGCACGGGAGAGTTCCACGGCGCGCTTGTAGTCGCCCGCGGTGAGCACTCGCCACGCCTCGGTCTCAAAACACCAGGCTTCGATATCGGGATGCCCCGCTTCACGCGCCAGCATTGCCGACGTCTGCAATCTGGCCGTCGCGGCCGAGTCCTGGTTCAGGTCAATGTGCACCGTCGCACCCAGCAAGGAGAGCCACCCGCCGATAACCAGCAGGCGACGCTGCTCCGAAAGCGTCTTCTTGGCATCGAGCAACTTGGCGACGTAGCCGGAGTTCTTCCGCACTTGCTGGAGCAGAACTTCCGGCGAGTCTCCGAACGGCCCCGCCACAGGCGGCGGGCGTCGCGGACGGCCGCCACCGCGAGCCAGAGGAAGCAGACGGCCCCGGCCAGGCCGACCCAGAAGGACGCCTGAGCGACGGCTGCGATCAGCCAGGCGAACGCCAAGGCGGGTACGAGCAGCACCAGGTCGGCGGTGGCGGAGCCGAGGATGACGCGCAGCGCGGAGGCGAAGCCGCGGGTGGCCGCGGTCTGGATGATGGTGACGAACACCGGGCCGACGGACAGCGCCGCGCCGGCGCCGAGCAGGGTGCCGAGCCAGAGCACCTGGATCATGGAGGTCTTTCCTCGCTGCGGTGTGCTTGCGGACGGGCGGCATGCGCGCGGGCAGGCCGTGGCACCGGGACGGCGGCGCACAGGCGCGGGTCCCGGTCGAACGGCCCTCCGATGTCCCGGGCGGATCATGCCACAGCGGGGTGGCCCACCCGACCTGCCCTTTCAGCCGGATCCGGCGGTCGGAACAGGGGGGCGCCCGTCGGCGCGGATCGCCGATCCTCTAACCTCTTTGGGATCCTGTCCGGGCCAGGGCTCGACACATCGGGAAGGTCATGCGGGAAGACACCATCGTCCAGGCTGCTGCCGGTGTGCATCTGGTGCACGGCAGCAACACCAACTGGGTCGTCATCGCCGAGGGCGACGACGTCACCCTGATCGACACCGGCTACCCCGGCGACCGCGCCCTGCTGCTCGAATCGCTGGCGTCCCTCGGGCACCGCCCCGAGTCCGTACGCGCCGTCCTCGTCACCCATGGCCACGCGGACCACCTGGGATCGGTCGAGTACCTGAGCGCCGCCCACGGCACGCCGGTCTACCTGCACGAGGCCGAAGTGCCGCACGCCCGGCGGGAGTTCGTCCACCAGGTCTCCGCCGGCCGGATCCTGGCCAACGCGTGGCGGCCGCGCGTCCTGCCCTGGGCGGTACACGCGGTGCGCTCCGGCGGGCTCGGTGACGTCCGGGTGAGCTCCCCGCAGCCGTTCCCCGCGCCCGGCCCCCTGGACCTGCCCGGCCGGCCGGTTCCGGTGCTCACCCCCGGGCACACCGCGGGCCACAGCGTCTACCACCTGCCCGACGCCGGCCTGGTGATCAGCGGCGACGCGCTCGTCAGCGGCCACGCCATATCGGGGACGAGCGGCCCGCAGCTGCTGCCCGTGATGTTCGACAAGGACCGCGCCGGGACACGCGAGTCCCTGCGGATCATCGAGAAGCTGGAAGGCGACACCCTGCTGCCGGGCCATGGCCCCCTGCACCGGGGCTCCGTCCGGGCCGCCGCGCAGCTCGCCTACGAACGCGCATCCTGAAAACGCCGGGTTCCGGCCGGTCAGTACCATGGCGTGCGTCCGGCCGATCACGGACCTGCGTCGAGGAGCGGTTCTTGCGTGACATCACCGTGTTCAGCGGCAGCGCCCACCCGGAGCTGGCCGCGGAGGTGTGCGCGCACCTCAAGGTGCCGCTCAGCCCGGTACGCTCCAGCCGCTTCGCCAATGACTGCCTCGAGGTGCAGTTGCAGTCCAACTGCCGCGAGCGCGACGTCTTCCTGATCCAGCCGCTCGTCGCCCCGGTACAGGAGCACCTCGTGGAGCTGCTGATGATGTGCGACGCGGCCCGCGGCGCGTCGGCGGGGCGGATCACCGTCGTCATGCCGCACTACGCCTACGCGCGCTCCGACAAGAAGGACGCCCCCCGGATCTCGCTCGGCGGGCGGCTCGTCGCCGACCTGCTGGTCGCGGCCGGGGCCGGCCGGGTGCTGACGATGGCCCTGCACTCCCCGCAGGTGCACGGGTTCTTCTCGGTGCCGGTGGACCACCTGCACGCGCTGCGGGAGCTGGCGCGGCACTTCAGGGGCCGTGACCTGTCGCGTACCACGGTGGTCTCCCCCGACCTCGGCTACGCCAAGGAGGCGGCGGCCTTCGCGCGAATGCTGGGGGCGCAGGTGGCGGCCGGTGCCAAGCAGCGGTTCGCCGACGACCGGGTCAGCATCAGCTCCGTCATCGGTGAGGTCGCCGACCGGGACGTGATCGTCCTGGACGACGAGATCGCCAAGGGCAGCACCGTGCTGGAGCTGCTGGACCGGCTGCGCGAGCTGCGGCCGCGCTCGATCCGCATCGCCTGCACCCACGGGCTGTTCGCGGCGGGCGCCCTGCGGCGGCTCGGCGAGCAGCCCGACGTGCTGGAGGTCGTCTGCACGAACACGGTGCCGGTGCCGGACGGCGACACCACCGAGAAGCTGACGGTTCTGTCCATCGCTCCGGCCCTCGCCGAGGCGGTGCGGCGCATCCACAACGGCGAGTCGGTCAGCGCGCTGTTCGACCAGAGCTGAGCACGGCCCCGCCCCTGGCGCCCGGGCACGCTGGGGTAGGGTGGCCGGGCCACACACTGGACGACTGAGGAGGTGAGCCCCATTACCGCGGTATCAGGTCGGGTGCTCCCGCCTCGCGACCGTCCGGTCCCCTCGGCATAGGACCTCGGACAGAGACGGGGAGCGCCCCTCGGCGTCCCGAAAGGCTCTCCTGCCCCATGTCCGAAACCCACTCCCACTCCTCCCCCGCCGCCTCCGGTCCGCCCGCTTCAGGCGCCGCCGGGGCGCGTTCCGCCGCGCCCGGACTCGGCCATGCGGCGATCACCGGCGTGCTGCGCGCCTCCGGCTGCGTCTTCGCCGAGGACGAGGCGGACCTGCTGCTCGCCGAGGCCCGCACGCCGGACGAACTGGCCGCCATGGTGGAACGGCGCGCCAGGGGCCTCCCGCTGGAGCACGTCCTCGGCTGGGCCGAGTTCCGCGGCCTGCGGATCACCGTGGCCCCCGGGGTCTTCGTGCCCCGGCGCCGAACCGAGTTCCTGGTGGGCCGGGCCGTCGCGCTCGCGCCGCCGCGTGCGGTGATCGTCGATCTGTGCTGCGGCTCGGGGGCGCTGGCCGCCGCGCTCGGCGCGGCCGTGCCGGGCGCCGAGCTGCACGCCGCCGACGTGGACCCGGCGGCCGTACGGTGTGCCCGCCTCAACCTGCCGGGCGGTACCGTCCACGAGGGCGATCTGTTCGATCCGCTCCCCGAGGGGCTGCGCGGTCGCGTCGACGTCCTCACCGCCAACGTGCCGTACGTGCCCACCGCCGACATGGCCCTGCTCCCCCAGGAGGCCCGCGTCCACGAGCCGCCGGTCGCCCTGGACGGCGGCTCCGACGGGCTCCACGTGCTGCGGCGGGTGGCCGCGCGGGCGCCGCTCTGGCTGGCGCCCGGCGGTCATGTGCTGATCGAGACCAGCACGCGCCAGGCCCCGTCGGCCGTGGCGGCCTTCACGTCCGGCGGCCTCGTGGCGGAGGTGGCCGCCGAGGAGGAGCTCGGGGCGACCGTGGTCATCGGCACGCGGCCCGCGGCAGCCGTGGACTAGGTCGTGTCCGGCGGATCTTCGTGGGCCCGCGACTCCCCCACTGCCTGAAGGGCGTGGGTGGGGGTACCTCCCACGCCCGTTCAGGGCAGTGGGGGAGTGCCCCCAGCACCGCACCTCGCCGCGTTGTCGGAGTCATCCGAGTACGCCCCGTACGAGGACGATCCTCCGCCTTGCGATGCACGGCACCAGACACCGCAGGCTGATCCACGAAGATCCGCCGGACACGACCTAGGTTGTGTCCGGCGGACACGGCCCAGGGCCTCTCGGCCTCCGGCATCGCGCGGGGACGGGAACACGCCGCAGTCACGTGGCGCGTCTGCAGCGGCCTCCCGGTGTACGGAGTAGCCCATGGGAAGGTCCCGCCCGGTGCGGCGGGCCGCACGTGTCCCCTACGCCCGGCCGTCCGCGCAGGGGCCCACGCGCGGCGGTGCCGCGGCGGCCAGGGCCTCCAGGGCCGGCAGCGCGTCGTGCAGCCGGCGTGCGTGGTCGGGACGCAGGCGCGCGATCTCGTTGGCGAGCTTGCCCGCGTGCTCCTTGCGCACCGCGTCGAGCAGCGCGCGCCCCTCGTGGCCGAGGCTGACCAGGCTGGCGCGCTGGTCCACCGGGTCGGGCCGGCGCTCGGTCCAGCCGAGCCCTTCCAGGAGGTCGATCATGCGGGAGGCCGTGGACAGTGCGATGCCCATGCGCCCGGCGAGATCGCTGATGCGCAGCGGCCCGGCGTCCCCGAGCGCCGCCAGGGCCGCCAGCCGGCTCGGGGTGAGGTCGCTGTGCACGCTCTGAGCGCGCAGCAGCGGCAGGAGGTGCTGGATCGCGGCACGCAGCCGTGCGGCCAGCTCGGCGGCGGCGTCGGAATCTGTGGCGTTGCCCACATCGGGAGCGTAGCGGGCCCCGCCGGGGTTGCCGGCACCCGGGGCGCCGTCCGTCTCGCGAGCTCCGGCAGCCTCGTCGGCACCGGCACCGGCACCGTCGGACCGGGCCGTTCCGGCCGTCCCCCGTGCCGTCGCGCGGTTCGCGGGCATGCGGGCGGGCATCAGGTGCGCCCCGGACGGCTGTCCGCGGAGTGCTGCGCGGGCGGTTCGGGCTCGGTGCCGCCCGCGTCCGGGGTGGCCGGGGCCGCGGCGGACGGGGTCGCGGACGTCCGGCTCCCGCGGTCGTCGTGGTAGTACCGCCCGCCGCGCAGCAGCGAGGCGAATCCTGCGACGAGGCAGCAGGCGATGGCGAACCCGAAGGCGACGGAGAGGCCGTCGGCGAACGGTCCGGAGATGAGCTGGGGGAAGAACTGGCGGCCCGTCAGGTACGAGGCGTGCCCGGCGGGCAGGTGGCTCAGGACGTGCGGGCCCAGCAGGGTCCTGATCGGGTTGTAGCCGAGGAGCGAGGCGAAGAGCACGCCCACCGGCGGCAGCGCCGCGATCTTGTCGGCGTCGGCGGTGGGCACGCCCTGCGCTGTCAGGCCGCTGCTGAGCGCGTGCGGCAGCGAGCCGGCCAGGCCGGTGATCATAAGCGAGAAGAAGATGCCGATGGACAGCACCATGGCGGAGTTCTGGAACGTGGTGCTGATGCCCGCGCCGACACCGCGCTGGTCCGGGGGCAGGCTGTTCATGATGGCGGCGCGGTTCGGCGACGCGAACAGGCCCATGCCGATGCCGTTGAGCAGCAGGATCAGGGCGAACCAGACGTAGGAGAAGTCCACCGGCAGGACTTCCAGCCCGACGAAGGTGGCGGCCGCCAGCGCCATGCCGCCGGTGGCGAAGGTACGGGCGCCGAACCGGTCCGAGAGCCAGCCGGACAGCGGGCCCGCCACCAGGAAGCCGACCGTCAGCGGCAGCATGTAGATGCCCGCCCAGAGGGGGGTCTGGGCGAAGCTGTAGCCGTGCCGGGGCAGCCAGATGCCCTGCAACCAGATGATCAGGACGAACATCAGCCCGCCGCGGCCCAGCGAGGCGAGCAGTCCCGCGAGGTTCCCCGCCGTGAAGGCCCGAATCCGGAACAGGCCCAGGTGGAACATCGGCGACTCGACCTTGGTCTCGATCACGCAGAAGACGGCGAGCACGGCCAGGCCGCCGATCATGGCCGCGAGGACGAGCGGGTTGGTCCAGCCCATGCTGTGCCCCGCGTACGGCTGGATCCCGTAGGTGATGCCGGTGAGCACGGCGACCAGCCCGATCGCGAAGGTGATGTTGCCCCACCAGTCGAGCCGTGCGGGGGTGCGCAGGCCGGTGTCGCGCAGGCGCATGTACGCCCAGATGGTGCCGAAGACGCCGAACGGCACGGACACCAGGAAGACCAGGCGCCAGTCGACCGGTCCCAGCAGGCCGCCGAGCACCAGGCCCACGAACGATCCGGCGATGCCCGCGACCTGGTTGAGCCCCAGCGCGAGGCCGCGCTGGCGGGCGGGGAACGCGTCGGTCAGGATCGCGCTGGAGTTGGCCATCAGCATCGCCCCGCCGACACCCTGCAGGACACGCATGGCGATCAGCCACATCGCGGCGCCCGTGCCCGTCATCCAGGTCACGGAGAGCAGCACCGAGAACACGGTGAAGACGGCGAAGCCCAGGTTGTACATCCGGGTCCTGCCGTAGATGTCGCCGAGCCTGCCGAAGCTGACCACGAGGACGGCCGTGACCACGAGGTAGCTCATGATCAGCCAGAGCAGCAGGCTGGTGTTGCCGGGCTCCAGCGGGTCGACGCCGATGCCCCGGAAGATGTCCGGGAGGGCGATCAGCATGATCGACTGGTTGATCGTGGCGATCAGCACACCGAGGGTCGTGTTGGACAGGGCGATCCACTTGTACCCCGGCCCGGCTGGTGCGGGTGGTGTCCCCGCCTTCCTCACCTCAGCAGCCTGTGCCACCCGGAACCACTCCCACCGCGGTCGACGACTCCGCATTTCACTTGCATGACGTCAACTAATTTAATACGGCCATCGGGCTGCGAGCCAGGCGAGGGGGCGCGCTGCTCCGCCCGGCCCCTCGGCGAGGGGCCGGGCGGAGCGAGGGGACGGGCGGAGCGAGGGGACGGGCGGGTCCGCGGACGCTGGTGCCGCCCCGGACCGCGAAGGGCTCGGCCCGCCGCAGCCCTGGGACAGGCCGTGCCCCGGATCAGTGGACGCCGTAGGAGGTGACGCTCAGGGTGCTGACGCCGGTGCTCTCGCACCCCCGAAGCCCCGTGGCCGGCACGACCACGGACGCCTTCTGGCCGGGCGGGTAGACGCGGACGCCGGTGGCGTCGGTCACATGGCACGTGTCGTCCCCGTACACGCCGGGATCGACGATGCGCAGCGTGACCTGCTCGCGCTGGCCCGGCTTCATCACCACCCGGCCGCTGGCCTGGGAGCCGTCCCGGTCGGCGGGCTTGCCGATCTGGTGGCCCTGGGCGTCGACGAAGGAGACACCGGGGAAGCCGAACAGGGAGCACGGCGTGCTCGCGTTGTTGGTGACCCGCAGCGGCCGGTACTGCGAGCCGGCCGCCCCCTCCCCCGCGCCCAGGGCGATCGTGAGGTCGGAGGTCCTGCAGGTGGCCGGGGACTGCGCGGTCCTGGTGTCCGCCCTCGGCGGCGGCGCCGTCTTCGCCGGCTGGCCTCCGGCGGCGGGTGCGGAGTCGTCCGGGATGCCGGAGGCCGTCGGACCGCCGCCGGCCTCGGTGTGGCCGGTGGCCGGGCTGGAGGCCGAGGCGTCGTCGGGACGCACCGCGACGGTCGTCGTCGGCGAGTCGTTGGTCATGTTCACCGCGACGGCGGCCGCCGCGATGCAGCCCGCGGCGCCGAGGCCGGTCCAGAGCATGCGGGCCCTGCGCCGGCCCCTGGCCCGCCCCCGGATCTCGTCGAAGCTGCCGGGCGGCGGGGTCAGCGGGGTGGTCTGCCCGCGGAACACCTCGGCGAGCTCGGAGGGCTCCCGGTCACCGTCGCGGTAGCGATCGTCATGTCGTCGTTTCATGAAGTCCTCGCAGTTCTGCTCTCAGCATCTGTCGTGCGTCGTGGAGGTCGCTCTTCACCGTTCCGGGGCGGCGGTGCAGGGTGGTGGCGATCTCGGCGATCGTCAGCCCCGCGTAGTAGTGCAGGAGGACGGGCACCCGCAGCCGTTCGGGCAACCCCTGGACCAGGTGCTTGATCACCATTCCCCGGTCCGCGGCGGGCGCGGGCTCGGTGGCCTCCCTGGTCAGCTTGCGCAGTGCCTGTCGTTCCCGGTCGGTCCGCCGCCAGTGCTGTTTGACCAGGTTGGAGGCGATGGAGTAGAGGTACGGCACGGGCGCGTCGACCGTCCCCCAGCGCGACCAGAGCCGGGTGAACGCCTCGGCGGCGATCTCGTGGGCCGTCTCGTTGGAGCGCACCAGGCTCCGGCACCAGCCGGCCAGCCTGGGGTAGACCGCCGCGAACAGCTCCGCGGCGGCCGCCTCGCGGGCATGGCCTGCTCGTCGTCCGCCCGCAGGGCGTGACGCTGTGTCGTGCACGGCGTCCATCCGCATCCCGCCGATCCGGTCTCGAAGGGTTCCAGGTGTGCCGCCGTGGTGCGGGGCACGGTCGAGCATGGTGCGCGCGCCGCGGCTGCGGCCCGCTGCCGCGGTGCGTGTCACCCTTTTGAGAGCCTGTCAGGGGCCATGCGGTTGTAAAGAAATCACCAAGTCCCGTTCATGGCGAAGGAAATGCGCCACGCCACGGACGTGATCAAGGCCGAGAAGGCCCCGTCCGGGCACGCGGTGGTGAACGGACGCCGAAACGCAGGTGTAGCCGACCGGACCGGGGGCAGGCGCACGGCTGCAGGGGTGACAGAGTGACCGCCCGACTGGTCATCGGGCGCGTTCACTACCCGTCGGCCGGCCGTACCCGCCGTGGGACACGGGTACGGCCGGCCGCCTCATGCCGGACGGGACACGCTCCGGGGCGCGTTGCCCGTTTCGGGCCATTGCCGCAGGGGCGCCCAGAGTGTCTGCGCCGAGCCGTTCGGCCGGTGCGGTAGTCGTCGGTAGTCAGGTCCGATTGCTACCGGAGGCAGCCGATGACACCGCGCCCGTCCCGTCTCAAGGCTCGCAAGACGTGGCTGGGCACCGGTGTGGTGCTGGTGCTGCTCGGGCTGAACGCACCCGCGGTGATCGGCTTCGCGGAGGAGGAGTACCACCAGTACGCGATCAACCGGCCCGCGTACAAGGCGGCGCGCGGCCACTGGGCGCTGGCCTCGATGCCGAAGACGTACCAACTCAACTCGATCCACGCGGTACTGCTGCACACCGGGAAGGTGCTGCTGGTGGCGGGGTCCGGCAACGACATCAAGCACTTCCACGGCGGGAGCTTCCGCAGCACCCTGTGGGATCCGGTGAAGAACACCTTCCGGAAGATCGACACGCCGGACGACATGTTCTGCGCGGGGCAGGTCCAGCTTGCGGACGGCAAGATCCTGGTGGCGGGCGGCACCGGCCGATACGAGACGCTGAAGGGCGACGTGAAGCGGGCCGGCGGCCCGATGCTGGTCAAGAACGAGGATCCCGACCGGGCCAGGGTACTGCCGAAGGGGACCGTCTTCCGCTCGCCCTCCGGCATGGCGTACCGCACCCAGGTCGCCGTCCGGATCCCGCCCGCGACCAAGGCCGTCAGGGGGCGCACGGGCGCGGTCACCGTCACCGCCAGCGAGTCCCGCGTCTACGTGGAGGCCACCGAGGACGGCCCCCGGGGCATCACCAACACCACCGAGCAGTACTCGATCGGCGGCCTCAAGGGCAGGTCGTCCCGCAACGTCTACGGCATTGCCAACAAACTCGGCCTCGACAAGAAGGACTTCCAGGGCATCAGGGACGCCTACGAGTTCGACCCGGTCACCGAGAAGTACGAGCGGGTCGCCCCGATGCGCGAGGCCCGCTGGTACCCGTCGCTGACCACGCTCAGCGACGGCCGCGTCCTGGCCGTCTCCGGCCTGGACGACATCGGCCAGGTGGTGCCCGGCAAGAACGAGATCTACGACCCGTGGACCAAGACCTGGTCGGCCGCGCCGACCAGGTTCTTCCCCACGTACCCCTCCTTCTTCCTGACGGGCCGTGACACGATCTTCTACACGGGCTCCAACGCCGGATACGGACCCGCGGACGTGGGCCGCAGGCCCGGCCTGTGGAACCTGGCCGACAACGCGTTCACACCGGTGAAGGGCCTCAGCCACCCGGACATCATGGAGACGTCGTCCTCCGTGCTGCTGCCGCCCGCCCAGGACCGGCGGGTGATGGTGCTCGGCGGCGGCGGCGTCGGCGAGTCGTCGAAGGCGACGGCGCGCACGGCGATCATCGACCTCAGGTCGAGCACCCCCGCCTTCCGGGACGGGCCCTCGCTGCCGGTGAAGACCCGCTACCTGAACAGCGTGATCATGCCGGACGACACGGTCTTCACCACGGGCGGCAGCCGGGACTACCGGGGGCGGGGCGCCAGCAACATCCTCGGGGCGCAGTTCTACGACCCGGTGCGCAACCGCTTCACCACCGCGGCGGCGCCGACCGTGGGCCGCGACTACCACACGGAGGCGCTGCTACTGCCGGACGGGCGTGTGGCGGTGTTCGGCTCCGACCCGCTCTTCTCGGACAGGGCCAACACCCGGCTCGGCCGGTTCGAGCAGCGCGTGGAGGTCTACTCACCGCCGTACCTGTACCACGGCCACCGGCCCCGGCTGGCCCTCGACGGCGGGCAGCGGGTGGAGCGCGGGGGACGGCTCGTCCTGCGCAGCCCCGACGCGGGGGACGTCGCCACGGTGCGGCTGATGCGGCCCGGGTCCGCGACGCACGTCACCGACTTCGACCAGCGGTCCATCGCCCTCCGCGTGCAGCGCGGTGCCGGGCGGCTGACCGCGGCGATTCCCGAGGACCGCTCCCTGGTGCCGTCCGGCTGGTACATGGTCTTCGCCACCGGCAAGCAGGGCACGCCCTCGAAGGCGGTCTGGGTGCACGTCATCTGACGGCGGGGGCCCCTTGCACCTCGCCCGGACCCGCGGCCGAGCGGCGCACCAGCACCATGGCCACGTCATCGTGCGGGGGCCCGCCGGCGTACCGGACCAGGTCCGCGCGGAGTTCCTCAAGGCCGTGCTGCGCGTCCCGCGCCATAAGGAGCGCGGCGCGCTGGGCGAGCGGGTAGAAGGCGCCGCTCGCATCGCGGGCCTCGGTGACGCCGTCGGTGTAGAACAGCACCTGGTCGCCGGGCGCGAAGGCGACCCGGTACGGCGTCGGCGGCATACCGCCCACGCCCCTCAGGCCGAGCGGGGTGGCGTGGGCGGGCGGCTCGGGGAGCTCGACGCGGCCGTCCTCGCGCACCACCATGGGCGCCGGGCGGCCGGGACGCCGCCATACGCCCGCGCTCCCCTGCACACCCCTGACGTGGTACTCCGTTCGGCCGGGCCCGTCCGGGGGACAGTGCCCCTGAGCGGCCCAAGCCGATCTGCGAAGCAGGCCGGTTCTTCCTACGGTGGCTGAATGGCCCTCAGATCACGCCCGTGCCGGCGGACCGCCCGCGCGGCCGCCCTCGCCGCCAGCGCGCTTCTGCTGCTGCCCGGCCCGGCCGCCTCGGCCCTCGCCCGCTCGTCCCACCCCACCGAGCCCGACCCGCCCCGGCCCAGGCCCGCGCCCCCGCAGACGCTGCTGGACCGGCCCGGCACGCAGGTGCGCCGGATGGCGGGGGCGCCCGCCCTGCCGGAGAGCGTCTCGTCGACATCGTGGCTGGTCGCGGATGCCGTCAGCGGCGAGGTGCTGGCCGCGCACGGCGCCCACCGCAAGCTGCCGCCGGCCAGCACGCTGAAGTCCCTGTTCGCGCTGACGGTGCTGCCGCAGCTCAAGGCCACCACCCGGCACAGGGTCACCCAGAAGGACCTGCTGGGCGTCGGGGAGGGCAGCAGCCTGGTCGGGGTGGAGCCGGGGCAGACGTACCGGGTGGACGACCTGTGGCGCGGGGTGTTCCTGCGCTCCGGCAACGACGCCGTGCACGTGCTGTCGTCCATGGTCGGCGGGGAGCGGGCGGCGGTGCGGCAGATGCAGGCGAAGGCGGTGGAGCTGGGCGCGCGGGACACGCACGTGGTCACGCCGGACGGCTACGACGAGCGCGGGCAGGTCTCGTCGGCCTACGACCTCGCGGTGTTCGGCAGGGCCGGCCTCGCCGACCGGCAGTTCGCACGCTACTGCTCGACGGGGTTCGCGCGGTTCCCCGACAGGAAGGGCTCGTTCAGCATCCAGAACACCAACCGGCTGCTCACCGGCGCGGACGGCGTGGGCCACTACCAGGGCCTCATCGGCGTCAAGAACGGCTACACCACCAACGCGGGGAACACCCTGATCGCCGCCGCCCACCGCGGCTCGCGCACCATCCTGGTGACGGTGATGCATCCGGAGTCCGGCGAGGGGCACGCCGTGTACAGCGAGGCGCGCTCCCTGCTGAACTGGGGCTTCGCGGCGGCCGGGGAGGTGCGGCCGGTGGGCTCGCTGGGGAAGCTGCCGCAGCACCAGGCGCCGCACCGGGTGGTGCGGGCCAGGGCGCAGCATCCCGTTCTGGCGGCAAAGCCCCTGTTCAGCCTGGGCACGCTGATCTCGGCGGGGGCGGCGGCGGTGCTGATGGCGGGCTGGGGCTGGCTGGCGCTGCGGCCGCGGAGCCGCTCGTCCTCCTGAGCGCCGGACGCGGGTGGCCGCCCGGCCCCGGCACCGCGGAGCGGGTGCCGGGGCCGGGCGGGCACCTCAGGCGTGGTCCATGAGCTGGTCGACGCCCCGCGCGCGGGCGCAGTGCGCACAGCAGAAGAACCGTCCGTCCGCCGACTCCAGGCCGTGGCCGAGGATCCGGCACTGGCAGTTGTCGCAGATGGGGGCCATCTTCTGGGCGGCGCACTCGATGCTGTCGAAGGTGTGGACGGCTCCGGCGGCGTGCACCTCGAACGCCATCTCGTAGTCGTTGCGGCAGACCTCGCAGACGGCCATGAAGGGTCAGCTCCTCTTGCAGTGCGGGCACGGCTCGGGCGCCCAGGGACGGTGTTCCGGACGGTAATCCGCGGCGGGTGCGGGGCGCCGGGCGGCGGCCCGCTCCGGGGTCCGTCCGGCCTACCGAGTCCACCCCGGCGGGGGTGCCCGGCAGCACTCCCCCGGCGCTGCCGGTGCGGTCCTCGGGGGCGCTCGGGGCCGGCGGTGCGTCCGCCTGGGCGCCCGGCACCTCAGCCGCAGCGGCCGGGTGCGCCGGCGGCACAGCGGTCGCGGGCGCCCGAGTGACCGGTTATTCGTGGACGTAGGAGCACCGATCCCGCCGCCGGCGCGGGCCCCGACGGGCGCGGCGCGCGGCGGCCCCGAGGAGGCCCGCCACCATGGAGAACGATCAGCGCAGGCAGATCTACCTGAAGCAGACGGGACGCCGGGAGCTGACGCCCCGCCAGCGCCGCCGGGTGTGGAAGAAGGGCCGGCACAGCACGAGGTGAACCCCCTGCGGCCGGTCGTGCCACGGTCCACGGTCCACCGTCGGTAGCCGACACGGCACCGCGGCGGGATCACCCGCGCGGCGCCGCGGGGAGGGGCCGCACGCGCGACAGCGTGCCGACCCGACCGGGCACCACCGCGACGGAACACCCATGCGGCACCGTGCGACGGATCACCCGTGCGGTACCGCGCGACGGTCACCCGTGCGGCACCGCTCAGGCGCCGTTGCGGCACGGCGGGCCACGCCCGAGCCGGGAGAGCCGTGGAGCGCCGGGGGGGGACAGGTTTGCGTGGCTTTGTCCGCCGCCTGCTGGGTACCCGCCGGAAATCCCGGGGCGGAGCGCCCCCGGACCCCGGCGCCGGCGGTGGAGGAGGACCGAGACGGCCCAGTCGGCGAGATCATGACGGCCGAGTAGTCAGGAGATGCGCTCATGGACCACGACACCTTCGTCGGCCAGGTGCAGGCACGGGCCCGGCTGAGCAGCCGCGGCGCGGCGGAGACGGCCACCAGGGCGACCCTGGAGACCCTGGCCGAGCGCGTGCCCGCCCCGCTGGCCGACCACCTCGCGGCGCAGCTGCCCATGGAGATCGGCGAGCACCTGCGCAGGGTCGCCGCGGCTCCCGACCAGCCCGTCACAGGGATACGCATGAGCCGGCCGGAGTTCTTCGACCGGGTTTCCCAGCGGTCCGGGGCGGAGTACCCGAAGGCCGTGCACGAGGCGCGGTGCGTGGTGGAGGTGGTCGGCGAGGCCACCCAGGGCGCGCTGACGGACAAGGTCCGCAAGTCGATGGACGACGACCTCGCCGGTGTGCTGTTCGCCGGCAGCACGGGCAACACCTGAGGTGTGCGGTTGGCTACGCCCCGGCCCGCTCAGGGACGCGACGGGGCACGGCCCACCGCCAGGCGAGCCCACCGGCCGGGATCACGGCCGCCGTTCCCCCGTACCCGATGGCTGATGGCCGTGTCGCCCTGGTCATGATCTCGCCCCCGGGTTGTCGGTGAGGTAGGCGCGCACGATGTCGTCGAACGACGTCTCGGCGGCCAGGCCCAGCCCGTGCGCACGGGGGGTGCGGAACTCCGCGGGCCAGCTGCCCACGATCGAGCCGGCGGTGGCGTCCTCGGCCCAGTCGATCAGCTCGCTGGTGCCGCTGCCGGCGACGCGGTCGAGGGCGGCCGCCATCTCGCGGGGGGTGGTGGTGAGCGCGGGGAGGTTCATCGCCGTGCGGCTGCCCCAGGCCGTCTCGCCGGCCTCGGCTGCGCGCAGGATGCCGTCCAGGGTGCGCCGGGGCGAGGACAGCGCGATCGGGGTGTCGGGCGGTACGGGGCAGACGGCCCGCCGGCCGGCGAGCGGTTCGCGGATGATCCCGGAGAGGAAGCCCGACGCCGCCGCGTTGGGTCTGCCGGGCCGCACGGACACCGTCATCAGCCGCACGGAGCGGCCCCGGACGAAGCCCTTGCGCGTGTAGTCCGCGACCAGTTGCTCGCCGATGAACTTCTGGACGCCGTAGCTGGACTGCGGCCTCGGCAGGGTGTCGTCGTCTACGACGCCGATCGGCCCGAGCGCCGGATCGCTGCCGAACACGGCCAGCGAGCTGGAGAAGACGAGCACTGGGGGCACCCGGTGCCGCCGTGCGTACTCCAGCAGCGCGCGGGTCCCGTCGAGGTTGGTGTGCATGCCGAGGTCGAAGTCCGCCTCGGCGGCGCCGCTGACCACGCCGGCGAGGTGGAACACGGCCGATGCCTCGCCGAGTTCGGCGACGGCGGCCTCCAGCCCGCCGGAGACGGGCCGTACCCGCTCGTCCGCGGCGAGGTCGGCCGGCGGGGCGACCAGGTCGAGCAGGACCAGCTCGTCGACATCCGCTGGCCGCGCGCCGTCCAGGGCGATGGGCGACGCCAGCAGCCGGCGCGCGAGGAGCGAGCCGAGGAAGCCCGCGCCTCCGGTGATGACGACTCGTGTGCTCATCAGGGGACCATCCCTTCCCCGGCCCCGGTGGGCCGGTGGCGATGCGGCGGGGTCACGCGTGAGGTGCCGCCGGCGCGTGCCGTGCGGCGCGCGGGCCGGACGGGCCGCTCCGTCCGGGCGGCCGGCGGGCGGCGCGGGGAACTCATGCCTGCTCCAGGCGCTCGACCACGTCCGCCAGCGAGTCCCGGTCGCCGACGTTGCCGGCGAAGACCACGTACGGCAGTCCCACCGCGGGCCCGGCCACCGGCTCCCAGAGCGAGACGATCCCGGGCAGCAGCGAGCCGCGTGCCCACGCCCGGTCGATGCCCAGGGCGCCGGTGGCCACGTCCGACGAGGTGATGCCCCCCTTCGCCACGACGAACGCCGGGCGGCGCGCCGCGACGATCCGGCCGGCGGCCTGCGTGAGCGCGGCGCTCACCCGGCGCGCGATGCCGAGGCTGGCCGCCTCGTCGTCGCCCCTGACCAGGGTCCTGGAGGTGCTCAGCACGACGAGGCCGTCGCCGAGCGCCGCCGTGGCGGCCGCGACGGCAGCGCTGATGTGGTCCTCGGCGCGCTCGTCGTCGAGGACCGCCGGCACGTCCAGCTCCACCGCGGTGAAGGGGCGCCGTTCGGCGAGCCGGGCGAGCTGGCCGCTCGTCAGCCCCACATGGGATCCGACGACGAGGAGCCCGTGCGTGCCGGTCCGGGTCAGCGCCGCGAGCCACTCCGGTGCGAGCGGCGGGTGCGCCGCCTGGCCGACCCGGGCCCGGACGAAGGAGGGGCCGATCCGGTACACGAACGAGGCGCCGGACTCCTCCTCCGCGAGGATGGCGAGGACGGCCGCCCGCAGGTCGTCGTCCTCGACGGCGTCCAGCACGGCGACGCGCCCGCCGCGCACGCCTGCCAGGCGCTCGCGCAGGCTCTCGGTGGTGCCCCGGCGGATGGCGTCGATGGTCAGAGCGGTGACACGGTCGGCCGGGATGCGTCCCGCGCTCTTCTCGGCCACCCAGTCGGCGAGCCTCGACGACCGGAATCCGAAGGTGGCGTCCCGGGCGAACTCGCTGTCGGCCACCGGCACGAGCCCGTCGGGCGACCGCAGCCAGTGCACCCCGTCCACGGTCACCCGGCCCGCGTCGGTGTAGGCGGGGGCCAGCACGACCCCGTCGACTCTCCCTCCGCGGTCCGCGATCACCTCGCCGATCACGTCCGTCTCAAGGGGGAAGTGCCCGCGCAGGGTGGAGTCGCCGCGGCTCGCGAGGACCAGCCGCACCCCCTCCTCCTCGGCCGCCGCGAGGCAGGCCCCGACGACCTCGCGGTCGCGTTCCGCCGCCTGTTCCGGGGCGAGGCTTCGGGTGTTGGTGAGGACGAAGAAGCCGGCCGTGTCCTGCCGCAGCGCCCAGCGCACGTCCTCGACGCTCCAGCGCGTCAGCACCGGAAGGTCCCGCACGGTCTGCGTGCCGGTCGGGTCGTCGTCGAGGAACGCGACCCGCGCTGCCGTCCGGAGCGCCTGCCGCACCTGCTCCGCGGGCACCGCCCGGACACCGGGCAGCGCGTCGAGCCGCGCCGTGAAGCTCATGCGGGGCCTCCCGCGGCGAGCAGCGTCCGCATGCGGTGCGCGGCGAGTCCGTCCGTGACCGTCCTGACGGGACCCCGGAACGAGAGTCCCACCGGCAGGTCCTCGTACGGCAGCCCCTGGCGGGGGATCTCCTGGCTCATGGCCGGCATCCTCCCTCTGCCCCGACCACCTCGTCGAGGGTGGACTCCACCGGGCGGATGGCCGAACCGGCGCCCGGCCTCCTGGCGACGACGGCGGAGTCCCCGGCGTGTCCGGCAGCCTGTCCGGCGAGCCGCGCTCAGGCGCGAAGGCGGGCTGGGACCCCGCCGCCCGGTCAATCGCCGTTCGTGGGCCAGGGGTTCCGGGTCAGGCGCCGACGTAGGCCGCCAGGTGCTCCCCGGTGAGGGTGGGGCGGGTGGCGACGAGGTCGGCCGGGGTGCCCTCGAAGACGATCCGGCCCCCGTCGTGGCCGGCGCCGGGGCCGAGGTCGATGATCCAGTCGGCGTGCGCCATGACCGCCTGATGGTGCTCGACGACGATCACCGACTTGCCGGAGTCGACGAGCCGGTCCAGGAGGCCGAGCAGGTGCTCGACGTCGGCGAGGTGCAGGCCGGCGGTCGGCTCGTCGAGGACGTAGATGCCGCCGTCCTCGGCCATGTGCGTGGCCAGCTTGAGCCGCTGCCGCTCGCCGCCGGAGAGCGTGGTGAGCGGCTGGCCGAGGCGGAGGTAGCCGAGCCCGACGTCGGCGAGCCTGCCGAGGATGCGGTGCGCCGCCGGTGTGCGGGCCTCACCCGCGCCGAAGAACTCCTGGGCCTGCGCCACCGACATCGCCAGCACCTCGCTGATGTCGCGGCCGCCGAGGTGGTACTCCAGCACCGCCGCCTGGAACCGCTTGCCCTCGCACTCCTCGCAGGTGGTGGCGACGCCGGCCATCATCGCCAGATCCGTGTAGACCACGCCGGCGCCGTTGCAGGTGGGGCAGGCGCCCTCGGAGTTGGCGCTGAACAGCGCGGGCTTGACGCCGTTGGCCTTCGCGAAGGCCTTGCGGACCGGGTCGAGCAGCCCGGTGTAGGTCGCGGGGTTGCTCCGCCGGGAGCCGCGGATCGCGCCCTGGTCGACCGACACGACCCCCGCGCCGGCGGGGATCGACCCGTGCACCAGGGAGCTCTTGCCGGAGCCGGCGACGCCGGTGACCACGGTCAGCACGCCGAGCGGGATGTCGACGTCGACGTCGCGGAGGTTGTGCGCGCTCGCCCCGCGGATCTCCAGCGTGCCGGTGGGGGTGCGCACCGCGTCCTTGACGGCGGCCCGGTCGTCGAGGTGGCGGCCGGTGAGGGTGCCGGCGGCCCGCAGCCCCTCGACGGTGCCCTCGAAGCAGACGGTGCCGCCCTCCGTGCCGGCGCCGGGGCCGAGGTCGACGACGTGGTCGGCGATCGCCATCACCTCGGGCTTGTGCTCCACCACGAGCACGGTGTTGCCCTTGTCCCGCAGCCGCAGCAGCAGGTCGTTCATCCGCCGGATGTCGTGGGGGTGCAGGCCGGTGGTGGGCTCGTCGAAGACGTAGGTGACGTCGGTGAGCGACGAGCCGAGGTGCCGGATCATCTTGACGCGCTGCGCCTCGCCGCCGGAGAGCGTGCCCGCCGGGCGGTCGAGCGAGAGGTAGCCGAGCCCGATCTCGACGAACGAGTCGAGGGTCTGCCGGAGCGCGGTGAGCAGCGGGGCCACCGAGGGCTCGTCGTGGTCGCGGACCCATGCGGCCAGGTCGCTGATCTGCATCGCGCAGGCGTCGGCGATGCTGGTCCCGTCGATCTTCGAGGACCGGGCCGCCGCGCTGAGCCGCGTGCCGTCGCACTCCTCGCAGGTGGTGAAGGTGACCGCCCGGTCCACGAACTCCCGGATGTGCGGCTGCATCGCCTCCCGGTCCTTGGAGAGCATCGACTTCTGGATCCGCGGGAGAAGGCCCTCGTAGGTCATGTTGATGCC
This sequence comes from Streptomyces sp. TS71-3, assembly GCF_018327685.1. Classification (NCBI taxonomy): domain Bacteria; kingdom Bacillati; phylum Actinomycetota; class Actinomycetes; order Kitasatosporales; family Streptomycetaceae; genus Streptomyces; species Streptomyces sp. TS71-3. The sequence goes on along the minus strand of NZ_BNEL01000001.1, from coordinate 5,657,920 downwards.
CGCGATCTTCATCCGGGTCGGCTCGCGGTGCAGGAAGTCGCGCAGTTCCTGCGCGGTGAACTCGCGGATCGGCCTGTCCGGGTCGAAGAAGCCCGACTCGGTGTAGAGCCGGTAGTTCCAGCCGCCGGGCTTGTAGCCGGGGACGGTGAGCGCGCCCTCGCCCAGTGACTTGCGCTCGTCGTAGAGCTGGGCGAGGTCGACGTCGGTGACCGTGCCCCGGCCCTCGCAGCGCGGGCACATGCCGCCGGTGACGGTGAATTCGCGGCGTTCCTTGACGGTCTGCCCGCCGCGCTCGAAGGTGACCGCGCCCGCGCCGCTGATCGAGGCGACGTTGAAGGAGAACGCCTTGGGCGAGCCGATGCCCGGCTTCCCGAGCCGGCTGAAGAGGATGCGCAGCATGGCGTTGGCGTCGGTGGCGGTGCCGACCGTGGAGCGTGGGTCGGCACCCAACCGCTGCTGGTCGACGGTGATCACGGTGGTCAGCCCGTCGAGGACGTCGGCCTCGGGCCGCGCCAGCGCCGGCATGAAGCCCTGCACGAAGGCGCTGTAGGTCTCGTTGATCAGCCGCTGCGACTCCGCCGCGATCGTGCCGAACACCAAAGAGCTCTTGCCCGAGCCGGAGACCCCGGTGAAGACCGTCAGCCGGCGCTTCGGGATCGCGATGCTGACGTCCTTGAGGTTGTTCTCCCGGGCGCCGTGCACGCGGATGAGGTCGTGGCTGTCGGCGACGTGCGGCGCGGGCTGCTCCGCGTCCGCCCTCGTGGCCATGCTCATCGTCTCTCCATCTCTCGGGCGGGCCGCCTTCGCGGCCGGCCGGCGTCACCTGGGTCGATCCGACCAGCTTCGAGAAGTTCGTCCGATTCCTCTCCGGCGGCTCCGTCGCGCAACGGTAACCGCCCTCCCGGCCGGCGGCGCCGGTCGGGTGCGCGCCCGGCCGGGGCCTCGGACCGGCCCGGTGGCCGCCGCGCCGGCTCCCGGCCGGGCCCCGCATGCGCTCCGCGACGCGATCGCCGGACGCTCAGCGGACCTCGTTGATGCGGATCATGTTGCCCGCGGGATCGCGGAAGGCACAGTCGCGGATGCCGTACGGCTGGTCGGTGGGCTCCTGGACGACCTCGGCGCCGCCGGCCCGCACCCGTGCGAAGGTGGCGTCGAGATCGGCGGTGGCCAGGATGACGCGGGCATAGGTGCCCTTGGCCATCATCTCCAGGACGGTGCGGCGCTCGTCGTCGCCGGTGCCGGGGTCGGCGACGGGCGGCTCCAGGACGATCGACGTGCCGGGCCGGCCGGCGGGGCCGACCGTGATCCAGCGCATCGCGCCCTTGCCGACGTCCAGGCGGACCTCGAAGCCCAGGATGTCGCGGTAGAAGGCCACGGACGCGTCGGGGTCGGTGTGCGGGAGGAAGCTCGAATGAATGGTGATGTCCATGGCCGTCACCCTAGGTACGGCCCGATGACCGGCGCTTCTCCATTCCTGACCGGTATGGGCCCGGCCGCGGGGTGCGCGGCTCGGCCGCTCTCCCGGCCCGCTCCGGCCTCGCTCTTCCCCGCTCGCGCCGCCCGTGGCCTTCCCCGGTCCGGGTCCCCGGCGCTGTGGGAGACTGGTGCGGTGAAACGGCAGGACCTCGACGGCCTCGTCCGGCTGCGGCGGGCGCGCGACCGGATGGACCGCGACTACGCGCAGCCGCTCGACGTGCCCGCTCTGGCACACGACGCGCTGATGTCCCCGGGCCACTTCTCCCGCAGCTTCCGCGCCGCCTTCGGCGAGTCGCCGTACAGCTACCTGATGACCCGGCGCATCGAGCGGGCCAAGGCGCTGCTGCGGCGCGGCGACCTGTCGGTGACCGAGGTCTGCTTCGCGGTGGGCTGTACGTCGCTGGGGTCCTTCAGCTCGCGCTTCACCCAGCTGGTGGGCGAGAGCCCGAGCGCCTACCGGGCCCGCAGCCATGATCACGGCGCCGCCATCCCGGCGTGCATCGCCAAGATCCACACGCGGCCGGTCAGGAACCCGCGGGCGGGTGCCGTCGCCCAGCCGTAGCGTGAGCGGCATGGACATCAGCCTTTCCACCTGCTTCATCGCCGTGGACGACCACGACAAGGCGATCGCCTTCTACCGCGACGTGCTCGGCCTTGAGGTGCGCAACGACGTCGGGTTCGAGGGGATGCGCTGGGTGACCGTCGGAGCACCCTCGCAGCCGGAGGTGAGCATCGTCCTCGAACCGCCCCTCGCCGACCCGAACGCCTCGCCGGACGACAGGCGGGCCATGGCGGAGCTGCTCGCCAAGGGCCTGCTGCGCGCCGTCATCTTCACCACGGACGACTGCGACGCCACGTTCCGGAGCATCAGCGCCGCGGGCGGCGAGGTGGTCCAGGAGCCCATGGACCAGCCCTACGGCGTCCGCGACTGCGCCTTCCGCGACCCCGCCGGCAACCTGTTGCGCTTCAACCAGCCCCGCGGGGCCTGAGCCCTCTCGGCGGAACGCCGGAGACGGCCGCCGGTGCCCATCAGGGCCCCGGCGGCCGCCCCCCAGCGGTCCGGGTCAGTCCTGGCGCGTGGCCTCGAACTTCGCGACCCATTCCGCGGTGCGGTCGAGATAGGCGGTCTCGGCCGCGGCACCGGTCTTGCCGTAGGCGCCGTCATAGGTCTGGTACCCGTGGCCCGCGGGCGGGTTCGCCGCCGCGGGCTCGATGACGCTGCCCTCGTGCCACTCGTTGAACGAGGTGACGGAGACCCAGGTGGGCGAGCCGCCGATGGCGGGGTCGAGGGCGTTCGACCACTCCAGGTCGTAGGTCGCGCCCTTGTCGCGGCCCACGGTCGGGGTGGTGTTGCCGGGCACCGCCCGGTCGTCGAGGTACCCGGGTGCCACCGACGGCGACCACACCAGGCCGTGCTGGCGAGCGTAGTCGCCGGCGTTCTTCCAGCCGGGCGCGGTGGCCCCGGCGATGCCGTCGTAGGTGTACAGGCCGTTGAAGTGGCTGATCTTGCTGGTGTCGGTGGTCTGGGCGAGCACGATGTTGCCGCCCGTCACCGCGTCCAGCGCCGACCAGTCGGTGATCTGGAGGCTGTCGAAGACGTAGAACGCGGGCCGGTTGCCGTGGTCCGCGGACCGGTAGAACGCCGGACTGCCGCCGTACGTGGCGTCGATGTACCGGATGTCGTCGGCCACGGAGGCGGCGGTGCGGCCCTGGTAGGGCTCGATGTGCCAGGCCACTTTGATGCCCTGGGCCTGGGCGGCGTCCAGGACGCGCCGGGCGAGGGTGTCCTCGTAACTGCCCCGGCCCCACCAGCTGTAGACGATGACCCCGGCGCCGGACTCCCGGACCCACTTCATGTGCTGGGCCACGGCTCCGTCCACGTCACCGGAGTCGTACGGGCCGAGCTTCGGGTAGAGGTCGGCGCCGATGTCCTCTGGCGGGGTGTGTCCGCCCTGCTGCCAGTGCCGCCAGTCTCCGTTCACCTCCGGTGTGCCGTACCACGGGTAGTAGAAGAGGTGGACGTCCGGCGAGGGTGTGCCGGGCTGCTGGGCGGTGGGCGGGGCGCAGTCAGCGGCGACCGCACCGGCCGCGTACTGGATGCCGCCGAGCAGCAGCGACCGGAAGGCGGCCTCGGAGTACGACTCCTGGGTGTGGCCGAGGCCCGTGTAGAACGACCGTCCCTTGCCCTGCGGGTGGCACCAGGTGATGGGGTGGTCGCCGTTCATGGTGCCGCCGCTGTAGCTGGACTCGTCCAGGCTCTGGAGCACGTGCACGTCGGCGCGCGGGTTCGTGCGGTAGTTGTACCACTCGTCGGTCCTGGTCCACCGGTCGTCCAGGCCGGCCGTGGCCGGGTGGTGGTGGTCCTCGGTGACCACGGTGGCCTGCTGCGGCGCCGGGTGCCCCTGGAACCAGGCGCCCATCAGCGCCCCGTAGAAGGGCCAGTCGTACTCGGTGTCGGCCGCGGCGTGCACGCCGACGTAGCCGCCGCCGTTCTCGACGTAGGCCTGGAAGGCGTTCTGCTGGGTGTCGTCGAGGACGTCGCCGGTGGTGCTCAGGAAGACGACGGCCTCGTACCGGGCGAGGTTGGCGGCGGTGAAGGCGGACGCGTCCTCGGTGGCCGTCACCGTGAAGCCGTCCGCCGCGCCGAGCTGGGTGATCGCCGTGATGCCGGCCGGGATGGAGTCGTGCCGGAACCCCGCGGTCTTCGAGAAGACCAGCACGTCGAAGCCGGCGTCGGGGTGGGGGTGCGGGCGGGCCTGCGCGCCGGGTGCCGCGAACATCGCCGCGAGCGCCAGGGCGGTGGCGCTGGCGACGCCGGCGGCGAGCCGGCGCAGGACGCCTCTGCCCGGGCCGCGGCGCCCGGTCTCGGTCGGGCGGGGCTCCGCCCGGCGTATGCGTGGTCGTCTCATGTCAGGAGCCGATCGTGAAGGAGTCGACGTCGAAGAGGTTGCCCTGTCCGGACGGGCCCTTGAAGACCAGGTAGAGGCTGGTCGTGTCCTCGGGGCCGCCACTCAGGTCGCCGCTGACGTCCTGGTAGTTCTCCCAGTCGCCGGTGGAGGGCACGGTCACGGTGCCGAGCAGGGTGCCCGTCTGGGAGCCGGCCCGCACCTCGATGGTGCCGCCGGGACCCGCGGAGGCGATGCGCGCGGTGAACGTCTTGGCGTTGCCCAGCGCGTAGGGCGTGAAGGAGATCCAGTCGCCGTTGTCGGTGAAGCCGACGGTGTTGCCGCCCTCGGCCGCCCCGTGGCCGGCGATCTGGATGCCGGACTGGGCGCTGAAGTGCTCGCCCTGCCGGTGCCTGGGCTGGAGCTTCCTGATGCTGTGCGTGGTCAGGCCGCCTGCGTCGGTGTACTCGGCGTCGAAGACACCGTAGAGGTTCGCGGCGCTGTCGTGCTCGCCGTCCGTCGGCAGCGGGAACGACCCGGTGCAGCCCGTCTTGGTGCTGATCTGGTGCGAGTGGCTGTCGTGGCCGAGCAGGTAGGTGACCTTCACCTTGCTGCAGTCGACCTGGCCGTCCTCGGGGTCGCTCGCCTGCACCGAGAAGGGCACGGTGTCACCGAAGCTGAAGAGCTGGCCGTCCACGGGGCTGGTCAGGCTCACCGTGGGGGCGGTGTTGCCCGCGGTGACGACGAGGCTCGCGGTGCCGGTCAGGCCCTCGGGGTCCCTGACGGTGAGCGTGGGGCTGAAGGTGCCGTTATCGGTGTACTGGTGGGTCGGGTTGGCCTGGGTGGAGGTCTGCCCGTCACCGAAGTCCCAGGAGTAGCTGAGCGCCTCGCCCTCCGGGTCCGCGCTGCCCGCGGAGGAGAAGTGCACGGTCAGCGGGGTCTTTCCGGAGGTGACGTCGGCGGCCGCCTTGGCGACCGGGCTGCGGTTGGTGCCCGCGATGTACTCGATGCGGTACAGGGCCTGGTTGCCGGAGCCGGTGCCGTAGTCGAGCACGTACAGCGCCCCGTCCGGGCCGAACGCCGAGTCCATCACCTGGGTTCCGGTCCACGGGAAGCTCTCGATCGTGCCCGGGGAGCCGTCGGAGTTGATCGTGATGGGCTTGATCCACTTGCGGCCGTACTCCTCGGCGAAGAACTTGCCGTCCAGCGACTGGGGGAACTTCACCGGGGAGTCGAGGTTCGCGTTGTAGTGGTAGACCGGGCCGCCCATCGGGGACTCGGAGCCGCCGCCGAACTCCGGCGGGGAGCCGGCGTCGCCGCCGTAGCGGATCCAGGCGGGCTGGGCCGGCGGCAGCTTCTGCTGGCCGGTGTTGTGGGGCGAGTTGTTGGTCGGACCGCCCGCGCAGTCGTACTTGGCGCCGGACGGGCCGCTCGGGAAGGTGTACTCGTTGTACGTCTCGTTGGAGGTGTTGGTGCCGGTGCAGTACGGCCAGCCGAAATTGCCCGCCTTGGTGATGCGGTCGAACTCCACCTGCCCGCCCGGGCCGCGGTCGGAGGCCGTGGTGCCCGCGTCGGGTCCGTAGTCGCCGAGGTAGACGATGTCGGTCGCCTTGTCGACCTGCATGCGGAACGGGTTGCGGAAGCCCATGGCGTAGATCTCGGGCCGGGTGTTCGCCGTCCCCTTGGCGAAGAGGTTGCCGGGAGGAATCGTGTAGCTGCCGTCCGCCTCCGGGTGGATGCGCAGCAGCTTGCCGCGCAGGTCGTTGGTGTTGCCCGCGGAGCGCTGGGCGTCGAACTGCGGGTTGCGGTCGCCGCGTTCGTCCAGCGGCGAGTAGCCCTGGGACTCGAACGGGTTGGTGTCGTCGCCCGTGGTCAGCAGGAGGTTGCCCTTGCTGTCGAAGTCGATGTCACCGCCGACGTGGCAGCACTGCCCCCGGTCGTTGCCGACCTCCAGGAGCACCTTCTCGCTCGCCGTGTCCAGCGTGCCGTCGCTCTTCAGCACGAACCGGGACAGGTTCAGGTGCCCCTTGAAAGGCTCGAAGTCCGCGGCCGAGCCGTTCACCGGGGCGTCGCCGTCCGGGGTGCTGAGCCGGGGCGAGTAGTACAGGTAGACGAAGCGGTTCTGGGCGAAGTTCGGGTCGGCCGCGACGCCCTGAAGCCCCTCCTCGTCGTGGCTGTAGACGTTCAGCTTCGCCGCCACCTTGGTGTTGCCGCCGGCGTCGGTGAGCCGCAGGGTGCCGTCCCTGGAGGTGTGCAGGACGGACCGGTCGGGCAGCACCGCAAGCGACATGGCCTCGCCCAGCTCGTCGGGGCCCACGGCGAGTTGCACCTGCTGGTAGTCGGCGGCGGGAATGTCCTGTGACGCGCCGCTGGCGGGGAGGGCGACCGCGGCCCCGCCAGCAATGATCATGGCGAGCGCCGTGATCAGTCTCCACCCTTTGCGGGGGTGTCGTGACATGAGCTTTTTCCTTCCTGACGTGCGTGGGGTGTCAGGCAAGGCGCGCGCCGGCCGCGCTTGCTCCTGGTGTGTTCTGCTGCCGCGGTGGTGGGACGCTCGCACGCCCTGGGACGCGGTGGGGAACACCTCCATCCCAGAGAAGTGACAAGCGACTTATTGCACAGAATGCAAAAGTTTTTTACACGGCAGCTCAATTCTTTTGCATGCTCGCAATTCCCCTCCGGATTTGTCAAGGCCGTGTCAAAATTCCATGGCGCTGGGGTTTCCGGACGGGCCGTGGCCTTTCCGGATCGGCTCGCCTTTCCGCGCCCGGGCAGCATTCCGGAGCCCTGGTCTCCCGAGGCTGACGGCCCCTCAGGCCTGCCCGTCCCCGCATCGCGGGCGGGTCCCCCGCACCGGACTCAGACGAGAGCCGTGACGGTGACGGTGACGGCGGCCGCCTCGCCCGTTCCCTCCAGCACGCCCCGGGCGGCCTCGGCTGCGGCCGCCCGTACCGCGCGGGTGACGTCCAGGGCGCGGTGCCCGCTGACCGTGCTGACCCTCACCTCGATCTGCCAGGTACGCCGGCCGGCGTCGAGCCGTGCGTGCACGCCCGGTACGGGTGCCGGCCCGCCCGCCGTCCTGACGCGGTGCCGGGTGCCGCCCAGCAGCCGGGAGAGCCGCGGGGTGAGGGCGGCGACGCCCGGTACCCGCTCCGCCGCGGCGGCCACGGTCTCCTCGACGGCCCGGCGGACGTCATGCGTCGTCATCGGCCCTCCCGCCCCGGTCGTCGTTCCCCCGGCCTCCGCGGGCGCCCGTGTCCGTGCCGCCGGCTCCACCCCCGTCGCTGAAGGTGGCGCCCCGGGCGCGGCCCCCGTCGTCCAGGATGTCGGCGACGGTCACGTCGACGGCGTCCACGAGGAGGCCGACCGCCCGCCGGGCGGTGTCCAGGACGCGGTGCCGCACCGCTTCGGCGACGTCCTGGAGGTTGTGCTCCAGGGAGCTCACCACCTCGATGCGCACCAGCACCGGACCCCGCTGCCCGTCGGCGTCCGGGCTCGCGGGGCGCACCCGGCAGCTGCCCGCGCGCACCCCCGGCAGCGTGTCGACCGCCGCGCGGAATGCCTTGGCCACCGCCGCCTCCACGATCCACAGGTCCTCTCCGGGCCGCCCGAGCGGGAGCGACCGGCCGGGCCTCAGCTCCAGGCGGACCAGTTCCATCACCCGGGCCGTGAACGGGTCGTCCGCGGCCCCCGGCGTCCCCACCACGGTGGGCGCCGGCCGGTCCGCGCCGGGCGGCAGGTGGTCCGCGGTGCGGGCCTGCTCGACGAACCGGTCGAGGGCCCGCAGTTCGTGCAGGGCCGCCGTGCAGTACGGGCAGGTGCGCATATGCGGGTCCTCCGCGGCCGTCCCCGCGTGGCCGGCCTCCCAGATCACGCTGAGGAACCTTCCGCAGGGCAGCAGCTCGTCGTCCGGGACTCCGGCGGAACGCCCGTGGCTCTCGCTCACCGCCATGCCTCCATGGCCGCCGTCAGATGGCGCCGGGCCCGGAAGATCCGCCCGCGGACCGCCTGGCGCCCCACTCCGACCGCGTCGGCGATCTCGTCGTACGACATGTCGTGCAGGTCCCGCAGCACCCAGCAGGCGCGCTGCTCCGGCGACAGGTCCGCCATGGCCTCGGCGAGGTCGCGCATGGCGGCGTTCGACTCGGCAAGCCGCTCGGGCGACGCCTCGTGCTCCGGGGCGGCGGGCTCCCGCACCGCCTCCAGGCTGGTGGCGGGGTGCCGGGCGCGCAGGTGGTTGAGGCTCTGGTTGGTGACGATGCGGTACATCCACGTACGGAACGACGCCTGGCCGCGGAACTCGGGCAGCCGCCGCCACGCGCCCACGAACGCGTCCTGGACGGCGTCCTCGGCCTCCGCGCGGTCCCCCAGCATCCGGGTGGCGAGGCTCAGCAGCGCGGGACTGTGCCGGTGCACCAGTTCCTCGAAGGAGTCCTCGTCGCCGTCCCGGGCACGCGCCACCAGCAGGGCGTCGTCGGGCGCGTCCTCCCGGCGCTCCCGCTCGGCCGGCTCCGTGGCGTCCCGGTGCAATGGGCCGCTCCTTCGCCTGCGCCCTGCTGGTGTGCGGGACCCGCGCCCGCCGCGCCGTGCAGGACCACGCCTGCTGGTGCTCAGGACCACGGTGGCAGCCCGCGGCGCCGGGCACGGGCGGCGCGCCCGGTGGGGGCCGGGCGGCGTCACCCGGGTGGCGGGCGGACGGCACCCGGGTGGCGGGCGGACGGCACCCGGGTGGCGGGCGGCGGTGGAGCGGGGCGGGGATTGGCGGGAGGAGGACGTGGGCTTGGCGGAGGGAGCGGGGGATGACGGAGAGACGGGCCCGGCGGACTGGGGATACGAGCCGGCGGAACGGGGCGGACCCCGCGGTGAGGGATATGGGCTCACGGGGACGTGGGCCCGCGAAGCGGAACGGAGGCCGGCTGCCGTCAATCGGCGGGCAGCGGCTCGCCGCACCGGGCGCAGTAGCGGGCGTCGCTCTCCTGCGCGAGGCGGCCGCATTCGGGGCACACCCGGTGCAGCAGGCAGGCCGGTTCGCCGCCCTCGGTCACCACGGTGTCCCTGGGTGCCCGGGGCGTGGGTGGCGCCGTGCGGGCGGCGTCGTCCCGGGTGCCGATGGTCAGCCCCGGGCGGCGGCGGTGGACGGTGACGTAGGCCAGATCCGCGGCGCCCGCGCGGACGGCCCGGCGGGTGCCGTGCGGAAGCCAGGCCACGAATCCGGGCCGCAGCTCCTGCTCGCCGGCGTCCGTACGGAGCGCTCCGCCGCCGGCCACCACGCACACCAGCACGTCGAGGTCCGGCTCCACGTGCTCGGGCACGGACGTGCCGGCCGCGAGCCTGACGAGGTTGGCGTCCAGTTGCCTGCCCTCCGCGGCCAGCCGCCACAGCGCTCCGCCGTGCTCCGCTGCCGCCTCGTCGAGCAGATGGGCCGCCCGGGCGAGCACGCCGCCTGCCGGCTCGGACGGTGCCGGGTGGGATGGCACGGTCTTCCTCCCGTCTGCGCGAGGGCCCTGGCCGCCGGTGGGCCCTCGGTGGATGCCGGCGCCGGCGCGTCCCGGTGACCGCGGCGGCCCGGAACTCCGGGCGGCCGCAGCCGGATGCTACCCGGGCGGCCGGGACACCACCGCCGATCGCGTTCCGCCTCGGGAAGAGCCTCTGCCATCATCGCGCGCGAGGACGTACCGTGCGGATGCCCGATCTTCCATCCCAAGGCGGTTCCGCATGGCTCTGTTCGACCTGCCCCTGGACCGGCTCCGCGACTACCGCAGCGTGTCCGTGGAGCCCGAGGACTTCGACGCGTTCTGGGCGAAGACCCTCGCCGAGACGCGCGACCACGCGCTCGACGCCCGCTTCGATCCGGTGGACACGCACCTGCGCACGGTCGAGGTGTTCGACGTGACGTTCGCGGGGTACGGCGGCCACCCGGTGAGAGGCTGGCTGACGCTGCCCGCGGGGGCCGTCGAGCCGCTTCCGCTGGTGGTCACCTTCGTGGGGTACGGCGGCGGGCGCGGCCTCGCGCACACCCACCTGCTGTGGCCCTCGGCGGGCTTCGCCCACTTCGTGATGGACACCCGGGGCCAGGGCAGCAGCAACACCCCCGGCGACACCCCGGACCCGGCGGGCAGCGCGCCCGCCCACCCCGGCTACATGACGCGGGGCATCGAGGACCCCCACGAGTACTACTACCGGCGGGTGTTCACGGACGCCGTGCGCGCCGTGGAGGCCGCCCGGTCCCACCCGCTGGCCGACGCCGCACGTACCGCGGTGACCGGGATCAGCCAGGGCGGCGGCATCACGCTCGCCGTCTCTGGCCTGGTGCCCGACCTGGTGGCCGTGGCCCCCGACGTCCCCTTCCTGTGCGACTTCCCGCGGGCGATCACGCTGACCGACCGCGACCCGTACCGGGAGATCGGCAGGTACCTCAAGGCCCACCGCGGCCACACCGAGCAGGTGAAGGGGGCGCTCGCGTACTTCGACGGGGTGCACTTCGCCGCACGCGGCCGGGCCCCGGCGCTGTTCTCCACCGCCCTGGAGGACATGACCTGCCCGCCGTCGACCGTCTTCGCGGCGTTCAACGCCTACGGCAACGCCGACAAGGCCATCGAGGTGTACGACTTCAACGCCCACGAGGGCGGCGGTCCGTTCCAGGAGGCGGCACAACTGCGGTGGCTGCCGCCGCTGCTGCGGCAGGGCTGAGGGAGACCGCGGGGAGGCCGCCTGGAGGCGCCCCCCACCTGCCCTGTCTCGCCGGGCCGGGGCCCTTGCGGTCCCGCACCAGCCGGCCGGTGGCCGGGAGTCCGACGGGCCGTTCCCCACACCCCGCCCGGGGTACGGGGAACGGCCCGTCGGGGATGGTTCCACCTCCGGAATCCCACGTCCGGAACCCCACGTCCGCCGTCCGAGCACCCCCGCCGCGGGCTCAAACCCGCCGCGGGCTCAAACCCGCCGCGGGCTCAAACCCGCCGCGGGCTCAGACCCGCCGTCTGAGCGCCCGGTCGGTGACCGTGAGGGCGATCAGGAGGACGCCGAGCACACCGGAGGCCATGCCCATCAGGTGGAGGCCCGCGTCGTTCGCCCGCTGCCCGTAGGCGAGCGCGATCAGGCTGGACGCGGTGATGGCGCCGAGGTACTGGGCGGTGCGCTGGAGTCCGGCCGCCGCGCCGATGTCGCCGGCCGGGGCGTGGAACTGCACGGCCGCCTGGTTGCTGGTGCCGATCAGCCCCTGCGGAATGCCGAAGCAGGCGCCGACCAGCAGCAGGAGGGCCAGCGGGGTGGCGCCGCCCAGCAGTGTCAGGACGCCCGCGCCCACGGTGAGCAGCACGCTGCCGACGATGAGCGGGGCGCGGATGCCCTTGGTACGGGCGCCGAGCAGCGAGCAGGCGAGCGCGCACACGGACATCGGCAGCATCAGCAGCCCGGTGTGGCCGGACGTGAAGCCCCGGCCCTCCTCCAGCCACTGCGTGTAGCCGTACATCACGCAGTAGATCAGCAGATAGCTCACGCCGTGCCGCAGGTAGGTGCGCGCCAGGGCGGGGTTGCCGGCGAGCATGCGCAGGTCGATGAAGGGATGGGCGCGGCGCAGTTGCCACAGGACCAGGGCCGCGGTCAGCACGGCGAACGGCGCGAGCAGCCACCACATCGGGTGGGAGAGGTCGAGCAGGAAGAAGACCAGCACGGTCAGCACGCCGGAGAACAGCCCGATGCCGAGCGGGTCGAGCGCCGCGCGCGGCCGGTCGCCGGCCGGCGCGTCCGGGGCACCGGACCGCTCGCCGCGCCGCGGGTCGGCGGGAATCCACACCAGGGCGCTGGCGAAGGCGATCACGGCCACCGGCACGTTCACCGCGAAGATGCCGCGCCAGCCGACCGCCGTCACCAGCAGCCCGCCCAGCGTGGGGCCGACGGCGGCGCTGCCGAGCGCCGCGAAGGACAGCCGCGCCAGCACCGGACGGGGCGTGCTGCGGCCGACCCGTCGCGACTCGTCGCGCAGCACCGACATCGCCGCCGGGTACGCCGCGGAAGTGCCGATGCCGAGCAGCAGCCGGGACACCAGCAGCCAGGCGAACGTCGGCGCGAGCGTCCCGACCAGGCCCGAGGCGGCGACCACGACGAGGCCGCCGAGGAAGACCCGCCGCGGCCCGAGCACGTCGGCGAGCCTCCCGAGCACGGGCTGGGCGACGGCGCTGGCCAGGTAGAGCACGGAGATCAGCCAGGCGGTCTGGGCGGCGCCGATGCCGAAGCCATGGCCGATCGCCACCAGAGCGGTGGAGATCATGGTGGTGTTCAGGGGGTTGAGCAGGGAGCCCAGCAGCAGTGGCGCGGTGAGGCGGGCGCTGAAGCCCGGCCGCTCCCGGCCGTCCCCGCCGCTGCGGGGGTCCCACGGCGCCGCACCGCCCGGGCCCGCCGCGCGTGCGCCGGTCGTCCGGCTGCGCACCTGCGCGGCGTGCGCCTCGGGGCCCGCGAGGACGGCCGGGCGGGCTTCTGCGGGACCGGCGGCGCGGGGCCCGGGGGTGGTGGGCCGTGCGCCGGCGTCCTGGGTGCCTCGGTGTGTCACCGGCTCACCCGTGTCGGATCGGATGCGTACTGCATGCATCCAGAGTAGAAGATAGACAGGGTTAACTGCAAAGTTTGCCTGTCTATCTCCCGGCCATGCCGCCCATGCCGGTCACGCTGCCGGGAACGCGTCACGGATCGGCACGCCGGGCGAGGCGCGGAAGGAATCGGGTGGGGCACGGAAGGAATACGGCACGCCGGCGAGGGTGCGGGACGGACCGCCGTCCGGCACGGTGAGCGATGGCTCACTCCGTACGGTCCGGCTCCCGCCCGAGGCGCACCCCGCTGACGCCGTCCCACTCCGCCAGTTCCGCCACGAGCTCGTGCGCGGCACTGGAGCCCGCCAGCCGCAGGACGACGTCGACGGGACCGTCCCCGCCCTCCTGCCGCTCCTCCACCTGGACGTCCACGACCTGGAAGCCGCGCCCCGTGCACAGTTCGAGCGCCCTGCCGAGCAGCCCCCTGCGCGGCAGGTACCGCAGCCGCAGCTCCACCAGCCCGGCGGGGGCCGCCGACGGCAGCCAGGCGAACATCCGGGGGAAGCCCCGGATCACCAGGAAGTGCACCACGGTGGCCCCCGCGGCGAGCAGTACCAGTCCGCCGCCGCACGCCATGCCTATGGCGCAGGTCAGCCATACGGTCGCCGCCGTGGTGAGGCCGCGCACGGCGTCCCGCCTGACGAAGATCAGACCACCGCCGATGAAGCCGATGCCCGACACGATCTGCGCGGCCACCCGGGACGGGTCGAACGCGACGCTGTCGAGGCCGAGGACCGCGCCGAAGCCGTGCTGCGAGACCTCCATGAAGAGCGCGCTGCCGACCCCGACCAGGGTGTGGGTGCGCAGCCCCGCGCTCTTCTGCCGCGCCTCACGCTCCAGGCCGATCAGCGACGACAGCAGCAGGGCCACACCCAACTCGGCGAACTGCCGCAGACCCTGCCCCGCGGAGATGTCGAACAGCGGCGGCGGGCCGGCGAGTATGGAGTGCAGGGCAGAAGCTGGCATGACCCTGATTGTCTCTCCGTGGCGACCCGCGCTCCCCTCATCCGGCCGAGGGATATGTCACCCGGCCGCGGGGCGCATGTCCCGAGCGCCCCGCCCGGAAAGGGGGCCGGCCGGCAGGCACCGGATGCGCCTGCCGGCCGCGGGAGCCAACGGCTCTGTCAGCTCAGGACCAGTTCGGGCTGGTACATGTCCAGCCAGAGCGCGAGGTCGAGCGCCCGCTCCAGACCGCGCCGGGAGGCCTGGGTGATCTGCGGTGCCTCGCTGGACGCGGCGCTTTCGAGCCGGCCGCGGTCGACGATGTCGAACACCCGGTGCGACGGCTTGGACAGCAGGTCCCTGACGTGCTCCTGGAGCGCGACGGCGTACTTGGGGTCCTGGGTGGACGGGTAGGGGCTCTTGACCCGCTCGTACACCGAGCGCGGCAGCACGTCGGCGGTGGCCTCGCGCAGCAGGCTCTTCTCGCGCCCGTCGAAGGACTTCAGGGCCCAGGGGGTGTTGTAGACGTACTCGACGAGCCGGTGGTCGCAGAACGGCACCCGCACCTCAAGGCCGACGGCCATGCTGGCGCGGTCCTTGCGGTCCAGCAGGACCCGGACGAAACGGGTCAGGTGCTGGTGGCAGATCTTGCGCATCTGGTACTCGAAGTCGCTCTCGCCGTCGAGCCGTTGCACCGCGGCTATCGCGTCCCGGTAGCCGTCGTCCACGTAGGACCTCAGGTCGAGGGCCTCGTGCAGGTCCTGCCGGAGCACGCCCGCGTCGTCGCCGAAGTGCCTGCGGAACTGCACCATCCACGGGAACGTGCCGCCCTTGCGGGCGTCCTCGTCGAAGAACTGGAGGTAGCCGCCGAAGACCTCGTCCGCGGACTCGCCGGACAGGGCCACCGTCGAGTGCTCGCGGATGGCCTTGAAGAGCAGGTACAGCGAGGCGTCCATGTCGCCGAAGCCCGCAGGTATGTCCCGGGCGCGGATCACCTTGGCGCGCACCTCGGGGTCGGCGAGGGCGTTGGAGTCGAGCACGATGTCGCGGTGGTCGGTGCCGGACTCGCGCGCCACGTCGTGCACGAAGGGGGTGTCCGGGGTCTGGCGGAGCTCGTCGGCGACGAAGTTCTCGGTCTGCCCGACGAAGTCCACGGCGAAGCTGCGCACCCGCTCGCCCCGCTCGCCGAGCTGCCGGGCGGCGAGCGCGGTCATCGCGGACGAGTCCAGGCCGCCGGAGAGCAGGGTGCAGCGGGGCACGTCGGAGACGAGCTGGCGGCGCACGATGTCGTCGAGCAGCTCGCGCACGGTGGCGATGGAGGTGGCGCGGTCGTCGGTGTGCGGCCGGGTCTCCAGCTGCCAGTAGACGTGTCGCCGCAGCCCGGAGCGGTCCACGGTGACGACGGTGCCGGGCTCCACCTCGTGCATGCCGTCCCAGATGGCGTGGCCCGGCGTCTTGATGAAGGTGAACAGCTCCCGCAGGCTGTCCAGGGTGACGCGGCTGCGGGCCAGCGGGTTGGCCAGGATGGCCTTGGGCTCGGAGCCGAAGAGCACGCCGTCGGGCGTCTCGTAGTAGTAGAACGGCTTGATGCCCATGCGGTCCCGGATCATCACCAGCTTGTCGCGGCGACCGTCCCAGATGGCGAAGGCGTACATGCCGTTGAGCCGCTCGGCGACCGCCTCGCCCCACTCCACGTAGCCGCGCAGCACCACCTCGGTGTCCGAGTCGGTGCGGAACGCGTGGCCGCGGCCGGCGAGCTCCCGGCGCAGCTCGGTGAAGTTGTAGGCCTCTCCCGAATAGACCATGGCGACGGG
Organism: Streptomyces sp. TS71-3; assembly: GCF_018327685.1. Classification (NCBI taxonomy): domain Bacteria; kingdom Bacillati; phylum Actinomycetota; class Actinomycetes; order Kitasatosporales; family Streptomycetaceae; genus Streptomyces; species Streptomyces sp. TS71-3. The sequence goes on along the minus strand of NZ_BNEL01000001.1, from coordinate 5,642,221 downwards.
GCCCTCGGGCGTGTCGACGCTCATGGGCTGACGGCCGCCCGGCAGGTCGATGATCGCAAGCCTGCGGTGCCCGAGCGCGGCGGGCCCGCTGATCCACGTGCCCCGGTCGTCCGGACCCCGGCAGGCCATCGTCTCCGTCATTGCATCCAATGTCTCGGCGGATGCCCCCAGGTCACGGTCGAAGGACACCCAGCCGGTGATGCCACACATCCCGATTCCTCCCGGTTTCGAATTCCGCAACGGCCGTAAGACAGGGCAGTGGTCAAGGGTTTTGCACCAGAACGCACCGGTTGCGGAATCAGTTGTAACCAGCACCTATGTTACGAGCGTGGGTCACGTGGGCTACGAAGGTCAACGCGGTCTTGACGACCCCGGCGCGCGGAACGGTGCATTCCAGCCGCCCGCGGGCCGACACCCCGGAGGGCCCTCCTCCGGATTGCCTCTTCCGCCGGGGGCCGGGGCACGGCACGGCCGGCCCGGAGCGCAATGATCAAGCCATCGGCAAAGCTTTCCTCAATCCCTGAGGGGTATTGCCGGCAGGCGGTGGGGGACCGCTCCCATCCGTCCACCGCACGGTGCCGGCCGCCGTGGGCCGCCTACCGCCCCGGGGCCGGCGCGCGCCCGGCGGGCTGGGCGCCGCGGGCCCCGTGGGTGCACGATGGCTGCATGCTGCTTGCCCGGCTGGCCCAGGTCTCCCGGGACGTCGCCGCCACCTCGGCACGGTCCCGCAAGACGGCGCTGCTGGCGGAGCTGTTCCGGGACGCGGAGCCCGCGGACGTACCGGTGGTCATCCCCTATCTCGCCGGCCGGCTGCCCCAGGGGCGGCTGGGCATCGGCTGGAGCGTGCTACGCCACCCCGTGCCGCCCGCCGCGGAGCCGGCCCTGACGGTGCGCGAGGTGGACACCGCCCTCACCGAGCTCGGCGCGGTCTCGGGCCCGGGGTCGGGAGCCGAACGCCGGGGGCTGGTCGGAGCGTTGCTGGGGGCCGCCACCGCCGACGAGCAGCGGTTCCTCATCGGGCTGCTCACCGGTGAGGTGCGGCAGGGCGCCCTGGACGCCCTCGCCGTCGAGGGGCTGGCCCAGGCCACCGGCGCTCCCCCGGCCGAGGTGCGGCGGGCCGTGATGCTGGCGGGCTCGCTCCCGGCGGTCGCCGAGGCGCTCCTGGCGCGCGGGCCCGAGGCGCTGGAGGAGTTCACGCTGACGGTGGGCCGCCCGGTGCAGCCGATGCTGGCCCAGAGCGCGGCGTCGGTGGGCGACGCGCTCGACCGGCTCGGAGCCTGCGCGGTCGAGGAGAAGCTGGACGGCATCCGCGTCCAGGTCCACCGGCAGGGCCCGGACGTGCACGTCTACACCCGCACCCTGGACGACATCACCGAGCGGCTGCCCGAGGTGGCCGCCGTCGCCCTGGAGTCTGCGGCGGAGAGCTTCATCCTGGACGGCGAGGTGCTCGCACTGGACGAGGACGGCAGGCCGAGGGCGTTCCAGGACATCGCGGGCCGGGTCGGTTCCCGGCTGGACGTCGCGACGGCCGCGGCTCAGCTCCCGGTGGCGCCGGTCTTCTTCGACGTGCTCTCCGTGGACGGCCGCGACCTGCTCGCGCTGCCGTTCGGCCGGCGCCACGACGAGCTGGCGCGGCTGGTCCCCGAGCCGATGCGGGTACGGCGGGCGCTCGTGACCGACCCGGCGGACGAGCAGGCGCGCAGCGCCGCGGACGCCTTCCTCGCCGAGACCCTGGCGCGCGGCCACGAGGGCGTGGTCGTCAAGGCCCTGGACGCCGCCTACAGCGCGGGGCGGCGCGGCGCGTCCTGGCTGAAGGTCAAGCCCGTGCACACCCTGGACCTGGTGGTCCTGGCCGTCGAGTGGGGCCACGGCCGGCGCACCGGCAAGCTCTCCAACCTGCACCTGGGCGCACGCAGGCCGGACGGCTCGTTCGCCATGCTCGGCAAGACCTTCAAGGGGCTGACGGACCGGATGCTGGCCTGGCAGACCGAGCGGCTCGGCGAGCTCGCGGTGCACGACGACGGCCACGTGGTCACGGTCCGTCCCGAGCTGGTCGTGGAGATCGCCTACGACGGGCTGCAGCGCTCCACGCGGTACCCGGCGGGGGTCACGCTGCGCTTCGCGCGGGTGGTGCGCTACCGGGAGGACAAGCTGCCCGAGGAGGCCGACACGGTGGAGACGGTCCTCGCGGCCCACGCCTGAACGGGTACGGGCCCGCGTGTGAACGGGCACGGCCCACGCGTGACGGCGGCCCGCGGCCCGACCACACTGGGGGCATGACGGACAGGCGCAGCGCGGGACTCCTGCTCTTCCGGCCGCCGGCCGGGGGCGCCGGGCGGGCGGCGGCGGACACCGTGGAGGTACTGCTCGGCCATATGGGCGGCCCGTTCTGGGCGCGCCGCGACGCCGGGGCCTGGACCCTGCCCAAGGGCGAGTACGGGCCGCCCGAGGAGCCCTGGGACGCCGCCCGGCGCGAGTTCACCGAGGAGCTGGGGCTGCCGGCGCCGGACGGTGAGCCGCTGCCGCTCGGCGAGGTGCGCCAGTCGGGCGGCAAGGTCGTCACCGCGTGGGCCGTGCCCGGGGACCTCGACCCGGATTCGGTGACTCCGGGGACGTTCACGATGGAGTGGCCGCGGGGCTCCGGTCGCACCGCCGAGTTCCCCGAGCTCGACCGGGTGGCGTGGTTCCCCCTCGCCGAGGCGCGGGAGCGGATCGTGAAGGCCCAGGCGGCGTTCCTGGAGCGGCTCGCGGAGCGCCTGACGGCAAGCGGGGACCGCTGAAAGGTGCCGCTGGGCCCCGCCCCGACAGGGGCGCGGGGAACTGCGTGAGCAACCACCAACCAGCCACTGATCCGGACACGACAGAAAACCACCCCACCCGGCCGGTGACACCACGGCGGAGCCACCTGACAGCGGACGCCACCCCCACAGGGGGGGAACTGCGTGAACAACCACTCGCCAGCCGGTGGCCCGGATGCGACAGAACCACCCGTCCCGACCGGTGGCGACCCGCAGGGTGGCGCGGGCAGCCGCCGGCCCCCGCCGCACCGCCCGCGTGCTCCGCTCGCCCCCGCGCATGACCCGTGCGCGAGCGGGTACGCGCCCCACCCCGGGCGCGGTGCGTTTGCGGCTCCCGTGTGCCGGGGCCAAGGTCGAGGAACCGGCTCCAGGAGGTCGTACCCATGCCCATCGCGACGGTGAACCCGGCCAGCGGCGAGACGCTGAAGACGTACGACGCCCTGGGCGCCGAGGAGATCGGCCGGCGCATCGCGACCGCCGCCGAGGCCTTCGCCACCTACCGCAACACCACCTTCGGCGACCGGGCGGTGCTGCTCGGCCGCGCCGCCGAGCTGCTGGAGGAGGACGAGAAGGACATCGCGCGCGTCATGACCACCGAGATGGGCAAGCCGCTCGCCCAGGCGCGGGCCGAGGCCGCGAAGTGCGTCAAGGCGATGCGCTGGTACGCGGCGCGCGCCGAGTCCCTGCTGGCCGACGAGCATCCCTCGGCCGTGGACGTCGAGGACTCCGGCGCCGACCGGGCCCGGGTGGTGTACCGGCCCCTGGGCGTCGTGCTGGCCGTGATGCCGTGGAACTTCCCGCTCTGGCAGGTGATCAGGTTCGCCGCGCCGGCGCTGATGGCCGGAAACGTGGGCCTGCTCAAGCACGCGTCGAACGTGCCGCAGACCGCGCTCTACCTGGAGGACCTGTTCCGCAGGGCGAGCTTCCCCGAGGGCTGCTTCCAGACCCTGCTGATCGGGTCCGGTGCCGTGGAGGGCGTCCTGCGCGATCCGCGGGTGGCGGCGGCGACGCTCACCGGCAGCGAGCCGGCCGGCCGCTCGGTGGCGTCGATCGCCGGGGACGAGATCAAGAAGACGGTGCTGGAACTGGGCGGCAGCGACCCCTTCGTGGTGATGCCCTCGGCCGACCTCGACGAGGCCGCGCGGACGGCGGTGACGGCCCGCGTGCAGAACAACGGGCAGTCGTGCATCGCCGCGAAGCGGTTCATCGTGCACGAGAGCGTCTACGACGACTTCGCGCAGCGCTTCGCCGAGGGCATGCGGGCCCTGCGGGTGGGCGACCCCATGGACGAGGAGACCCAGGTAGGGCCGCTCTCCAGCGAGCAGGGCCGCACGGACCTGGAAGCGCTCGTCGAGGACGCGGTACAGAAGGGCGCCACGGTGCTGTGCGGCGGGCTGCGGCCCGAGGAGCTGGGCGAGCGCGGCTGGTACTACGCACCGACGGTCCTGGCGGACGTCACCGACGCCATGCGGATCCACCACGAGGAGGCGTTCGGCCCCGTGGCGACGCTCTACCGGGTGCCGGACCTGGACGCCGCCGTGCGGCTCGCCAACGACACCCCCTTCGGGCTGAGCTCCAACGTCTGGACGCGGGACGAGGCCGAGGTGGCGCGTTTCGCCCGCGACCTGGAGGCCGGCGGTGTGTACGTGAACGGCATGACGGCCTCCCACCCGGCGTTCCCGTTCGGCGGCGTGAAGCGCTCGGGCTACGGGCGGGAGCTGTCGGGGCACGGCATCCACGAGTTCTGCAACGCCACCACCGTCTGGCAGCGGGACTGAACCGCCGGCGCGGCCCGGGGGGCGGGGCGCGCCGCGGGGCCGGACGGCGCACCCACTTTTCGGCGCGCCGTCCGGCGCGCGCGCTGCTCCGCGGCGCACGCGCCCGGAGCGGCTACGATCCACAGGGTCGTCGTCCCCCGGGAGGCTGCAGTGGGTCGCGAGGTGACACCACCCCTGATCATCGACCACCACGGCCAGCTGCATGTGGCGGCCGCCGACGTCAGCAAGCTGCTCCGCGCCGTGGGAGGGCACTGGCTGCACCTGGTGCACTCCGGCCGGGACGACCTCGACGAGGACACGGTCGCCACGCTCACCATCGAGCTGGCCAAGCTGGCCGACCGCATCGACGTGGCGTGCATCGCGCACAGCAGCGGCAGCCGCGACTGAGGCGAGGCGACGCATCCGGCGAGACGTACCGAACGACCGGAAACATCCGATATTGACCATTTACGGACAAGCTTGCCTTCATCCTGACCGAAGAGGCCAGTTGTCCTAGATGACTGTCTTGTGAATGACTACACCAAACCGGCGGTTTGACCGCTAGCTTGTGAAGTAGGGGTATCCGCGGCCTTCGCTCCTTGCCACAGTGGGCGCATCCAGCCGACGAGCAGTGAGGATCCCCGCCCATGTGGTTCCGTCACACACGTACGCGTCTGGTCACCGCGGGTGCGGCGTTCGCCGCGCTGACCGCCGCGGTGTCCCTCGCCTGCGAGGCTCTCGACCATCCGCCGTCCGCCCCTGCGCACCGCTCCCCCGCCAGGGCCACGGCACTCTTCGGCTCGGGCCGCGCGTGCGCGCAGACCCGGCTGGTCCTCGGCACCATCCGGCCGGACGGCGCTCCACACGCCAGGGAGGGGAGGTTCAGGGCCTTCACCGGTCAACCGCCCCTGGGCCGCCCGGACATGCGGGCGGTGCCGGACCGGCGGGCGGCGCCGTACATGTTCATCGCGCCGGACGGCCGGAGGTGGTGGCGGGGCGCTCACGGCGCCGTGCCACACCGGCGCCCCCACATGCCGGTGCTGGTCCTGCCCGGCCCCGGGGCGCGCTCCCGGGGCGCCCCCGGCGCGGGCGCCCGCCGCTTCCACGAGCGGTGGCACGGGTACGGGCCCGTGCCCCGTACGGACGAGCCGGCGCCGCCCGGACTCCGCTGAGGTCCTCCGTTCGGACACGGCAGGCGCCGTCCGAACGGGAGCCCAGTCGCCCGGGCCGACCCGGCGGCCCGCGGCATCCGATGTCTCCCCCTCTCTGGAGTAGTCCGGCGCGATATCCCCGCCCGGTCAGGAGATCGTGGGGACATCCACCTTCACTCGGGGGGCGAGAAAAGGTCAGGTCCATGGCCACTCTGTGCAAGCCGACGGTCTCCGTTCCGGAACACGTCATCACCATGGAGGAGACGCTCGACCTCGCGCGCACCCTCCACGCCGACAACCCCCAACTACCGCTCGCGCTACGGCTGATCGGGAACACCGGGGTCCTCACCCGGCACATCGTGCAGCCCATCTCGGAGACCCTGAAGCACCCGGGGTTCGAGCAGCGCAACAAGCTCTACGAGGCCGAGGCCAAGGCGCGCGTGCCCGGCGTCGTGCTGAGCGCCCTCGGCGACGCCGACCTCACCCCCGAAGACATCGACGTGATCATCTACGTGTCCTGCACGGGATTCATGATGCCGTCGCTCACCGCCTGGCTCATCAACGCGCTGGACTTCCCCAGCAACACCCGCCAGATACCGATCGCCCAGCTCGGCTGCGCCGCGGGCGGTGCCGCGATCAACCGCGCCCACGACTTCTGCACCGCCTATCCCGAGAAGAACGCGCTGATCGTCGCCTGCGAGTTCTGCTCGCTGTGCTACCAGCCGACGGACCTCGGGGTCGGCTCGCTGCTCTCCAACGGGCTGTTCGGCGACGGGATCGCGGCCGCGGTGGTGCGCGGCTCCGGCGGCACCGGCGTCCAACTCGTGCGCAACGGCTCGTACCTGATCCCGAAGACCGAGGACTGGATCGCCTACGACGTCCGCGAGACCGGCTTCCACTTCCTCCTCGACAAGCGGGTGCCCGGCACCATGGAGCCGCTCGCTCCGGCGCTCAAGGAGCTCGCGGGGCTCCACGGCTGGGACGCCTCCGACCTGGACTTCTACATCATCCACGCCGGCGGCCCCAGAATCCTGGACGACCTCACCAAGTACCTGGAGGTCCCTCCCAAAGCGTTCCGCTTCAGCAGGGAGACGCTCACGGAGTACGGGAACATCGCCAGCGCCGTGGTCCTGGACGCGCTGCGCAGGCTGTTCGACGAAGGGGGCGCCAAGGACGGTGCCCGTGGTCTGCTCGCCGGATTCGGACCGGGCATCACGGCCGAGATGGCGCTCGGCCGCTGGACGTCCCACGACCGGGTCCCCGCCACGGTGGAGGTCACCGTATGACCGACGACACGACAACCAGCCCCACGGCCCTGGAGGAGCCGGCCGACCGGCCTCCGAAGGGCGGGGAGGGCACCGGCGGCCCCGGCGGCTCGGCCGGTACCGACACCTCGGTGGGTGCGCAGGCGCAGGCGCCGGCCGGCGGGGGCTGCCCGGTCGGTGCGGGCGCCGACACCCGCACCCTGCCGCCCGTGCGGTTCTGGCCGGCGCTCGACCTGACCGCCGTGGAGTTCGACCCGGTGCTCGCCGAGCTGATGCGCGAGGGCCCGGTGACCCGGATCCGGCTGCCGAACGGCGAGGGCTGGGCCTGGCTCGTCACCCGCCACGACGATGTGCGGATGGTGACGAACGACGCCCGGTTCAGCAGGGCGGCCGTGATGGACTACCAGGTCACCCGGTTGGCCCCGCACTTCATTCCGGTGCCGGGCGCGGTCGGCTTCGCGGATCCGCCGGAGCACACCCGGCTGCGGCGGGCGGTGGCGCCGGCCTTCACGGCGCGGGGTGTGGAGTCGGTGCGGGAGCGGTCGGCGGCAGCGCTGCACGAGATGGTGGACCGGCTGCTGGCCGAGGGCCCGCCCGCCGACCTCACGGAGCGGGTGCTCAGCCCCTTCCCCATCGCCGTCATCTGCGAGCTGATGGGGGTGCCGGAGGAGGGCCACGAGAGGATGCACACCTGGACCCAGCTCATCCTGTCGTCGTCGCACGGCGCGAAGGTCAGCGAACAGGCGAAGGACGAGATGGCGGCCTGCTTCACCGAGCTGATCCGGTCCCGGCGCGGCAGCACCGCGGAGGACGTCACGTCGCTGCTCGGCGCCGCGGTCGGCCGTCAGGAGATGAGCCTGGACGAGGCGGTGGGCCTCGCGGTGCTGATCCAGATCGGCGGCGAGGCGGTCACCAACAACAGCGGCCAGATGTTCTACCTGCTGCTGACCCGGCCCGAGCTGGCCGAGCGGCTGCGCGCGGAGCCCGAGATGCGCGCCCAGGCCATCGACGAGCTGCTGCGGTACATCCCGCACCGCTCCGCGGTGGGCCTGTCCCGGATCGCCATGGAGGACGTGGTCATCAGGGGGGCCGAGATCCGCAAGGGCGAGCCGGTCTACGTGTCGTACCTGGCGGCCAACCGCGATCCGGAGGTCTTCCCCGACCCGGACCGGATCGACTTCGAGCGGATGCCGAACCCGCACGTCTCCTTCGGGCACGGCCCGCACTACTGCCCCGGCGGCATCCTCGCCCGGATGGAGACCGAGCTGATGGTGAACACCCTGCTCGACCGGATGCCCGGTCTGCGGCTCGCGGTGCCCCCCGAGGACGTCCCGTGGCGCCTCGGCGCGCTGATCCGGGGCCCGGAGGCCCTTCCGGTCACCTGGTGACCGGCCCCGGCACGCTCCCGTGACATCGCCTCCCGGGTCCCGCGGGGCCCGGGAGGCGCCGCCCCCGAACCGCTCCAGGGAGACCCATGACCGCGCTCACCCCGCCCGAGGGCCTGCTGGTGCCTCCGGGGCACGGCCGCACGGTACGCACGCCCGCGCAGCAGGTGACGTTCAAGGTGACGGGCTCGCACTCGCGCAGCGCGTCGAGTTTCGAGGTGATGGTGCCGCCCGGCTTCGACGTGGGCGCTCATCTGCACACCAGGAGCGAGGAGCTGTTCTACGTGCTGGAGGGCGAGCTGGACGTGCTCGCGTTCGAGCCGCGGGTGCGCACCCCGGACGGCTGGCAGGACTGGGAGTCGTCGTCGGGCAGCCGCGTGGTGCGGGCCACGCCGGGCACGGTCATCGTGGTGCCGCCGGGCTGCCCGCACGCGTTCGCCAATCCCACGGACACCCCCGCGAAGATGTTCTTCCAGGCCTCCCCGCCGCCGGACCACGAACGCTACTTCGACGAGCTGCTGGAGATCCTCTCCGCCGGCGGCCCGCCCGACCACGCCGCCATCGCCGAACTGCGCCGCCGCTACGACATCGAGCAGCTCACCCCGCTGCGGCACGGCCCATCGGCCGGGGCCTGCCGACCGCACCGCGGCACCGCGGAGGACCGGCCGCCGGCCGTGCCGTGACCGCGCGTCTGCCGCGGAAGCCGCAGGCGCCGCGGGCCGGGCCGCGGCCGGCGCCGGACCCGGGCGGCGTGCCCGCCGCCCGCGGACGTCAGCGGATCGGCATCCCCGACAGCGTGCGCGCGATGACCAGGCGCTGGATCTCGCTGGTGCCCTCGAAGATGGTGTAGATCGCCGCGTCGCATGAGGCGGGAGGCTGCCGACCTGGGCAGGATGAGCGTTCCGCCCCAGGTCAGACGCCACTTCACGGATCGCTCCACCGTCTCCCTACTGTCTCGATACGGGCTCTCTACAGGGCGGATACGGACGTCCGTCTCCCAACTTTCTCCCACTTACAGGCACAGGAAATGCCCGAGGTCGAGCTGCACGACCGGCATGTCCATGCCCAGGATGCAGTCGGGCCGTGCCAGCCGGCCCGGCCGTCCGGGAGTCACCGGCGGAGTGGATGGGCTCCCGCTCTCTGGCGGCTGGGGGCTTCCACTCCCATCCCCAGGCGGTACCGGCACGGAAGGCACAAGCGCCCCGCTGGCCGCCGCCACGGATGACGGGCCGGGGATGGGTGAGGTCGCCGACGGCGAAGCCCCCGAAGCGCTGGGCGCCGGCTCAGGGCTCGCGCTGCCCTCCGTGGGCGTAGGCGCCGACGGCTGCGCTGAGGGCGGTGGAGCGCTCCCAGTAGACGGCGTACTCACGTTGGGCGGCGCGCTCACGGTGGGCGCCATCGCCGGCGGCCGCCCGGCCACACAGCGAGTGCCACGGCTCCCGCGCCGATGGTCGCCGTGACTGCACTCGCTATGACCTTCCGGTGAGGCCCCTTCCCCGCGGCGCGAAGCCACGTGAGCGGGAAGAGCAGTGCAGCGACGATCGCGCCGTCTTTGATCACCTTGAAGCCGCGACGCGCCAGCACCGCCTTGTGCTCCTCGTAGTACGCGGCGAACGAGCGCTCCGCGAGAAGCAACAGGTCGGCTCGCCGGTCTGGATCTGGCTCGCGCTGAGCCATCGCCAGGATGTCGGCTATCGCCTCAAGTTGCAGGTCAAGGGTGGAGAATCGCGTCTTCTGTCTGGCCATACCTGCCCCCACATGCGGTCGGATCTCCCGATCCCGCGGAGCGCGGCGCGTCGTGCGGCGCAGATGCGCCGTCTCCCGACTCCGCCCCGGCCGGTCCCCCGAGGTACTCACTCTCTGCGATCACGGATGCACACATCTGTACTATCACTTGCCCTCTACGCGTGCCACTGGCAAATGCGTGATCCAGAAATGTAAGGTCCACGATACAGACAAATGATCATGATCCCGCAAGCGTTGACGGGTGTCGTCCGCTCCGCCGCCCGCCTGGGTCATCGCCCGCCGCCGGGCCATCGGCGAGCACATCCGCACGGCACGCCTCCACGCCAACCTCACCCAAGAGGCCCTGGCCGAGCGCGCCGGCCTCGACCGACAGACCATCAACCGCATCGAACAGGGCCACGCTTCACCGCTGCTCGACAACCTGATCCTGATCGCGGCCGCGCTTCACGTCCCGCTCGCCGACCTCGTGGCGTGAGGTCGCCCCGGCCGGAGCCGGGGTGGGAGCTTGCCGTGTCAGCGAGTCAAGGCCGGTGGAACGGCTCGGTCGGCCGCCATGGCTCGGGCCTCGGCGGCAGCTTGCTGAACCGCGGGAAAGGCACGCGCTCAGCCCGAGCTGCGGCATCATCTCCAGCCTCGCCAGCGGCGGCGGTGAAGTCCTCGGCGATTCCGACCGGGACCCACTGGTGCCCGTCCCACTCCTGGATGCCGCGCGGAGCGTCTGGGGCGACGTGGGAGCCGTGCTCCTCCTGGCCGTCCAACGGAGCGGCCCGGCGTTCCCCAATCGCGGGGCGATGCTGGTCACGCCGTGCTGCCCACTCCTCCAGGGGCTCCTCGTCCATACGGATGCTCCGTCCTCGGTCAGGTGGTCTGTTCAGTCTGCCGTTTCGGCGCCACAGCGGGAACCGGGCCGCCGCATCACAAGGTGGTCGCCCATCCGCCGCGTGAGAGCGTGGTCTCGCCATCAGGTGTGACGGTGACCTTCGCTCCGTACACGGGGAGTTCGCCGTGCTCCAGCCAGCGCCAGCGGATACGGTCGAGCCGGTCGTAGAGGCGGCGTGGGCCGCCCTGATGGACCGTCGCCGTGCGTTCGCCCGGCTTGGTGTGGCCGCGGGCCCAGGAGCCATCGGCGTGCAGCAGCCACGTCATACGGCCGCCGTCGTCCCCCGTCCCCATACGGTGCTCGATGCCGGGCACGGTCAGCGACAGCATGGACCACACCTCCCAGGCCTGCATGACGTCCAGCACCGGGAACGGGGACTCGGTGACCTCCTCGCCGTCCGCTTCCGCAGCCGTCGCGAAGACGTCGCTGAGCCCGGGCGGGTAGTCGTCGCCGGCGCGGGTGGTCATGAACGCTGCCCGGTCCCATTCGACGCGTCCTCGGGCGCCGCCGTCATCGGTCTTGTCCGCGGTGACGATCAGGCCCGTCCCTGCCACCGTGGTCATCAGCCGTCCGCCGGGCGCGAGGGCGGCCAACCACGAGGAGGGGATGCGCGGCACGGACACCATGGACACGATCCGGTCGAAGGTACCGGGCAGCTCGCCTGTGCCGTCGGCGGTCACCACGGCCGGGTGCCGGCCGATCCGGGCGAGGCGCTCGGCCGCGGCCTGCGTCAAGTACGGGTCGACGTCCAGCGTGGTCACCTGCCCGTCCCCGAGACGCTGACACGCCAGAGCAGCGCTGTAGCCGGAGCCGGTGGCGAGGTCCAACATCCGCACGCCGGGCGTGAGCCGGCCGTGCCGCAGCATCGTCACGACCAGGCTCGGCAGCGTCGACGACGACGTGGGCAGGCCGCTCACCACCTGGTCCGGGCGGGCGTGGTCGGCGTGCACGGGCCCGACCCGGGTGACGAGCGTGGCATCCGCGTACGCCGCCTTCGCCCACGCCTCCTCATCCGAGGGCCCGTCAACGGCTGTCCAGCCGCCGGCGCCCGGGGTGAGCCAGCGTTCGACGAGCACGTGCCGGGGCGTCTCCATGATCGGCGCCCACCAACCCGACCCCCGGTAGGACACCTGGGCCGCGAGGGCAGCCGCGTGCGGCTTCCAGTCCATCAGACTCCTTGCATTTCATCAGCGATGGCTTCGGCGATCGGCAGGCCGGTCGCCCCCTGGATCCAGTCCCACTGCCCGCACGGGTTGACCTCCAGGAAGGTCCACCGCCCGTCCGGGCTCACGATGAAGTCTGCCGCCCCGTAGCTCAGCCCAAGCCGCTTCATCAGGCGCCGCATTCCGGCAGCGACGTGCTCGGGCACCGTCGTGGTCGTGTAGCTGAGGGCGCCGTAGTCGCTGCGCCAGTCCTCGTGCGCGGCGTCACTGCCGGCGTGGATGGCGGCAGCGAGCAGGCGCGCGCCGACCACGGTCAGGCGCACCTCGTAGTCCTTGTCGACCCACGCCTGAAAGAGGTGCGCGGTGGTGTCGATCCCCCGCAGGTCGTCCAGGTCCGACAGGCTCAGGCGCTGCGTGTACACCGACTTGAGCTGGCCGTCCTCGATGAGCACGGGTGAAGCAACGGGCTTGCACACGACGTCGCCGCCGGTGTCGGCGGTGAACGCGCGGATGTCGTCGGGCCGGTTGGTGATCAGGGTGGGCGGGATACGCAGCCCACAGGAGCGCGCGGCAGCGAGCTGCACGGGCTTGTACTCGGCACGGGCCATGGCAGCCGGGTGGTTGACCCAACGGCAGTCCAACGCGGACAGGACACCACCGAGGCCAGCGCGGGCCTGAGCGGCAGCGAACCTCTCCTCCGGCCCAGACATCCCCTCGGGGAAGCGGAACGCCCCGGGGGCGCGGTAGTACACCGCGCCGACCCGGGACAACTCCACCGTCCGCTGCTCGGTAGCGAGTTCGCCCGTCCACCCGGATACCTGGTCGATCCGGCCGGCCAGCGCGAGCCGCTGGGGGAAGTCGACTGTGTCCATGCGGAACACGTCGACTCCACGCTGCTCCAGCTCGACGACGACCCGGTCTGTGGGCCAGTCGTCGGAGGCTGCCACGATCAGGACAGGCGCGGTCATCAGTCCTTCGGCCCCTCGTCCAGCGGCGGCGGGTTCGACACGGAACCGTCCGGCACGGTGGGTTCGTGCGTCCCACCCATGCACGTCAGCAGGCCGCTGCCATCGACCAACATGTTGACCTGGCGGCCGTAGTCGTAGGCGTGCTTCGGGACGCGGATGGCCCCGGTCGAGTCGGGGACGCGAGCGAACCGCAGCGCCCACGGCCGGACCCCCGGGTCGGACGGTGCCTCCGCGCTGAAGGGGGTCCGGCCTCCAGGCGGGGTGAGGGGGAAAGCCTCACGGTCTATGGCAGTTGTCACGATCTTCTCCAATCGGTTGTGTGCTGTGGTGCTGGGCCCCGGCCGCGGGGCGGGGGCCGGTGGTGTGCGGCCGGGGCCCGTGGCTGCCGTGGGCGGCAGCCGGGGAAGCCGGGCGATGACGCGGCGCCCGGCGGGCTATTCGGGGTTGGCCTTCTTGTAGGCGTCGGACAGCCGCTCCGCTGCCGTCCACTCGGCGCTCTTGCCCATGTCGCGGATCTCCGGGTCCAGATCAGTGTCCTTGGCCACGCTCGCGGCGGCCCCGAGGCTGCCGATCAGGCCGAGCAACTCGTCGTCGCCGAGGTCGACGTCTTTACGGTCCGGCATTTCGTCCTTTCGGTGAGGTGCTGGTCCCCGGCGGGGCCCGTGTAGGGCGGGCCCCGCCGGGCTGTTCGCGGTCGCGCGTCTGCGGCGGCCGCTGCCGCGGTCCGGCGATGGAGCCAGCCGGACCGCGGGTGTATGGGTGGCCCGCCCCGAGAGGTCCCCACCCCCTGGAGCGGGCCGGCCCTGCCCGCCGCGTCCTCGGCGCGCGACGTTGCGGCGCGCGCCGCTCAGCGGGCAGGGCAGCATCAGATCGGCGTCAGCCGGAACCGCTTCTGGCACGGGGCACAGGCGTAGACAGCGACACCAGGCCCGGACGCCTGCTCGATCACGGCGACGAGCACACCGGTGGTCGTGTAGCGCTTGTGCCAGTGGCACCAGGTCGCGCCTGCGGCGGGAAAGCGCGCGGGCTGCTTCTTGCGCACGTCAGGCCACCGCCAGGGCTGCGGCCGGCCGGTGCGGCGCGATGACCCGCCCGTCCGGCAGCAGTTCACCGGTGTCCTCGAACAGCAGAACCCCGTTGCACAGGAGGCTCCAGCCCTGCTCGGGGTGGCGCACCACCGGGTGCGCGGCCTCCCGGTCCGCAGCGAAGGCGGACGGGCACGGCGGCTCGTGCGGGCATGTCGTAGACATCATTGATTCCTCGGGCTACGGGGCGAGCAAAGCGCGGGCGATCTGGAGGACGACCCAGCCGGCGACGACGACGGCGAACCCACCGATGATCAACACCTGGGCGATACCGAAGCTGGTGCAGTCCACCAGCTCGTCCTCGACACGGCACAGCAGGCGGACCGGATGGTGAACCGCGGCGGACACAAGCCGCCGCGGCCACGACCGGCGGCGCTTCGCGTGCGCGCTCACGGCGCCCCCTGCTGCGTGAACCCCGCCGGCACCAGGCTGGCCCTGACGATCTGGTGGGAGGACTCCACGAACCGGGTGTGGCCGGTGACGTCGGCGTGGCCGGCCGCCCACTGCCGTCCTGCGGCCCGGCCGGTGAGGGTCGGCTGATCGGACCGGGCGGGGCACTCCACGCACATCACCAGCCGCACCGGCGGCCGTACGACGCCGTCTGCCCACTCCGGCCCGACCCTCCACCCGGCAGGCACCAGGCTGCTCATGCCGGCTCCGCGGTGCGCGCGCCGGTCAACTTCTCAAGGTGGCGGCACAACCCCGCCACCTCGCGGGCGAGGCTGAGGGCGTGGTCTTTCGCGGATACCAGGCCCGAGCCGGGGCCAGCGTCCAGACACGCACGGGCGGTCTCGACGGAGGCCCGCGCGCTGCTCCGCGCCCTGACCCGCTCGGCGTCGTCCTCGGGACGCTCCCGCGCCACTTCCTCCACCTGCGGGACCAGCGCCCGGAGGGCAACCCGCAACCGGGCCGTCAGCTCGGTGAGGTCATCAAACCGCGGCAGCGGCGCACCCTCGTCGAGCAGCTCGGCAGCGGCAGCGCGCATCGGCTCGATGTCCGGAGGCCCACTTCTCAACCGCCCTGAAGGGGCGTTATGTTCGCGCACGTCGACTCCTCGCAGTCGGCCATCCCCGGGGCCGTGTGGCGCGGCTGCCGGGGCGCTTGCAGATCACTTCCGTTTTGCTGACGGTGCGAGCCGTCATGGGTAGCGTTCTCCGCACGGAACGTGATCGACAGATGCAGCGTGTCCGCTGGTGTCCGCAAGCGTGCGGACACGGCGGACGCCGGGAGAGGCCCATGGCAGAGACCTTCGGCGAAGCGCTACGCCGGCTGCGAGGAAGCCGTAGCCTGCGCGATGTCGCCGCGCTCGCAGCCTGCGGAAAGTCCTACGTGGCGGACTTGGAGAATGGTCGACGGCGGCCGACAGCGCAGACGGCTCGCGCTCTTGACGCGGCGGTCGGTGCCGAGGGTCTACTGATCGCCCTCGCGGACGTCCGTCCCGGAACCTCGCCGCTGGAGCAGGCTGATGCCCTTCAAGCCGGCCTCCATGAGGCACTCGCGGCAGGACCACTTGCAGACAGCTCACTGGATGAGATCGAGTGGACGGTGGACCGTCACGGGCGTGCTACTCGCTACCGGCCCGAGATGACGCACTTCCCTGAACTGCTCGCCGACTTCCAGGACCTGCGGGTACTGCTGACACGCCGACACCCACCCCAAGTACGTCGTCGGTTACTGGTGGCCGCAGCTCGTATGTCAGGGCTCACAGCTCTGACGTTGCTGAAACTGGGCGATGACCGATCGCTGTCGTGGTGGCGCACGGCACGGCAGTTCGCTGCGGCGGCCGATGATCGAGCCACGCTGTCCTGGGCATACGCGCAAGAGGCATACCAATGCTTCTACGGCGGCGACTTCTACGGCGCGGTCGAACTGTCCGCCCACGCACAGCAGCTCGCCGGCGGCCTGCCCTGTGTCGGACCAGCTCTCGCGGCGCCGCTCGAAGCCCGGGCGCACGCCCGGCTCGGTGATGCCGAAGCTGCGGATGAGGCCCTGGCCGCGGCAGAGAGTGCGCTCGCACGCCTGCCCGAAGACGAGCAGATCGGATCAGCCTTCGGCTACAGCGAGAACCAGTTGCGTTTCCACATGGGCAACGCGTTGACGCACCTCGGGAAGACCGTGCGCGCCCGTGCAGAACAAGATCGGGCACTGGAGCTGTATCCGGACGCCGAACGGATGGATCGCGCCTTGGTCGCACTCGACGCGGCCATGTGTACCTCGCTGGATGGTGACCCGGCCGGAGCCGCTGACCTGGCCACGCGCACAATCGTCAGCCTTGCTCCCGCGCACCGCTCAGCTCTGATCATCTACCGCGCGCAGGACGTCGCAACTAGGGTGCCGCCCGGTGCACAGCAGGTGCACGAGGTACGGGCACTGCGCGAGATCTTGGCGCTGCCCCCTGGCGAGACGGAGCGCGGGCGTGAAGATCAACAGAGCGACAGCGGATGACGCTGAAGCCCTCTCTGAGATCCTCGGCGAGATCGAGGCGTACTACGGCGGGCAGGCAGTCCCCGGAGACCTCGGCCAGATCAGGAACGCCCTGTTCGGCGACCACCCAGTAGCGACCGTTCTCCTTGCCCGCGAGGGCGCTGCGGTCCTCGGCCTCGCCTCCTACTCTCTCCTCTGGCCTGCGGCAGGCGCCGACACCAGCTTGTTCCTCAAGGAACTCTTCGTCATCGCAGGTGCTCGCCGCCGCGGTGTCGCCCGTGCGCTGATGACGGCACTCCGCGAAGAGGCCGCGGCCCTGGGCTGCTCGCGAATCGAGTGGACCGCCGACACAGATAACCCGGCTGCGCTCGCCCTGTATGAGGCGCTGGGTGTTCCACAGGACGACAGCAAGGTGTTCTACCGAGCAGCCCTGTGACCCGTGTACGACAAAATCGCCCCCTCCCGCCCGAAGGCGAGAGGGGGCGTGGTGGTTCAGGGGTACTGGCGGCGGGTCGGGTCGAGGCCGGCGGCCTGCGGCGTGCTGCCGCCATCGTCGGGCGGCGGTGGGGCGCCGTCGCGGCGGCACACCAGCGTGTCCGGATCCCAGGACGGCGCCTGGAGGGAGTAGCCGTCCGGGCAGTCTGGCCCGGCGCGACCGCGCGGGCCCTCGGTTCCGTCCTTATACGCCCGGTCCTGGGAGTCAAGGGGCTCACGCCGCACGGGCTGCGCCACTCACAGAAGGTCTGGCTCGACGAGGGTAAAGTGCCTTGGGTTGCGGTGGAAGCACGGATGGGGCATGTACTCCAGGGCGTCGAGGGCACGTATTCTCACGTGACGCTGGCGATGGAGCTGTCGATCGCCGAGTACCTCCAAGGACTCTGGGAGGACTCGTTGAAGGTCGTCGTGGATCGCCGGGAGTTCGGCCCGTACCCCCCGCTCGCTCCCACGCGAAAACGATCTCCCAAAATTCTCCCAACAGCCGTTTGAGGCGACCTCCGAAACAGCTTGTGCCGCCCCCCGTTCTCACGGAGGGCGGCACATTCTCTTGCACAATCTACGCGCGTTTTGCTGGTACTACTGGTCAGCGGATCGGCATCCCCGACAGCGTGCGCGCGATGACCAGGCGCTGGATCTCGCTGGTGCCCTCGAAGATCGTGTAGATCGCCGCGTCGCGGTGCATCCGCTCGACCGGGTACTCGCGGGTGTAGCCGTTGCCGCCGAGGATCTGCACCGCCTGGGCCGTGACCCGCTTGGCGGTCTCGCTCGCGAACAGCTTCGACATGGAGCCCTCGGCGGCGGTGAACTGCCTGCCGTTCGCCGCCATCCAGGAGGCGCGCCAGACCAGCAGCCGGGCCGCGTCGATGCTGGTGCGCATGTCGGCGAGCTGGAAGGCCACGCCCTGGTTGTCGATGATCGGCCGGCCGAACTGCTCACGGGTCTTGGCGTAGTCCAGCGCCACCTCGTACGCGGCGCGCGCGGTGCCGACCGCCATCGCGCCGACCGCCGGGCGGGACGCCTCGAACGTCGCCATGGCGGCGTTCTTCACCCTCTCCCCGCCCTTGGCGCGCTCCCGCGCCCGGGCGAGCCGCTCGTCCAGCTTCTCCTTGCCGCCGAGCAGGCAGGAGCCGGGGATCCGCACGTCCTCCAGCACGACCTCGGCGGTGTGCGAGGCGCGGATGCCGTGCTTCTTGAACTTCTGGCCCTGGGACAGGCCGGGGGTGCCGGGCGGCACGATGAAGGAGGCGTGGCCCTTGGAGCCCAGCTCGGGATCGACGATGGCGACGACCACGTGGACGTTGGCGATGCCTCCGTTGGTCGCCCAGGTCTTGGTGCCGTTGAGCACCCACTCGTCCTTGGCCTCGTCGTAGACGGCGCGGGTGCGCATCGCGGCGACGTCGGAGCCGGCGTCGGGCTCGGACGAGCAGAACGCGGCGAGCTTGACGTCGTCCGGGTCGCCGTACATCTGGGGCATCCAGGTGCCGATCTGCTCCTCGGTGCCGTTGGCGAGGACGCCGACGGCCGCGAGGCCGGTGCCCACGATCGACAGGCCGATGCCCGCGTCACCCCAGAACAGCTCCTCCATCGCCATCGGGAGCCCGAGGCCGGTGGGGTCGAAGTACTGCTGGGCGTAGAAGTCCAGGGAGTACAGGCCCACCTTGGCGGCCTCCTGGATCACCGGCCAGGGGGTCTCCTCACGCTCGTCCCACTCGGCGGCCGCGGGACGTATGACCTCGGCGGCGAAGCCGTGGACCCACTCCTGGACCTCCTTCTGCTCCTCATTGAGTTCCATGGTGAACTCCGCCATGTCCCCTCCAGCACTGTCCGACCGCGGTATTACTTACGGTAACAGGAGTATGTTACCGGCCGGTAGCGCATGTCAACTCCCAGCGTCCCACTCCCGCCCGGCAGCGCGTTCGAGGTCGACCCGGGCGCAAGTGTTAGTTTGCGCAGGCGTCACCGACTCACCACGGGCGGGGAGAAACCATGGACACCACACAGCAGGCCGAGCCGCAGCGGTCCCCCGAGCAACGGCGGCGCGAGTTGCTCGAGGCCGCCGACCGGGTCGTGCTGCGTGACGGCCCTGGCGCCTCGATGAACGCGATCGCCGCCGAGGCGGGCATCACCAAGCCGATCCTCTACCGCCACTTCGGTGACAAGGGAGGACTGTACGCGGCGCTCGCCAAACGGCACACGGACGCCCTTCTGGAGGCCCTGCGCGCCGCGCTGGACGCGCCGGCGGAGCGCCGCAAGCGGGTCGAGGCCACCCTCGACACCTACCTGGCGGCGATCGAGGCCCGCCCGCAGGTGTACCGCTTCCTGATGCACCCCGCGGAGGGCGGTTCCCAGACCGAGGGCGGATTCGACGTGGGCCGCCACTCCGCTCCCCTGCTGCGCCGGCTCGGCGAGGAGATGGCGAAGGTGATAGAGGAGCGCGTCGACCTCGGCTCCGACGGCCAGGGGCTCGCGCGCGTCTGGGGCCACGGCATCGTCGGCATGATGCACGCGGCCGGCGACTGGTGGCTCGCCGACCGCCCCTGCTCCCGCGCCGAACTGGTCCGCAGCCTCGCCGACCTGCTGTGGGGCAGGCTGGCCGTGGCCGGCGACGTGGCGGGCGGCCCCCGCTTCTGACGGGGACGGCGCGGGCCGGGGAAGCGGGAACTCAGGCTCGTCCGGCGCTTGCGGGCGAGCCCGCGGGGCGATCCGGGCCCTGCGAGAGCCGCTCACCGGACACCCGGGCCGCCGCCCGCAGCACCCGCCGCCGGCGCCACCCCGTCACCCGGTCCGTGTACACCCCGCCGGCGACGTGATCCAGCTCATGCTGGAGGCAGCGCGCGAAGAACCCGGTGCCGTCTATCCCCACCGGCTCGCCGAGGGCGTCGACCCCCTCCACCACCGTGTGGTCGTAACGCGGCGTGCCCGCCTCGACGCCCGGCAGCGACAGGCACCCCTCGGGCCCGCGCACCACCTCGCCGTCCACCGTGACCAGCCGCGGGTTCACCACGTGCCCCAGATGGCGCCGCTCCTCGTCGTCCGGACAGTCGTACACGAAGACGGCGAGCGCGCGGCCCACCTGGTTGGCCGCAAGACCCACGCCCTGAGCGGCGTACATCGTCGCGTACATGTCCTCGACCAGCCGGTGCAGCTCCGGCCCGAAGTCGGTGACCTGCGCACACGGCGCGTGCAGCACCGGGTCCCCGAACAGGGCGAGCGGTCGTACGCGCCCTCTGGCGCCCGGGATCGAGCCGTGTCGCATGGCGGTAAGGGTACGGCCGCCCGGACGGCGGGCGACCGCTCGGGCGGGACGGGACCCGATCCGTAACGGTGCCGTTGTTCAGCCCCGTGACCGGATCTCGATAGGCTGAGGGGCACGTGATGGCCGCACCCACTCGCCAGGGGCTGGCACGGCGCTGTACCCAAGGAGGAACCCCAACGATGGCAGGCAACTCGGAACCGCTGTCGCCGCGGTCCAGGCTGGCCGTGACGGCGGGCAGGGCCGCCGCGGCGGTATCCCGTGCAGCGGGCCGCGGGAGCGGGTCCGTGATCGGCGGCCGGGTGGCACTCAAGCTCGACCCTGAGCTGCTGCGCCGGCTCGCCCAGCACCTGGACGTGGTGCTGGTCTCCGCGACCAACGGCAAGACGACCACCACCCGCCTGATCGCCGAGGCGCTGCGCGCGGCGGGCCCCGTCGTCTCCAACGCCCTCGGCGCCAACATGCCCGCCGGCATCACCTCGGCACTCGCGGGCGGCTCGGACGCGCGCTTCGGCGTGATAGAGGTCGACGAGAAGTACCTGGCCGGGGTCGCCAGGGACGTCGAGCCCAAGGCCATCGCGCTGCTGAACCTCTCACGCGACCAGCTCGACCGCGCCGCCGAGACCCGGATGCTCGCCGAGCGCTGGCGCGAGGGCCTGGCGGGCGCCAAGGCCATCGTGATCGCCAACGCCGACGACCCCCTGGTCGTCTGGGCCGCCTCGTCCTCGCCGAACGTCGTCTGGGTCGCCGCCGGGCAGATGTGGAAGGACGACGCCTGGTCCTGCCCGTCCTGCGGCGGTGTGATGCAGCGCCCGGGCGACGACTGGTTCTGCGCCGAGTGCGGATTCCGCAGGCCCGCTCCGAGCTGGGTGCTCGCCGGGGACCACGTGATCGACCCGCAGGGTTCCGCCTGGCCCATCCACCTCCAGCTGCCGGGCCGCGCCAACAAGGCCAACGCCGCCACCTCGGCCGCGGTCGCCGCCGCCTTCGGCGTGCCGCCCCAGGTCGCGCTGGAGCGGATGTACCAGGTGCAGGCGGTCGCCGGACGCTACGACATCGTGCAGTTCCTCGGCCGCGACCTGCGGCTGCTGCTGGCGAAGAACCCGGCCGGCTGGCTGGAGACGTTCTCGCTGATCGACCAGCCGCCGACGCCGGTCGTCCTGTCGGTGAACGCCCGCGGCGCGGACGGCACCGACACCTCCTGGCTGTGGGACGTCGACTACACCCGGCTCACCGGCCATCCGATCTTCGTCATCGGCGACCGCAAGCTCGACCTGGCGGTGCGCCTGGAGGTCGCGAACCAGTCCTTCCAGGTCTGCGCCGACCTGGACGAGGCGGTCCAGGCGGCACCCGCCGGCAGGATCGAGGCCATCGCGAACTACACCGCGTTCCAGGACCTGCGCCGCCGCGTCGGCAACTGACCACCCCGGCCCCGGACCGCCGCGTCCGCAACGACCGCCGCGCCCGCAAGGCCGGACCCCGAGAACCCCAGAAGGACGCGTTTCGAGCATGAGCGACAACAGCTTGCGTGTGGTGTGGGTCTACCCGGACCTGCTCAGCACCTACGGCGACCAGGGCAACGTGCTGGTCGTGGAGCGCCGGGCCCGGCAGCGGCGGCTGTCCGTCAGCCGTATCGACGTGCGCAGCGACCAGCCGGTGCCCACCTCCGGCGACATCTACCTGATCGGCGGCGGCGAGGACCGCCCGCAGCGGCTCGCGGCCGAGCGGCTGCGCCGCGACGGCGGCCTCTCCCGCGCGGTCGCCAACGGCGCCATCGTCTTCTCGGTGTGCGCCGGCTACCAGATCCTCGGCCACGAGTTCGTCAACGACCTCGGCGAGCGCGAGGCCGGCCTCGGCCTGCTCGACGTGGTCTCGACGCGCGGCGAGGGCGAGCGGTGCGTCGGGGACGTACTCGCGGACATCGACACGCAGCTGCGCCTGCCGCAGCTCACCGGCTTCGAGAACCACCAGGGCATCACCCAGATCGGCCCGGGCGCCAAGCCCTTCGCCCGGCTCCGCCTCGGCAAGGGCAACGGCACCGGCGACGGCACCGAGGGTGCGTATAACGACACGGTGTTCGGTACGTATATGCACGGCCCCGTGCTGGCCCGCAACCCCGGAATCGCGGACCTGCTGCTGAAGCTGGCGCTCGACGTGAACGCCCTGCCGCCGGCCGACGACCGGTGGTACGAGGCCCTGCGCGCCGAGCGCATCGCAGCCGCCCAGCAGCCCGCCTGAGCACCTTGCCGAACACCTGAGCGCGGGCTCGTCCACCAGGCGGACGGCGGTTCGGCGGGGCCGCCGTGCGCCGGTACTCTGGCAGTGATTCAGCCGGACGACGTGGTCCGGCCCGTCGGCCCACGTTGCAAAGGTATACCGGGCTATGCGTATGGGTGTCCTCACCTCCGGCGGCGACTGCCCCGGGCTGAACGCCGTGATCCGCTCGATCGTGCACCGCGCCCTCGTGGACCACAGCGACGAGGTCATAGGTTTCCAGGACGGCTGGAAGGGCCTGCTCACCTGCGACTACCGCAAGCTGGACCTGGACGCCGTGGGCGGCATCCTGGCCCGCGGCGGCACCATCCTCGGCTCCTCCCGGGTGCAGCCCGAGCACCTGCGGGACGGCGTGGAGCGCGCCAAGGGCCACGTCTTGGACCTCGGCCTCGACGCGATCATTCCGATCGGCGGCGAGGGCACGCTCAAGGCGGCCCGGATGCTGTCCGACGCGGGCCTGCCCATCGTCGGCGTCCCCAAGACCATCGACAACGACATCGCCTGCACGGACGTCACCTTCGGCTTCGACACGGCCGTGGGCGTCGCGACGGAGGCCCTGGACCGTCTGAAGACCACCGCCGAGTCACACCAGCGGGTGATGATCGTCGAGGTCATGGGCCGTCACACCGGCTGGATCGCGCTGCACTCGGGCATGGCGGCGGGCGCGCACGCCATCGTGGTGCCCGAGCGGCCCTTCGACGTCGACGAGTTGACCGCCCGGGTCCGGGAGCGCTTCGACGCGGGCAAGAAGTTCGCGATCGTGGTGGCCGCCGAGGGCGCCAAGCCCCGCGAGGGCTCCATGGTCTTCGACGAGGGCGGCACGGACGTCTACGGCCACGAGCGCTTCGCCGGCGTCGCCCGGCAGCTCTCCGTGGAGCTGGAGGAGCGCCTCGGCAAGGAGGCACGCCCGGTGATCCTCGGCCATGTGCAGCGCGGCGGCACCCCCACGGCGTACGACCGCGTGCTCGCCACCCGGTTCGGCTGGCACGCGGTGGAGGCCGTGCACCGCGGGCAGTTCGGGTACATGACGGCACTGCGCGGCACCGACATCGAGATGGTGCCGCTCGGCGACGCCGTGGACACCCTCAAGACCGTGCCCGACCAGCGGTACGCGGAGGCCGAGTGCGTGCTGTGACGCCGGCGGCCGGGCGGGTGGCGGCTGAGGGCCCCGCGCCGCGCCCGGCGCACCCCGGTCACCGGCCACGCGGGCGGCAGTCCTAGTCTGGTTCGGACAGCTGCACACAATCCCCCCGGAGGGCACCTCCCACGCCTTTCAGGCGGTGGTGAGACCGATGGGCCGGGACGCCCACCAGAATCAGGAGCCTGCGGATGGATCACGGCGGGCACGGCATGACGATGGATCTGCCGCCGTTCACGCTGGGCCGCGGTCTCGCATGGTCCGCCGACCCGTTCTTCCTCGTGGCCTGCCTCGTGGCGCTGGCGCTGTACGGGTGGGGCGTGGTGCGGCTGGTGCGCCGCGGGGACCGCTGGCCGGTGGGAAGGACCGTGGCGTTCACGGTGGGCGTGCTGACCCTGCTGGTGGTGATGTGCACGGGACTGAACGACTATGGCATGGTCATGTTCAGCGTGCACATGGTGCAGCACATGATCATCAGCATGCTCTCGCCGATCCTCCTGCTGCTCGGCGCGCCGGTCACCCTGACGCTGCGCGCGCTGCCGGTCGCGGGCCGGGGCCGCACCGGCCCCCGCGAGCTGGTGCTGAAGCTGCTGCACAGCAGGTTCATGCGGGTCATCACGCACCCCGCGTTCACCATCCCGCTGTTCATCGCGAGCCTCTACGGGCTGTACTTCACGCCGCTCTTCGACTTCCTGATGCAGTCCAGGACCGGGCACACCGTGATGATGGTGCACTTCCTGCTGGTCGGCCTCGTGTTCTTCTGGCCGATCATGGGCGTGGACCCCGGACCTCACCGTTCCGGCTACGTGCTGCGCATGCTGGAGCTCTTCGCGGGGATGCCCTTCCACGCCTTCTTCGGCATCGCGATCATGATGGCCTCCACCCCGCTGGTCGGGGCCTACCGGCATCCGCCGGCCTCGCTGGGGATCGACGCGCTCTCCGACCAGACCGCGGCGGGCGGCATCGCCTGGGCGTTCAGCGAGGTGCCGTCGGTGCTGGTGCTGCTGGCGCTGCTCTTCCAGTGGTACCGCTCGGAGCAGCGCCAGGCGCGACGCAAGGACCGGGCCGCCGACCGGGACGGCGACAAGGAGCTGGAGGCGTACAACGCCTACCTGGCCTCCCTGCACGCACGCGGGAGCTGAAAGCCCTTCATGACCTCGGCCCGCGGCGCGCGGGCCATGCCCGGTGCGGCGCCGCGTCTTCCGGTGATGCGGGCGCCCCGCCGCGGACGGGTCGACGTGTCCGAAGGAACGTGGTCCAGGTCCCTCCGCCAGGAGGATGATGGATGGCGAGGTCGCTTCGGACCATGGCACGGGTGGGGACCGCCCGGCCGGCGTGAGGAGGGGTCGCGATGCCCGGTTCCACCAAAGCGATGGGGGTCGTCACCGTCGGGGGTCTGGTCGTGGTGACGGCCTACACGGCGGCCATGGGAAGCAACGGCTGGCTGTGGTTCGGCTGGGTCGTCCTCGGGATGGTCACCCTGGGCATGCTGGCGACCCGGAACTGAGCCGCTCCCGGTCCGGCTCGCCATCCGGATTCGGTCGACGGTGGCGCGTGTGCAGGGTGCCGCGCGGGCCGGCGCGCACGTACGGAACGGTGCCCCGCCCCGCAAAACCCCGTACGAAACCGGTCAGCCGGTCGGCGCCCGGGGGTAACCCAGCAGATGCCGGACGTCCTTGGTGTCGGTGCCCGGGAAGAGGCCGTACCCGCCGAGGTCGGCGGCGGGCAGGTGGGTGGTGGGCGCGAGGAGTTGCGGGACGGGTGTGCCCACGGTGATGTGGAGGGGCCTGCCGGCACCGGAGCGCGCGTCCGCGGCCGTGTGCACGCCGGTGGTGCCGTACGCGACGCCCTGGTCGGTGACGGTGACCAGGGTCAGGGGCCGGGGGGCCTTGTCGACGGCGGGGTCGCCGGGGTCGGCCGCGTCCGGAGCCGGGGCGACCGAGGTGCCGCCCCCCGTACTGCCGGACTCCTTGTCGAAGCAGTAGCCCTTGTGATCGGTCAGGTCGAAGGCGAGTGCCCCCGCCACGGCGTAGCGGCCCGAGAAGGAGAAGGACAGCTCCGGGTACCTGCCCGGGTCGACGGCCGGGCGGTGGCAGTCCGCTGAGGCGAGTACCTTGCCGCTGCGCGCGTCGTGCACGGCCCAGGTCTCGAACCGATCGGCGTCCTTGCCGCCGGGCTTCCTGCTCCATCTGACCAGCACCCGGTCCGCGGTCACGGAGACCGGCACACCGGAGGCCGGGTCGGTGCCCTTGGGCGCCGTCCGGCGCCCGTACCAGCCGCCGCGCACCCAGAACTCCCCGGCTCCCTTCACCAGCAGGCCGTCCGACGTCAGGCCGCGGATGTCCGTGTCACGCCGGCAGGCGGCGCAGCCGCGCGGGTACTTGAGGTCCGGCGCCGAGGTCGTGGACACCTCGCCGGTCGCGGGATCGACGACGGCGGCGTGGTCGCCGCCCCGCCCGATGAGGATTCCGGGGCCGCCGCCGGTCACGTCGGCGGCCTCGGACCAGGGCACGTCCAGGTGCCGGTGGGTGCCGTAGGCGGCGTCGTAGATGTCGAGGGAGACGGCGGTTCTGGCACCGCCCAGGACCGATGTGCTCGCATCGCCGTAGGACCACGCCACGAAGAACTCGCGACGGCCCTCGGCGACGGTCAGCAGCTGCGGACGGTCCCAGGACCGGGCCACCGGTTTCACCGGGGCGCTCGTCCAGCGCGCCCGGCCGCTGGTGACGTCGATCGCGCGCACGCGGGAGGCGCCCTGCCCGGCCGCGTCCAGCACGGCGACGCTGCCGGTGCGCTCGGCCAGCGCGTACTCCTCCGAGACACCGGAGACGTCCCAGCCCGAGCCCGTGTCGTAGCCCTCCGGCACCGGGAAGTCCAGGTGCGGGGGCCGCTCGGGTCGCTCGTCGCCGACCGCGTCGCCGGGCGCGCTGGTGCCGCACATGGACAGGACCGCGATCATGCCGAGCACGACCGCGCCGGAGAGGAGCGAGCCGCGCACGATCCTCTCCCGCCGGGACCGCACCACCACCGGGCGCCGCCAACGCCGCTCAAACGCCATTCGCACCTTGCCGCCCCACCGCTTCCGTGTCCCTCGGCGGGAAGCATCTCAGACGGGGGCGGGGCCCGCGGGGAGAACCGACCGGTTCCGCCACACCAGGCACAGGGGTCACCCGGGCACGGCGAGCACCTTCAGCTGTGTGCGCTGCGCACCACCGGCGTGCGCCCACCGTGACCGCGCCACGGGCTCTCCCAGGCCACCGGGCTTCCCCAGGCCACCGGGGCCTTTCGCGGGTCTCGGGCGGCCAGACCGCCGGGGGCCGTGGGGCGCGGGGTGTGTCGTTAGGCCCCCGGGATGCCGGGCACTCGTGCGCCAGCCGAGACGAGTGGTGGGAGGTAGCGACCATGGCGAAAGGCCGGCTCCCCGAGCGCGAGCAACGGATCCTGGACGAGATGGAGGCGGCCCTCGACCGTGACCACCGTCTGAACCGACGGTTGCGCGCAGTGCGCCTCAGCTTCCGGCTGCACAGCGCGTGGGCGGCCTCGGGCGCGGCCCGTGGCTTCTTCATGGCCATGGCGGCCCTGGCCTCGCTGATCCTCCTGGTGGTCGGCATCAGCACGTCCAACCCGGGTGTCATCTGGGCCTTCGCCGCCACCTGGACGTTCGCGCTGCTCGGCGGCCGGCGGGCCCTGCGCCGCCGGGCGGAACGCCGCGACAGCGCCTGACCGGCTCCGGGCACCGCCACACCCCGCTGGCTCATAGGCATTCGGCGCCGTTTCCGTGCGCACGCGTTTGCCGGAGATCGGCTGCCCGGGGCGCTGACAGGTCGGCGACACAGCGACCACCTACACGTACCTCCGCGTAATAGTGTGCGCAAAAGTTTTTCCGCTCAACCTTTTACTTGCGGGCTCGGTTCCGCCGGCGCCCTCGTTGGAACCGGCTCGGTATTCGGAGGGAATGACCGTGGGGGTGCGCGCGGAGGACCATCCGTTGACATGGGCCGTGCGGCACATCGGCGACTGGTGGACGCTGGAGATGCTGCACGACGCATACGACGGGCTCACGCATTTCGAGGAGTTCCGCGACAGTCGTCAATGGGCACCGGGTGTTGTCGCCAACAGGCTGGACACGTTGGTGAGGACGGGCCTCATGGCCCATATGCCCAGTGACAGCGAGCCGCGCCACGACGCGTACGTGCTCACGGAACTCGGCCGTTCGCTGAGGCCGGTGCTGCTGGCGCTGGCGGCGTGGGCCAACGGCCGGCTGCCTGCCGGGCGGCGCAGCGTCGTCCTGGTCGACGCGGCAACAGGCCAGGAGGTCGACCCTGTCCTGGTCGACCGGGCCACGGGCCGCCGGGTCGACACCGCTGCGCATGTCTTCGCCGCGGGCCCGGCCGCGAGCGCCGCGGTACGCGCCCGGTACACAACGAGCGCCCCCGGAATGAATCCACCGCCGGAGTGAAGAAGACGGCGCGAATGCCGCGGGAGGAGCGAAACCCCGGCGCGGAGCGAAATTCAGTACGGGGGTCACATCTTCGAACGCCGGAATGCGCCGGGCGCAAAAGGCGGGCGTTCCGCGGAACCTGAGTTCCCTTCACGGACGACTGTCCTGTCGACGGGACATTCCCGAATCCGAGCGAGCCCATGGGAAACCGGGGTGTCACGGGAAACCACCGGGACGTTCTCAAGGAAAACTAATTTTTGCTTGTCCGTGCTTTGATCCGCTTGCTAGTGTTCTTTGATCCTGATTGGCGCCCGTCTGCGCCAGGGACCATTCACTCTGGGGGTCGAAGTGTTCAAGAGCTCCAATAGTGATGTGAAGTTCGTTCGATGGCCCGCCCAGGCGAACTTGCGCAGCCACTGCAAGCAAGAAGGAATTCCGTGCCTGCTCGTGGTGGAGGGGGGCGCGGAGGCGCCGTTGTGCAGCGATCCGCGGGAGGACTGGGTGCGGGCTCCGATATCCCGGGCCGACCTGGAGGCCCGGGTCGCCACGCTGCGCCAGCGCGCACGCAGCCGCAGGACCCCGGTCCTCGACTCGTCGGGCACGCTCTACTTCGACGCGCAGTGGGTGACGATATCCACCACGCAGACGGAACTGATGGAACTCTTCGTGGAGCGCTTCGAGGCGGTCGTGCCGCGTCACGAGCTCAGGCAGCGGCTGGCCAGGTCGGCGCTGAGCAACCCCACACGCAACTCCCTGGACCTGCACATCATGCGGCTCAGAAGACGCCTGGTCCCGGTCAACCTCGCGATCCGCACGGCCTGGGGACGCGGCTACCTGCTGGAGCCGCTGGCGGAGGCCGAGCGGCCGGCCCGCGTCTGCCCGTGACAGCCGGTCAGGCTCCCGCTGGGCACCGGGTTATGGGCCCCCCGTCGCCACGCACCGCGGCCGTGGGTCCCGTGTCACCACACACCGCGAGCTTGGGCCCCGTGTCACCACACACCGCGAGCGTGGGCCCCGCGTCGCCGCACGCGGTGGTGCCGGGGCCCCACCGCGGTGCTCCCCGGGCGGAGGCCGACGGCCCGGCCGGGCAGCCGGTGCCGGCGAGCCGGGGCAGCGCGGACATGGGTCGGCGGGCGGTGCGCATCCGAGGATGTGCACCGCCCTGGCGCCCGTACGAAAGATCCGTTCCACGGCGCCTCGGCCGGGCCGCCGGAGGGCCGGCGGGATCCGGCGGGGCCGGCCCCGCTCATTCGTCGGGCAGCTCGCCCAGCTCCAGCTCCGCGGCGCGGTCGAGTGCCGTCAGCACCCAGTGGTCGAATTCGATGCCCGAGTGGTCCGCCGCCCTGCGCCAGGACACCAGGCGGTTGCTCGGCACCTGGATGCGGGGAATCAGCGCGAACTCGGGCCTCGGATCCTTGCCGCCGGAGCGCTCGTCCTGAATTCGGCTGCGGAGTTGTTTGGTCGTCCACTTCATCCGCTCGGCCTGGTCCAGGAACAGATCCTGCTTGTCCAGCGGCAGTGACGCCACTTCCGCGTGATGCTGGAAACTCAGCCGTGGACGCCTGCGGTGCAGCGGGAACTGGCGGGCGACCCAGGCGTAGTTGCGGAGCGTCTGGTACTGGAGTCCGGCGGCGCGAATGGCACGCTGATACCGGTCCGCGTAATGCTCCTTGCCGTACATCAGCCAGTCTCCCAGGCACCACGACGAGGAATCCATGATGCGGGAGAGGTGGTGGCCCGCGCGCTCCCACTCCGCGAAACTCAGCTCGGCCGGGAACCGGAGCCCGACCTTGGTCATGAGGAGCTGGTCCGCCTCGACCCGGGCCGCGCG
The DNA here is from genome assembly GCF_018327685.1 of Streptomyces sp. TS71-3. NCBI lineage: Bacteria > Bacillati > Actinomycetota > Actinomycetes > Kitasatosporales > Streptomycetaceae > Streptomyces > Streptomyces sp. TS71-3. Next base: position 5,612,164 of record NZ_BNEL01000001.1, on the reverse strand, counting down.
CGGCCTGCCGAGCCGCGGTGGGGGCGCCCCTCGGGCCGGAGCCGGGGGGACGGCCATGTCCTCCCGTTTCCTGTTCAATGGCCTCTCCCCCTGCGCTGAGAATTCGGGCCGGAATTCGCGCCGGCCCGCACCCTCGTCGTCATCGCGCTACGGCGTCCTGCGACTGTCTTTGCAAAACGCTACGGGACGGGAAAACAGACCGTCAAGACCGGAAGTCGGCATACTCCGGGGGGCCTCGGCCGATTCCCCGCTTGACTTGCCGACCGGAATGCGGTGGCCTTCGTCATGCGCCTCCGAAGGACCGCGTGACCTGCGGCTCACCCATCGGACCGATACCGCTGGCCTCGCGGGTGATTCCGGCCAGCCATCCCGCTCGGCCGGCCGCGAAGTCCTCCGGTACACAAACCCAGGAAACTAATCGTACAAATTCGGGGGGCGCCCGGATAATCGCCAAAGCAATCACCCACCCAGACATCCGCCCGGCACGGCACACCGCACCGGAAACGGCCGCACAACGCGACCGCCCCGCCCCGCCTCCCCCGGCATCCACCCCGCCCGCAAGCCCCGTTCCCCTCTGCCGTCACCCCCTGCCCCGGGCACCTCCGAGGTGTCCGGGCCGCCGGCACGGCCCCCGCCCCGGCAGCGCGTTCCGCTCTATGTCCGCCCCGTCTCGCGCCCGGCACCGCAAGGATCCCCGAAGGCGCGGAGTTGGGGAGTCGTCAGAACCACCTGCGCCGGCCGTCAGAAGCACCTGCGGCAGCCCTCGGAGGCCCCTGCGGGAGTCGTCGGGCCCCTCGTACGGGGAAGTAGGACCTTCAGGTCCCACAGGCGCCGCCCGGCGGGCCGAGGGGACGCATCTGTCACGACTCCGTACGACTCTGATCGGAAGTGGTTACAGACGACGACCCCTGACCTAGACTGATCATCCTCTCAACAACGCTGTGACCTGGCAGAACGCTGTCGCAGAACGCAGCCCGGAGCCGAGCCATCAGGGAGCCACCGTGGTCTACAACGTGCTCAAATACGTTTTCCTGGGCCCATTGCTGCGGTTGATGTTCCGGCCCAGGATCGAGGGTCTCGACCATGTCCCGGAGTCCGGCGCGGCGATCATCGCCGGAAATCATCTGTCGTTCTCCGACCATTTCCTGATGCCGTCGATCCTCAGGCGCCGCATCACCTTCCTCGCGAAGGCCGAGTACTTCACCGGTGGCGGCATCAAGGGTCGGCTCACCGCGGCGTTCTTCCACAGCGTGGGCCAGATCCCGGTGGACCGGTCGGGCAAGGAGGCCGGGCAGGCGGCCATCCACGAGGGGCTGGGCGTCCTCGGCAGGGACGAGCTGCTGGGCATCTACCCGGAGGGCACCCGCTCGCACGACGGCCGGCTCTACAAGGGCAAGGTCGGCGTCGCGGCCATGGCCCTCCAGGCCCGGGTTCCGGTCGTGCCGTGCGCGATGATCGGCACCTTCGAGGCGCAGCCGACCGGCCAGTTGGTGCCGAACCTGCGGCGCCGCGTGACGATCAGGTTCGGCGCGCCCCTGGACTTCACGCGCTTCTACGGCATGGAGAACGAGAAGACGGTGCTGCGGGCCGTCACCGACGAGATCATGTACGCCATCCTCCAGCTGTCCGGCCAGGAGTACGTGGACAAGTACGCGGCCGCGGTCAAGGCCGAGCAGGCCGCCGAGCAGCAGGGCGAACAGGACGGCGCGCCGCGCGGCAGGAGGTTCCCCCGGCTGCCGCTGAGCTGAACCCGCGCCGGCGCGGACACAGCGGCGGAGCCGCCCGCCAGGAACTCTGCGGTCGGCATAACGCCCTGGCCGCCGTGCCGGGCGCGCCCGTACGGTCCGGGCATGGACGGACATGCGATGGTGATCGGGGCGAGCGGGCAGATCGGGCGGGCCGCGGTGCGGGCGCTCGCCGAGGACGGCTGGACGGTGACGGCGGCGTCGCGGGGCGGCGGCCGGGACGAGCGGTGGCCCGAAGGGGTCAGGGCGCTGCGACTGGACCGCGCCGACGGCGAGGCGTTGGCGGCGGCGCTCGGGGACGGCGCCGACGTGGTGGTCGACGTGGTCGCCTACGGAAGCGTCGAGGCACGGCAGTTGCTCTCCCTCGCCGACCGGATCGGCTCGGCGGTGGTGATCTCCAGCGGCGGGGTGTACGCGGACGCCGAGAACCGCAGCTTCGACACCCAGGAGGAGCCGGACGGCTTCCCCCGCTACCCGGTGCCCATTCTGGAGAGCCAGCCCACGGTTCCCGCGGGCGAGCGGAGCTACGGCACCCGCAAGGTGGCCCTGGAGCAGGAGTTGGCGGCGGCGGGCGACCGGCTGCCCACGACGGTGCTGAGGGCGGGCGCGATCCACGGCCCGCACTGCCGCACGCCCCGCGAGCTGTACTTCGTGAAGCGGAACCTGGACGGCAGGCGGGTACGGGTGCTCGCGCACCGGGGGCAGAGCCGTTTCCATCCGGTGAGCGTGCACAACCTCGCCGAGCTCATCCGGCTCGCCGCCTCCCGCCCCGGATCCCGGGTGCTGAACGCCGGCGACCCCGACACGCCCACCGTGCACGAGATCGGCGCGGCGATCGACGCCGTCATGGGCGCGAGGACCGAGACCGTGCTGCTACCGGGCGAGCCACCGTCGGCCGGCGTCGGGGACACGCCCTGGACCGTCGCGCACCCGGTCGTCTACGACATGGCGGCGGCCGAACGCGAGCTCGGCTACCGCGCCGTCACCGGCTACCGGGACTCCCTGCCGGAGACGGTGGAGTGGCTCGCCGCCCGGCTCCACGGCCGCGACTGGCGCACCGCGTTCCCCGTCATGGCCAAGGCGTACGGCAGAGACCTCTTCGACTACCCGGCCGAGGACGCCTGGCTCGCCGAGCACCACACCTGAGAAGGACCGGCGGGCCGCGGGGACGGTGTCTCGGGCACCGCCCCGCCCGTGCACCCTCCGTCCAGGGCGCCCGCTCAGGCACGACCCCGCGCGAGGACGGCCGGGCTCAGGCACCCTCCGTTCCGGGCGCCCCCGCTCAGGCCCCGTCCGACGCCGCCGGCCCCGCCTGTGCCGCCCCCATGCTCATCAGCGCCCTCAACCCGTCCTCCAGCACCTCCACCGGCAGCGGGCCGAACAGGGCCTGCTGGGCGGCGAAGCCCTGAGCTGTGGCGATCATGGTCCGGGCGACCCGGTCCGCGGGGAGGTCGGCGCGCATCATGCCGGCCTCCTGGTACGCGCGCACCAGCCCCACCCACGCCTCGACCACCTTCTCGTAGCCTTCCCGCATCACGGCGGAGAGCTCGGGGTTGCGCAGCGTCTCCGTCCAGACCTGGACGATCAGATGCGGAAAGCCCCTGCCCTGGCGCAGCACGTCGTCCATCGCCCGCCCCAGCAGGACGTCGGGCGGCGGGGGCGGGCTCAGCCGCGCCGCCACTTCGAAGGTCTTGCCCAGGGTGTCCAGCACCTCCATGACGATGGCGCCGATCAGCTCGTCCTTGCCGCGGAAGTAGCGGTAGACGGCGCCGGCCGAGAGGTTCACCTCCCTCAACACGTCCTGCATGGACGTGGCGTGAAAGCCGTTCCGCGCGAAGCACGCCGCCGCGCCGTCCATGATCTGACGCCTGCGGGCGTCCAAGTGCGCCTGGGAAACACGAGCCACGCCCCCAAGTTAAAACGAACATTCATTCTTGACAAGGCCGGGAACCCGGCGCGACAGTGGCGTGAGGCCTAAAAAGAACGAACAATCATTCCACGATCTCAGGTACGGAACGAGGCCGAGTCATGTCCTCTCCCTCCGCCGCTCCCCCGGCGCCCGAGCCCGCGCCCGGGGCCAGGGCGCCCGGACGCCGCGCGATGACCGTCATCGTGCTGGTGCCCGCACTGGTCGCCCTCGCCCTGTGGACCTTCGCCTGGCCCGCATCCCGTACCGCTCCCCGGGACCTGCCGCTCGGCGTGGTGGGGCCGGCCCCCGCCGCGGCCCCCGTGGAGCGGCAACTGGACGCGCATCCGGGCGCGTTCGACATCCACCGGTACGCGGACGAGGCGGATGCGCGGGAAGCGATGCGGAAGCGGGTCGTCTACGGCGCCGTGGTCGCCACCCCGCACGGGCCGAAGCTGCTGACGGCGTCGGCGGCGAGCCCCCTGGTGGCCCAGCTCCTCCGCGAGACCGTCGTGGACCACGCCCCTCCCGGCACCCACCCGACACAGGAGGACGTGGTCGCGGCACCCCCCGGCGATCCGCGCGGCGCGGTGCTCAGCGCGAGCGTGCTGCCCTTGACGATCTCGGGCGTGGCCACCGGAGCCCTGGTGGCCGCGCTGGGCCTGAGGGGGCTCCGAGCGGCAGGCACGCTGGTGGCGGCATCGGCCGGGGTGGGCCTGGTCGCGGCCGGTATCACCGACTCCTGGCTGGGCGCCCTGAGCGGCGACTGGTGGCATGAGGCCGGCGTGCTGGGGCTTGCGTCGCTGGCCATCTGCGGAGGCGTGGCCGGGCTCGGCGCGCTGTTCGGACGGCCGGGTACGGGGCTCGGCGCCCTCCTCATGATCCTGCTCGGCAACCCGTTCTCCGGCGCCAATTCCGCGCCGGACCTGCTGCCGTCGCCCATCGGACGGATCGGCCAGTGGCTGCCGCCGGGCGCCGAGATGTCACTGCTGCGCTCGGTCGCCTTCTTCGACGGGGCCCGGGCCTCGGCGCCCACGCTCGCACTCTCGCTCTGGGCGGCACTGGGCCTCGCCGCCGTGCTGGCCGGAGCGGCGCTCCGGCGGGGCGGCGGCCACAAGCACAGGGGCGCCCACTGACAGCGGCGGTGCGCGCCAGATGCGCTTGAACGCCGTTCGCGGCGCCTGTCAGCGGCTCAGTGGACGTCGGGGCCGCGGTGTTCCGCGGCGATGCCGAACCTCTGGGGTTCGCGCGGAGCGGACGGCAGCGTGCCGATCGCGGATACCGAGCTGATCACCCGCTCCTCCGCCGCGTCCGGCTCCTCTTCGAGACGCCGCAGGTCAGCGGCGGAAACCAGGGCGACCAGCGGTTTACCGTGCCGCGTGACGACCACCCGTTCACCGCCGTACACGACGCGGTTGATCAGATCGGCGAGCTCTGCCCGCGCTTGCGTCACCGGAATCTCGTAAGCCATGCTCCCATCATAACGTCACGTACATCCTGTACATTTTTTACAGGGACGTGAGCCGCGCCTCGCAAGCAGGGGCGCGCAGATTCGGAGACCGCTTCGAGGAGGCGCTGCCATGACCCGTCCGTCCGGTCCTTCCGGGCCCACCGGCCGCTATGTCCTGCCCGAGTTCACCGAGCGCACCAGCGCGGGCCAGCGCACGCTGGATCCGTACTCGAAGCTGCTGGACGAGCGGATCGTCTTCCTCGGCACCCCGATCGACGACACCTCGGCGAACGACGTGATGGCGCAGTTCATGCACCTGGAGTACCTGGCGCCGGACCGGGACATCTCGCTGTACATCAATTCGCCGGGCGGTTCGTTCAGCGCGATGACGGCGATCTACGACACCATGCAGTTCGTCACCTGCGAGGTGGAGACCATCTGCCTCGGCCAGGCGGCCTCGGCGGCCGCGGTGATCCTCGCCGCGGGCACCCCGGGCAAGCGCTCGGCCCTGCCGGACGCGCGGGTGCTCATCCACCAGCCGGAGTTCGCCGAGCCGATCGAGGGGCAGGCGTCCGACCTGGCCATCCAGGCGGCCGAGATCATGCGCACCCGCGACCTGCTGGAGGAGCTGCTCGCCAGGCACACCGGCAGGAGCGTGGAGCAGATCAGCAGCGACATCGAACGCGACAAGATCCTCGACGCCCAGGGGGCCGTCGAGTACGGCCTGGTGGACCGGGTCGTGCCCAGCCGCCGCGGTTCGGACTCGTACTTCGACGCGAAGTGAGGTGCAGATGCTGCCACCCGAGCTTCCCCCGCTGCCCGCTCTCACCCGGGCCGAGGGCGACCTGATCGACAGCTACCTGGCGGTCGTGGACCTGCTGGGCCGCATCAATCCGGCGCGCCCCGGCGACACCTACAGCGGTCTGCGCGCCGCGCAGGCCCTCGTGGCCAAGGCGGCCACGCTCCGGGACGCGCTCGTGCGGATGCACCAGCGCGGGGAGAGCGAGCTGCACGCCGAGACCCTGACGCGCGCGCTGCGCGTCCTGGACGGCGAGCGACGCGCCGCCCGCGTCGCGGTGCCGATCCGGCACGGAGGCTCGCCTTCCGCGTGACCCTCGCCCGGAGGGGCGTGAGCTCGCCCCGGACGGGTTACTCATGGCGTTATGAACGAGCAGCCTGCCGAGAACGCACGCAATGAGACCCCCCTGGAGCGGGCGGACCGCAACTTCGCCGAACTGCTCCAGGAGTTGCGGGTCACCCAGACCGGTGTGCAGATCCTCTTCGCGTTCCTGCTCACCCTGGCCTTCGCCGCCCGCTTTCCCTCGCTGGACGACGCCCAGCGCGGCGTGTACGTGGGGACGCTGCTGCTCGCGGTGATCGCCACGGCGCTCTTCCTGGCGCCCGCGGCGCTGCACCGCTCGCTGTTCCGGCGCCATGCCAAGCCGCAGATCGTGGAGATGTCCTCGCGGCTGGCGATCGCCGGCATGGTCGCGCTGGCGCTGGCGCTGACCGGTTCCGTGCTGCTGGTCGTGGACGTGGCGCTCGGCAGGGCGGCGGGGATCGGTTGCGGCGTCGGGGTGTTCGTGCTGCACACCGCGCTGTGGGGCGTCATGCCGATGGTCGTGAGGCACCGGATGTCCCGCCCGGGCCGGACCTCCCTGCCCGGCGAGGGTCCGCAGGACGCACCGTCCGGCCGGTGACCGGGGCGCCCTGAGCGGCGGTTCTCCCGGTTGGCGGCCGGTCGTACGCTTCTGGAGGTCTCCCGAGGGCGAGTGCGACGCCCTATCCGGTCAGCGGTCCCTCGCGCACGGGCGCCCCCCAGGGCAGCGTGATCCACACCGTCTTGCCGCCCTCGGGGGTGGGGTCGACGAAGAGCCTGCCGCCGTACTCCGCGATCAGCCAGCGGATGATCACCATGCCCCGGCCGTTGTCCTGCTGGACGGCCCCGGGAAGTCTCCTGGGGTGCCGCGGATGGCTGTCCGTGACGCCGATGCGCAGGTGCTCGTCGCGCTCCAGGGCGACGTCGACGGTGAAGGTGGGCGACTGTCCCAGGGTGTGCTGAACGGCGTTGGTGGCGAGTTCGGAGACGATCAGCCGCACGGTGTCGGCCGCCTCCGCCTCACCCGGCAACCCCCACTGCGTGAGGAGGTTGCTGACGTACGTGCGCGCGGCGGAGACCGAGGCTGGATCGCTCGGCAGAGTGACGGATGCTTCCTGTAGGTCTGCCATGACGGCGTCGTCCCTTTCCTACCGGGGCCGAGCTCCGACACATGGCGGATGGCTCGAGGGGCGGCCCCGGACCGGTGCTGTGCGCCAGACTGCCACTGCGGCGTCGGCGACGGGCGGCGATCCACCGAGAAGTGCATATATCTGTCCCTCGATGCGGTGAACTCTGCTGCGATCGACCGCATTTGGACGCGCCGGCGTCGCTTCCTCTAGCGAGCGGCGGTCATCGGGGCCGGCCGCGACTACCGGGGAGGGAGACGGTCGATGCGCCACGGACCCACGGTGCGCCGCCGACGGCTCGGTGCCGAACTACGGGGGCTGCGCCTGGGCGCCGGGCTCACCAGCGGTGCGGCGGCGGCGCTCGTCGGCTGGCACCAGTCGAAGGTGAGCCGGGTCGAGACCGGCCGCAGCGGGGTGCGGCCCGGCGATCTGCGGCTGCTGCTGGACGCCTACGGGGTGACGAACCCCGGGCAGCGCCAGCTCCTGAGCGCTCTTGCGGGCTCGGAGCACGACGGCGGCCGGCACGACTGGTGGCATGCCTACCGGGGCCTGCTGCCGCCCGCGTACCGGGACTTCATCAGCCTGGAGGCGCAGGCCCGCCGGGTGCGGACGCTGGAGACTTCGGTGGTGCCGGGGCTGCTGCAGACGCCCGACTACGCCCGAGCCGTGACCAGGGCGGCCCTCGGCGCCGCGCCGGACGACCGCGTCGACGCGCTGGTGGAGGTACGCCTGGCCCGCCAGGAGGTGCTGCGCTCGGATCCGCCGGTGGAGTTCAGCGCGGTGCTGGACGAGGCGGTGCTGCGGCGCTCGGTGGGCGGCGAGGAGGTGATGAGCCGTCAGCTACGGGCCCTGCTGGACGCGGCGGTGAGACCGCATGTGCGGCTCCAGGTCCTGCCGTTCGCCGCCGGGGCGCACATCGGAGTCACCGGCCCCTTTGTAGTTCTGTCATTTCCGAACATTTCCGATCTCGATGTCGTCGTTCTCGACCATTTAACGAGTAGCCTCTATCTCGAGCGGAAAGAAGACCTCCGGGCGTACATCGACGCCTTCACATCGCTTCAGGGATATGCCCTCTCCCCCGAGGACTCACTGGAATACATCGCCCGTGTCGGCGAGGGAACGTAGGGAGCGATCTCATGTCCGGACCGTTTCGGCACGTACCGTCCACTTCCGCTCTGCGTGGCGCAGTCTGGCGGCGCAGCAGCCACAGCACAGGTGCGAACAACTGCGTGGAGACCGCCGCCCTGACGGCCGGGCCCGGGGCAGGACTGCTCGCGGTGCGGGACTCCAAGCGTCCCGCGGGGCCGGCCGTGCTGTTCTCGCCCGGGGCCTGGCGCTCCTTCCTGGCCCAGGTGCGCTGAACCGGGTGCCCGGGGGCGGCGCGGGCCGCCCCCGGGCACTCCGGTGAGCCGTTCAGATCCTGCTGCCGGCCGCGGTGTCCGAGGAGAGCCGCTGCGCGAGGTAGATGGGCACCACCGACACCAGCACCAGCACCGCGGCCACCACGTTGACCACCGGGGCCTGCTGGGGCCGGGCCATGTTGTCGAAGATCCACAACGGCAGGGTCTGCACGCCGGGACCCGCCGTGAAGGTCGTCACCACGATCTCGTCGAAGGACAGGGCGAACGCCAGCAGCCCTCCCGCGGCCAGCGCGGAGCGCACCAGCGGGAAGGTGACGTCGGCGAAGGCCCGGAAAGTGTGGGCTCCCAGGTCCATCGCGGCCTCCTCGACGGACCTGGGCATCCTGCGCAGCCGTGCCACCACGTTGTTGAAGACCACCACCACGCAGAACGTGGCGTGCCCGACCACGACCGTGAACAGCCCGAGTCCGACGCCCACCGGCTCCAGCACCGTCTTGATGGCGGAGTTCAGCGCGATGCCGGTGACGATGCCGGGCAGCGCGATGGGCAGCACCACGGCGAACGAGAGCGCCTCGCGCCCGAAGAAGGCGTGCCGCTGCACCGCGAACGCGATCAGCGTGCCCAGCGCGAGGGCGACCGCGGTGGCCGCGGCACCCGCCTCCAGCGACGTCCACAGCGCGTGCCTGGCCCCGGAGTTCCGCCACGCCTCGGCCCACCAGTGCAGGGTGAGACCGGGCGGCGGCCAGCTCGCGCTGCGGTCCGGGTTGAAGGAGTTGAGGAGCACGATCAGCAGCGGCAGGTAGACGACCGCGAAGCCCAGGGCGGCTATGGTGCGCAGCGCGATGCGTGCGGGACGGGACAGTCGCATGCCTGGGGCCTCCTCACAGGCTGCTCAGCGCGCCGGTGCGGCGCACCGCCAGCAGATAGAGCACGATCACCACGACGGGAACCATGCCGAGCGCGGCGGCCAGCGGCAGGTTCAACGAGACGTTCGAGTAGACGAGGTTGCCGATCAGCTGCGTCTTGCCGCCGACGATCTGCACGGTGATGTAGTCGCCCAGGCTCAGCGAGAACGTGAAGACCGAGCCGGCGGCCACCGAGGGCAGCACCATCGGCAGCACCACGGAGCGCACCGTGCGCCACGACCGCGCGCCGAGGTCCGCGGAGGCGTCCAGCAGGCTCTCCGGGAGCCGTTCGAGCCCGGCGTGGATGGGCAGGATCATGTACGGCAGCCACAGGTACGTCAGCACGACGACGGTGGCCGTCAGCCCGTAGCCGGGCCCGCTGATGCCGAACGGCGCCAGCACCCAGTCGAGCGGCCCGTCGGAGGCCAGGATCAGCCGCCACGCGTAGACCTTCACCAGATAGCTGGCCCACAGCGGGGTGAGGATCGCCGCCACCAGCAGCGGCCGCCAGCGGGGGCGGGCCACCCGGGCCGTGTAGAAGGCGACGGGGAACGCGATCACGGCGCACAGCGCGGTGACCGCGAGCGCCACGCCCACGCTGCGCAGCGCGACCCGCCGGTACAGCGGCTCGGAGAGCAGGGACGAGAAGTTGTCCGTGGACCACACCTTGACGACCTCGGACGTGAAGGAGTCCGTGGTCCAGAACGCGGACAGGAAGAGCACCGCGAGGGAGCCGAGGTAGGCGACCACGAGCCAGAGCAGCGGCGCGCCGAGCAGCAGCGACAGGCGCAGCCGTGGACGGCGGTGCAGCGCCCCGGCGAGCCGCCGGACCCCTCCGGCGGCCTGCTCGGTGGACGTCATGAGCGGATCAGCCCTTGATCTCGTTCCAGGCCTGCACCCACTTCGTGTACGGCACGCACTTGACGTCGGTGCGGCCGTCGAGGCACTGCTCGATGGGTGTCGTCCAGTAGTGGACCTTCTTCCAGTACGGCTCGTCGCTCGCGTGGAAGATCGCGCAGTGGTTCTTGTCGGCGGTCTCCGCGCAGGCCTTGGCGTTGGACGGCGCCTCGCCGAAGTACTCGGCGACCTCGGCGTTGACCTTGGGCGAGATGATCCAGTCGAGCCACTTGTAGGCGCAGTTGGGGTGCTTGGCCTTGGCGGCGAGCATCCAGGTGTCGGACCAGCCCGTCGCGCCCTCCTTGGGCAGCACCGCGTTGATCTTGGCCCCTTCGGACTTGGCGAGGTTGGCGATGACCTGCCAGGAGGTGCCGACCACCGAGTCACCGCTCTTGAAGGCGGAGACCTCCTTGAGGTAGTCGCTCCAGTACTCGCCGACGTCCGTGTTCTGCTTCTTCAGCAGATCCACGGAGGCGTCGAACTGCTTCTGGTCGAGGGAGTACGGGTTCTTGATGCCGAGGCTCGGCTCCGTGGCCATCAGGTACAGGGCCGCGTCCGCGATGTAGATCGGGGAGTCGTACGCGGTCACCTTGCCCTTGTGCCGCGAGGCGTCGTCGAAGACCGCGGACCAGGAGTCGGGGGCGGGCTTGACCTGCTGGGTGTTGTACATGAGCAGGTTGGCGCCGCGGCCGTGCGGGATGCCGTAGCTGACGCCGCGCACGGAGTTCCAGTCCTGGTTCTTCAACCCGGGGAAGACGTCGCGGTAGTTGGGCACCAGCTTGGTGTTGACGGGGGCCGCGTCACCGGAGGCGATCAGGCGGAGCGAGGCGTCGCCGGAGGCGGAGACGGCGTCGTAGTCGCCGGTCTTCATCAGCGACACCATCTCATCGGAGGTGGCCGCCGTCTTCGCGTGGACCTGGCAGCCCGTCTGCTTCTCGAAGTCGGTGACCCAGTCGACCTTGGGGTCGTTGGACCCGTCCTCGACGTAACCGGCCCAGGCGATCAGGTTGACCTGGCCCTCCGTCTTGCCCAGCTTCGACTGCGCCTTCAGGTCCGGAGGACGGAACCCGCCGGAGCCCGGCGACCCGGAGGAGCCGCCGGAGTCGGAGGATCCGCAGGCGGTGGCCACGAGCAGCAGGGCTGCGACCGCCGCGGCTTTGAGGGCGGGGTTCACGCGCACGACAACATTCTCCAGACGTGAGGGGGACCGGCGGGATGAACGTACGGGTGGAGCGGTCAGCCGGAGTCGGGGATGGGCACGGTGTGGCGGCGGCGCCAGCGCAGGCCGACGCGGGCACCGCGGTGGGCGGCGACGTCCTCGGAGGAGGCGTCCAGGTTCTGCTGGAGGACGGTGAGCCTGCCGCCGGCGTCCAGGTCGACCAGGAACCGCGTCGTGTCCCCCAGGTAGACCACGTCCGAGACGGTGCCGGACGCCGTGGCGTGCTCGGCCTCGCCGGCGCCGCCCGCACCGCCGCTCCCGGCTCCGTCCGCCGTCAGGGCGATCTTCTCTGGGCGGACGCTGTAGGTGCCCGAGGTGCCCAGCAGCCGCTTGGCCACGTCGCCGGTGAGCAGGTTGGAGGTGCCGACGAAACCCGCGACGAAGGCGTTCGCCGGCTTCTCGTATATCTCCGCGGGCGTACCGGCCTGTTCGACCCGACCGCGGTGGAAGACGGCGATGCGGTCGCTCATCGTCAGCGCCTCCTCCTGATCGTGGGTGACGAACACGAACGTGATGCCGACGTCCCGCTGGAGTTGCTTGAGCTCTGTCTGCATCTCTTCCCGCAACTTGAGGTCGAGGGCGCCCAGCGGCTCGTCGAGGAGCAGCACCTTCGGGTGCCCCACCAACGCCCTGGCGAGCGCGACGCGTTGCCGCTGGCCTCCGGAGAGCTGCCCGGGGCGGCGCCTGCCGTAGCCGGCGAGCCGCACCTGCTCCAGCGCCTCGCCCGCCCGGCGCACCCGCTCCGCCTTCGGCACCCCCTTGATCCGCAGCGGATAGCAGATGTTCTGCTCGACCGTCATGTGCGGGAAGAGGGCGTAGTCCTGGAAGACGGTGTGCACGTCCCGCTCGAAGGGGGCGAGCCGGGTCACGTCACGGCCCGCCAGCTCCACGGAGCCCGCCGTGGGCGTCTCGAAGCCGGCGACGAGGCGGAGCACGGTGGTCTTGCCGGAGCCCGAGGGGCCCAGCATCGAGAAGAACTCGCCGTCCGCTATGGCCAGGTCCACCCCGGCCACCGCCTCCACCCGGCCGAAGGTCTTGGCCAGACCCCTCAGCCGGATCGCCGCTCGCTCCATGCCTCGTCCCTTCTGGTGCCCCTGGCGTGCTTCTTTCGGACCTCGATTCGGTACGGCGCCCTTCACCCTGCGGGCTCGTCCTCGCTCTCCCGGAGTCCCCTCCCCCTACCAGCACTTGGTGGAACCCGGCGGACATGGGGGCGTCCCCGGGATGCGCTGATTCCTTTCCCTCCCGAGCCGACCTCAAGCGCCACAACGGCTGATTCCTTTCCCTCCGTTCGCCCGCCCGCCCCTCGCTCGAGGGCCTCCGCCCCCGGGCGCCCTCAGCGCGGGGCGGTTTCCAGGACCGTCCGCACGGCCCGGTCTGTCTGATCTTCCGTCAGGTCGGCGCGTGCGGCCAGCCGGAGGCGGGACATCCCGTCGGGAACGGACGGCGGGCGGAAGCAGCCCACCTCCACGCCCCCGGAGCGGCAGGCCGCGGACCAGCGCACGGCTTCCTCGGCGGACGGGGCCCGCACGGAGACCACGGCCGCGTCGGGGCGCCCGGCCGCCAGCCCGCCGGCGGTGAGGCCGGTGTACAGGGCCGTGGCCGCCGCGCGGGCGCGGCGCGGGCGGTCGGGCTCGCCCCGCAGCAGCCGCAGGGCGGCCAGCGCGCCGCCCACCGCGGCCGGTGCGAGGCCCGTGTCGAAGAAGAACGTCCTGGCGGTGTTGACGATGTGGTCGATGACGCGGGCCGGGCCGAGCACCGCGCCGCCCTGGCTGCCGAGCGACTTGGAGAGCGTGACGACGGTGACGGAGTCGCCGGCGCCCGCGAGGCCGGCCGCGTAGGGCCCGCCCCGGCCGCCCTCGCCCAGCACGCCGAAGCCGTGCGCGTCGTCGACCACGAGGCCGGCGCCCTCGGATCGGCAGGCGGCGGCGAGTTCGGCCAGCGGGACCATGTCGCCGTCCACGGAGAACACGGAGTCGCAGACAACGATCGCGGGCCCGTCGTGTCCGGCCAGCGCCTTGCGCACCGCCTCGGGATCGGCGTGCGGCACCACCTGCTTCGTGCCCCGGGCCAGCCGGCAGCCGTCGATGAGCGAGGCGTGGTTGCCCGCGTCGGAGACGATCAGGCTGCCGCGCGGCGCGAGCGAGGTGACGGCCGCCAGGTTGGCCGCGTAGCCGGAGGAGAACACCAGGGCGGCCTCGGCGCCGCAGAACGCGGCGAGTTCGCGCTCCAGCTCCGCGTGCAGCTCGGTGGTGCCGGTCACCAGCCGGGAGCCGGTGGACCCGGCGCCCCAGGCCCGAGCGGCTTCTGCCGCCGCTGCCGTGACCTCCGGGTGGCGGGCGAGACCCAGGTAGTCGTTGCCGGCCAGATCGAGCCGCCCCGTGTCGTGCGCCCTGGGACGGAGGGTGCGCACCAGACCTGCGGCACGGCGGTCGCGGGCCTGCACGTCGATCCAGTCGAAGGGCGCTCTGGGCATGCGGGGCTCCGGGAGGGCAGAGAGGGATTTGTAGGCAGTGCACAGACCCTAACCGTCGCGCCTGCCACCCAGGCTGTGGCAATACCCACAGCTTGGATGGGTGGTGTTGTGCGAATCCTCCTTGGCTGCGCACGCCCTCGTACGCGAAGATCGGGCCATGGACCTGCTGAACACGCTGGTGGACAAGGGGCTCCGGTGCGAGGCGCCGACCCGCGAGGAAGCGCTCGCCGTACTGGCGACCTCCGACGACGAACTCCTCGATGTGGTGGCGGCGGCCGGACGGGTGCGCAGGCACTGGTTCGGGCGACGGGTCAAGCTCAACTACCTGGTCAACCTCAAGTCGGGCCTCTGCCCGGAGGACTGCTCGTACTGCTCGCAGCGGCTCGGCTCCCAGGCGGGCATCCTCAAGTACACCTGGCTGAAGGCGGACGAGGCGGCACGGACGGCTGCGGCCGGTGTCGCGGGCGGCGCCAAGCGGGTCTGCCTGGTCGCCAGCGGCAGGGGGCCGACGGACCGCGACGTGGACCGCGTCTCGGGCACCATCGCGGCCATCAAGGAGCGACACGAGGACGTGGAGGTGTGCGCCTGCCTCGGACTGCTCTCGGCGGGGCAGGCCGAGCGGCTGCGCGCGGCGGGAGCCGACGCCTACAACCACAACCTGAACACCTCGGCCGCGACCTACGGCGAGATCACCACGACGCACACCTACGACGACCGGGTGGACACCGTGCAGCGGGCGCGGGCGGCCGGCCTGTCGGCCTGCTCCGGGCTGATCGCGGGCATGGGCGAGACGGACGAGGACCTGGTCGACGTGGTCTTCTCCCTGCGTGCGCTGAACGCGGACTCGGTGCCGGTGAACTTCCTCATCCCCTTCGAGGGCACCCCGCTCGCGAAGGAGTGGAACCTGACGCCGCAGCGGTGCCTGCGCATCCTGGCCATGGTCCGCCTCGTCTGCCAGGACGCCGAGGTGCGGATCGCGGGCGGGCGCGAGATCCACCTGCGCACCCTGCAACCCCTCGCCCTGCACCTCGCCAACTCGATCTTCCTCGGCGACTACCTGACCAGCGAGGGCCAGGCGGGCAAGGCTGACCTCGACATGATCGCGGACGCCGGCTTCGAGGTGGAGGGCACCGACACGACGACCCTGCCCGCCCACCGGCGCACGCCCGGCGGCCAGGCACCGGCGGACGGCGGCGCCTGCACGGGCGATGCCTGCGGGAGCGGGGACTCCGGGGGCTGCGCGGGGGCTGGTGCTTCCGCGGGTGCCTCGGCAGCTGTCACGGCGGGCGCCGTCCGCCACGGTGAGACAGACGGCGAGGGCGACGCGGCTGCCGCCGAGCGGCCCGCCCCCGTCTCGCACGCCGACCTGGTGACCGTACGCCGCCGTGGCGCCGGCACCGATCTCGCGCCCAATGCCTGAGGCGGCGCGGGAGGGAGCCGGGGCCGGGGACCTGCCCCAACCGCAGGACGCCCCCGGGCCACGGGACCTGCTCGAACCGCAGGACACGCCCGGGCCGCAGGACCTGCTCGAACCGCAGGACACGCCCGGGCCACGGGACCTGCCCGAGCTGCTGGAGCTGGACCGCCGGCACGTCTGGCACCCGTACGGCCCCATGCCGGGCCGCCAGGAACCGCTGCTCGTCGCCTCCGCCTCCGGGGTCAGGCTCCGGCTCGCGGACGGCCGCGAGCTGGTGGACGCCATGGCGTCGTGGTGGTCGGCGATACACGGCTACAACCACCCCGTGCTCAACGAGGCGGCGCGGCGGCAGCTCGACCGGATGAGCCATGTCATGTTCGGCGGGCTCACCCACGAGCCCGCCGTCCGACTGTCGAAGCGACTTGTCGACATCACGCCCGAGGGGCTGGAGCACGTCTTCCTCGCGGACTCCGGATCGGTCTCCGTCGAGGTCGCCCTCAAGATGTGCCTCCAGTACTGGCGCTCCCTGGGCCGCCCGGCCAAGCACAGGCTGCTGACCTGGCGCGGCGGCTACCACGGCGACACCTGGCAGCCGATGTCGGTCTGCGATCCGGACGGCGGCATGCACGCGCTGTGGTCCGGTGTCCTGCCGCGCCAGATCTTCGCGGACCCGCCGCCCGCCGAGTACGACGAGCGGTACGCGGAGCAGCTGCACGACCTCGTGGCCCGGCATGCCGGGGAGCTGGCCGCGGTGATCGTGGAGCCCGTGGTGCAGGGGGCGGGCGGGATGCGCTTCCACTCGCCCCGCTATCTGCGGACGCTCCGCGAGGCGTGCGACCGGCACGACGTGCTGCTCGTGTTCGACGAGATCGCCACCGGCTTCGGCCGCACGGGCACGCTGTTCGCGGCCGAACAGGCCGGTGTCACCCCCGATGTGATGTGCGTGGGCAAGGCCCTGACCGGCGGCTATCTGACGATGGCGGCCACGCTGTGCACCGCGCGCGTGGCGGACGGCATCGCCCGCGGCGAGGTGCCGGTACTGGCACACGGGCCGACGTTCATGGGAAACCCGCTGGCCGCGGCCGTCGCGGACGCCTCCGTCTCGCTGCTCCTCGCGCAGGACTGGGCCGCCGAGGTACGGCGCATCGAGCGGGGCCTGCGTGCCGGGCTCGGGCCGGCCGCCGCGCTGCCCGGGGTCCGTGACGTACGGGTGCTCGGCGCGATCGGCGTGGTGCAGCTGGAACGCCCTCTGGACGAGCGGGGTATGGCCGCG
The DNA here is from genome assembly GCF_018327685.1 of Streptomyces sp. TS71-3. NCBI lineage: Bacteria > Bacillati > Actinomycetota > Actinomycetes > Kitasatosporales > Streptomycetaceae > Streptomyces > Streptomyces sp. TS71-3. The sequence continues at coordinate 5,595,289 of NZ_BNEL01000001.1, read as the reverse complement.
GCGACCCGGGCGGCCGTTGACGCGGGTGTCTGGATCAGGCCGTTCGGCGACCTGCTGTACACCATGCCCCCCTACGTCACGGGCGACGAGGACGTGGCCCGGATCTGCCGTGCGGTGTGCGCGGCCGCTGAGGCGGCCGGGGCGGAAGGTCCGCAGGGGAGGCCGCCGGTGGCCCACGGGGCGGGGGCGGTTGCGGACGGCCGCCCGGCAGAGGTGCTCCGTCCGGGAAGGCCGCGCGGCGCGGGAGAGGGAGTGGAGCGATGACGGTCCTCGTGGTCACGGGCACCGGAACGGAGATCGGCAAGACCATGACGACGGCGGCACTGGCGGCCGTCGCCCGGGCTGCCGGGCGCTCCGTCGCGGTGCTCAAGCCCGCCCAGACCGGGGTGGGGCCGGGCCAGCCGGGCGACTGCGCCGAGGTGACGAGGCTCGCGGGCGAGGTCACCACGCTGGAACTCGCCCGCTTTCCCGAGCCGCTCTCGCCTGAGACGGCGGCCCTGCGCGCGGGGCTGCCGCCGGTGCCCACGGACGGCATCGTGCGGGCGGCCGGGAGACTCGCCGCCGATCACGACCTCGTCCTCGTCGAGGGGGCGGGGGGGCTGCTGGTGCGGTTCGACGCCGGCGGCGCCACGCTCGCCGACGCGGCCCGCGAGCTCGGGGCCGAGGTGCTGGTGGTGGCTCCACCGGGGCTCGGCACGCTCAATGCCGTGACGCTCACCGCGGAGGCGCTGCGGGCCCGTGGCCTCGCGCAGCTCGGGGTGGTGCTGGGCAGCTGGCCGCGCGAGCCCGGTCTCGCCGAGCGCTGCAACCTGGTCGACCTGCCCGTGGCCGCGGGCGCCCCGCTGCTGGGAGCCCTGCCCGAGGGCGCCGCCGCGCTGGCCCCGGCCGACTTCCGCGCCCGCGCCGCCGGCTGGCTGGCGCCCGTGCTGGGCGGCCGCTGGGACGCGGCGCGGTTCACGGCCGAGCACCCGGCCCTGGCCAGGCCGGCCCCGGCCGGGGCGGCGGTGCGGACAGCCGTCTGAACGGTACGGGTGGCGGCCCGGCGGACGGAGGCATCAGCGGGCGCCGCCGGACCGGGCGTCTCCTGGGCGGGACGCGGCGGCGGTTCGGGAGGACAATCGACGTACACCGTCGTCCACGTCCGCCGGGCCGGGCGGGCGCCCCACACGAAGAGGGGTTCTCATGCCGCTGCGGTCGGGCAAGGTGCCGAAGGACGCCGTGCACCATCCTCTGTTCGCGCGGTGCTACACCCGGGTGAGCGAGCGCGCCGAGCCCTGGATGGGGCCGCACCGCGCGCGGCTGCTGTCCGGGCTCAGCGGGCGGGTCATCGAGATCGGCGCGGGCAACGGCCTGAACTTCGCGCACTATCCGGGGACGGTCTCCGAGGTCGTCGCCATCGAGCCGGAGCGCCTGCTGCGGACTCTCGCGGCCCAGGCCGCCCTGCGCGCCGACGTCCCCGTGGACGTGGTGCCGGGGGCCGCCGAGGCGCTGCCCGTGAAGAGCGAGGGCTTCGACGCCGCCGTGCTGTCGCTCGTGCTCTGCAGCGTCCGCGATGTGCCGCGCGCGCTGGCCGAGGCCAGGCGGGTGCTGCGGCCCGGGGGCGAGCTGCGGTTCTTCGAGCACGGCCTGGCGCCGGAGGGCAGGGCGATGGTGACGGTGCAGCGGGTGCTGGACCGTACCGTCTGGCCACGGCTCTTCGGCGGCTGCCACGTCGGGCGCGACCCGGTCGCGGCGCTGCGGGACGCCGGCTTCGAGCTGGGCGACCACCGGCGGCTGCTGGTGCCGGAGCAGGGGGTGCGCACCCCGACCTCGTACTGCGTCGCCGGCGTGGCGCGCCGCCCCGAGACCACCGGCCGCCCCTGATCCCGGGCCGGCAACGGTTACGTGCGAGGCACCGGTGCCGGCGCTCGCCAGGGCAGAGGCCGGGTGCACGGCGGCAGGGTGCGGCCCCGGGTCGGGGGCTCCGGCTCCGGAACGGGTCACGGACTCCCACTCCGAGCGGGGCACAGGCTCCGGTTCCGGAGCGGCTCACAGGCTCCAGTTCTGGAGCTCGCGGGCGATCTCGTGCACGCTCGCGGTGCCGTGCTTGACCAGCTGCGCGAGGGAGCGGACCTGCTCGGGCGACGTGACGACCTTCAGGCCGCTGGCGACGAGGTACGCGTAGGCCACCGCCGAGGCGAACATCGCGTTGGACCGCTCAAGGGCGGGGACGTGCAGCAGGAGCTGGAGCAGTGCGGCGGCTCTGGCCTCCGGCGTGTCGTACACGGGGATGCCGAATATGTCCGCCTCATGCCTGCTGACCGCGGCGACGAGGGCTCCCCAGTCGGTGACCTGGGGGTCTCCCGGCGTCTTCTGCTCGGCGACCATCAGGAGCCAGGCAAGATCGATATGGAGGTTCAACGACGACCTTCACGCTCCGCGGGGAACTCCTCGGCGAAGATGGACCCGTACTGCTTCATGAAGTCGGAGGCGGCGTCCACGAAGGTCTTGCCGACCTCGCCGGCGTCCTGTCTGACGAGCTCCTCGATGTAGCGGTTGACACTCATACCCCGGGCCAGCGCGCGTTCGCGCGCGGTCCGGGCGGTGTCCGCGTCCACCCGCACGTTCAACTGAGTCTTCGCCATACCTGAAAGCTAGCGCGAAGGCGCTAGCACGGCAAGCCCCCGGGACCGGATCCGGATCCCGAGCGGTACGTGCCCCCTGCATCCACCAGGCGGGACGGCTCCACGCGGAGCGTTCCCTGTGCCGAGGCTCACAGTACTCCCGGCATCCACCACCCCGGCGAGGCGTCGGCCCCCGTGCGTCCGCTTGCGCGCGCACGAGGTCGCGCACGGCGCCGTCCGCGTCCAGAGCAGGCTGCCCTGCCGGCCGTCCGCTTACACGGCCGGCGCTGCGCGGCCATCTGCCCGTAGCCGAACGGCAGCCCCCGGCAGGCGGGTTGGTGATGTACTCGGCCGGGCGGGCAGGCCCGTGCGGCCGGCCCAGTGGCGGCCGTGCATGGCCGGCCCGCCCCAGCGCCTCCGTTCAGAGACCGTCCCAGCAAGGAGGATCCATGACGGTGCCGGCCTTCCGCTTCGGCGTCAGCCTGACCACCACCCCGCCTGGCGACGCCTGGCGCGCGACCTGCCGCTCGGCCGAGGACATGGGCTACGACACGATCCTGGTGGCGGACCACCTGGGCATGCCGGCACCCTTCCCCGCGCTCGTCGCCGCGGCCGAGGCCACCGAGCGTCCGAGGCTCGGCACCTTCGTCCTCAACGCCGGGTTCTGGAACCCCGCCCTGCTCGCCCGCGAGGTGGCGACCACGGACGCGCTCACCGGCGGCCGCCTGGAACTCGGCCTGGGCACCGGCTACGTGGCCGATGAGCACACCGCCGCCGGCCTGCCGTTCGGCTCGCCGGGCGAGCGCGTGGACCATGTGGTGCGCACCGTCGAAGAGCTTGACCGGCTGCTCGGATCCGCGGAGCACGCCCCCGCGGCCGTCCAGCGGCCCCGCGTCCCCCTGCTCGTCGGCGGCAACGGCGACCGCATGCTGGACCTGGCGGCACGGCGCGCCGACATCGTCGGCTTCTCGGGGCTCCGTCCGGAGCGCGGCAGCACGTCGGGCGGGCTCATCGCGCTCACCGCGGCACAGCTGGACGACCGGGTCGCCGCCTATCGCCGCCTCGCGGCCGGCGCGGGCCGCGAGCAGGAGTTCAACCTGCTGATCCAGCGGGTGACGGTGACCGGCGACCGGCGGGCCACGGCCCGGGAGATCGCGCAGCGGCTTCCGTACCTCACCGAGGACCAGGCGCTCGAGCTGCCGGTCTTCCCGGCGGGGACGGTGCGGCAGATCGCCGAACAGCTGCGCGCCCAGCGCGAGCGCTACGGGTTCTCCTACCTCACCGTCCTGGAGCCGTCCATGAAGGCCTTCGCCCCCGTGATCGAGGAGCTGCGCGGCGGCGGCTGAGGCGGCCCGCCGGGCCAGCCGGGGAACCGCGAGCCGATCCTGCGGCGGATCGGGGTTCAGCCCGCCTGCGCGTCCTCTGCATGCCCCTCGGAGAACTCCCACCACGCGAGCGGCAGCCAGTCGCCGTCGACGAAGCCGTCCACGGACGAGCCTCCGCCGTCGACGGCCACCTTCGTCCCTGGCGGGTAGGAGGTGCCCGACAGCCCCGTGACCGGGACGAGGAGCGTCCCCAGCCGTCGCGTCCCCCTGGCCATCCGCCACCCGCCTTCCTGATCGATTACGCACATTTGTTGCAGGATTGTTCGAATAGTCTACCGTGAGAGAGCAGACCCGAGGTCAGGTCCGCCAGGCGGGCGGCGCACGGCAGACGTGCGTCCTGACACCCTTCCCTTTTGGTACATACCAATACATGGTACGTCGCCCGTGCCCCGGCAGGACCAGTGACACTGCTGACACGGAGGTGGGTACAGATGAAGGCCGTCGTCTACAAGGGGCCGTTCGAAGTAGCCGTCGAAGACGTCGAGAAACCACGGATCCAGCACCCGAACGACGTGATCGTCAACGTCACGTCCAGCGCGATCTGCGGCTCCGACCTGCACATGTACGAAGGCCGGACCGCGGCGGAACCGGGCATCGTCTTCGGCCACGAGAACCTCGGAATCGTGGAGGACGTCGGTGACGGCGTCACCTCCATCAAGCAGGGCGACCGCGTGGTCATGCCGTTCAACGTGGCCTGCGGGTTCTGCAAGAACTGCACCGCGGGCAAGACCGCCTTCTGCCTGACCGTGAACCCGGGTTTCGCCGGCGGTGCCTACGGCTACGTGGCCATGGGCCCCTGGCCGGGCGGGCAGGCCGAGTACGTACGCGTCCCCTACGCCGACTTCAACTGCCTCAAGCTGCCCCCGGGCACCGAGCACGAGAGCGACTTCGTGCTGCTGGCGGACATCTTCCCCACCGGCTACCACGGCAATGAGCTCGCCGGCACCTCCCCCGGCGACAGCGTCGCCGTCTACGGCGGCGGGCCGGTCGGCCTCATGTCCGCGTACTGCGCCCTGCTCCGCGGGGCCAAGAAGGTGTTCGTCGTCGACCGGATCCCGGAGCGGCTCCAGAAGGCCGAGCAGATCGGCGCGATCCCGATCAACTTCGCGGAGGCCGATCCGGTCGAGCAGATCAAGGACCAGACCGACGGCGAGGGCACCGACAAGGGCATCGACGCCGTCGGCTACCAGGCCCGCGCCCGGGCCGCGGGCGAGGGCCGCGAGGAACCCGCGACCGTCCTCAACTCGCTGGTCCAGACGGTGCGGGCCACGGGAGCGCTGGGCATCCCCGGCCTCTACGTGCCCGCCGACCCCGGAGGCCCCGACGAGCAGGCCAAGCAGGGCATGCTGCTGGTCGCCATCGGCAAGCTCTTCGAGAAGGGCCTGCGCATGGGCACCGGGCAGACCAACATCAAGGCCTACAACCGGCAGCTGCGGGACATGATCATCGAGGGCCGCGCGAAGCCGAGCTTCGTCGTCTCGCACGAAGTGCCGCTGGACGAGGCCGCGCAGGCCTACCAGAAGTTCGACAAGCGCGTCGAGGGCTACACCAAGGTCGTCCTGCACCCGGGCCGCTGACCCGCAGCGCACGGACCGGACCTCTCGAAGCCCGAGACCACGCGGAGGTGACCCGCCAAAAGCGCCATCCGGTGGGCCGCCTCCGCCGGTCCACCGGGGACGCGCCCGACGCGGTCCGCACTCTGTCCCCCTGCCCTTCTCACCGGGCCCCCTGCCCTCCCAGCGGGAGGGCATTCTTGCTGGTCAGAGCACTGACCGTGGGAAGCGGGCTGAGCAGCGCGACACGCTCGTCCGCTCCGCCCGGCTGGCTGGCTGGCTGGCTGGCTGGCTGTCGTGCCTGACTGGCTGAGTGCCCGGCTGGCTGGCCCGCTGCCGCATGCCGGTCCAGGAGCCGCCGACGGCACCGGGTGGAGGCCGCTGGCCGGCTGACCACGGTGCGGCCCGGTGCGGCGCTCGGCGGCAACGCCGGTGCCTGTCCCTACGATGGCGGGACACCGTACCCGCATGAAAGGTGCCGGCCTCCCCCATGGGTGAGCCTGCCCATGCCCCGCACCCCCGCCCGCTCCCCCTCCCTCCGTGGCCGAGTGATCGCGCGGCCGCCCCGGGCCTGCCCGAGGATGGGACGGAGGTGACCCGATGATCGAAGTGCTCCTGCTCCTCGTGGCGGTGCTGCTCTCGCTGGCCTGCGGCGGTTTCGTCGCGGCGGAGTTCTCCCTCACCACGGTCGAGCGCAGCGAGCTCGAAGTCGCCGTGGAGCGTGGCGTGCGCGGCGCCCGGGGCGCCCTGCGGGCCACGCGGCAGCTCGCCTTCCAGCTCTCGGGGGCGCAGCTGGGGATCACGGTCACCAACCTCGTCGTCGGCATGATCTCCGAGCCGTCCGTCGCGAAGCTCCTCACGGGACCGCTCCAGGGCCTCGGAGCCTCGCGGGGCACCGCGCGGTCGCTCGCCCTGGTGCTGGGCACGGCCCTGTCGACCGTGTTCCTGATGATCGTCGGGGAGCTGGTGCCGAAGAACTGGGCGATCTCCTCGCCGCTGGCCGTGGCGCGCCGGGTGGCCGCCCCGCAGCGCTGGTTCAGCACCGCGTTCCGGCCGTTCATCGCACATCTGAACAACACGGCCAACCGCGCGGTGCGCCGCCTCGGCCTGGAGCCGGCCGAGGAACTTGCCTCGGCGCGCAGCCCCCAGGAGCTGATCGCGCTCGTCGAGCACTCGGCGCGGCACGGCGCTCTGGAGGCCGACACGGCCGAGCTGTTCGTGCGCACCCTCAACCTGGCGGAGCTGACCGCCGAGAACGTGATGACGCCCCGGGTCCAGGTGATCGCCCTGGACACGCCTGCGACCTGCGAGGACGTGGCCAACGTGACCCGTGCCACCGGGCTTTCGCGCTTCCCCGTCTACCGCGACAGCCTCGACACCGTGGTCGGCGTGGTGCACATCAAGGACGTGCTGACCGTGCCCGCCGAGCGCAGGCCGGCCACCGCCGTGACGGAGCTGATGCGGGAGCCGCTCCTGGTGCCCGAGACGCTGACCGTCGACCGGCTCCTGGAACGGCTCGCCACCCGCACCCTCGCCGTCGTCGTCGACGAGTACGGCGGCACCGCGGGCGTGGCCACCCTGGAGGACATCGTCGAGGAGGTGGTCGGCCAGGTACGCGACGAGCACGATCCGCACGAGACCCCCGAGCTGGTGCGCAGCGGACGGGACCCGGAGGGCCGCGCCCGGTACGCGGCGGACGGCTCGGCCCGGATCGACCGGCTGGGGAGGATCGGACTGCGCGCCCCCGAGGGGCCCTACGAGACGCTGGCGGGGCTGATCGCGACGGAGCTGGGCCGGATCCCGTCCTCCGGCGACCGGGTCGACGTCGACGGATGGCGCCTGGAGGTGGTGGATGCCTCGGGCCACCGCGCTGCCCGGGTCATGCTGCACGCGCCGCCCGGGCGCCGGGACGGCGGCCATGGCAGCACCCGGGCCGACCTGCACCCCGGGGCGCGGCGACACGGCGGCGACGAGCGCGCCGGGTCCGGGCGGGCCCGTCCGGACCGGGGGTCCGGGGGCGCGGGCGGTCCCGGGACCAGTGAGGGACCTGGCACGGGTGGTGGACCGGGCGAGGGCAACGGGCCCGGTGCGGGCCGTGGACCCGGCGCGGGCCGTGGACCCGGCGCGGGCGGTGGGTCCCACCGCGGCGACCCGCCGGACCACCGGCCGGACGGCGGCCCTGGAGGCGCCCCGTGACCGCCCTGGAACTTCTGATCGGCCTCGCGACGCTGGTCGGCAACGCCTTCTTCGTGGGCGGCGAGTTCGCCCTCGTCTCGGTCCGCCGCAGCCAGGTCGAGCCCCGGGCGCAGGCCGGCGACCGGCGGGCGCGCAGCGTGCTGTGGGGCCTGGAGAACGTGTCCGCGCTGATGGCCGCGGCCCAGCTCGGCATCACGCTGTGCACGCTGGTGCTGGGCATCGTCGCGGAGCCGGCCATCGCGCATCTCGTGGAGCCCCTCTTCAACGCCGCCGGCCTGTCCAAGGGCCTGGTGCACCCCATCTCGTTCGTGATCGCCCTGGTCGCCGCCACCTACCTGCACATGCTGCTGGGCGAGATGATCCCCAAGAACGTCGCGCTGGCCGAGCCGGTACGCAGCGCGCTGCTGCTGGGCCCGCCGCTGGTCGGCGTCGCGCGGGCCCTCCGTCCGGTGATCTTCTCGGTGAACGCGCTGGCCAACGGCGTGCTCAGGCTGCTGCGAGTGGAGGTGCGGGGCGCGGTGCCGGCGACGATCTCGGACGCCGGGCTCGCCCGCCTGGTGAAGGACTCCGGTGACGCGGGTCTGCTCGACGACCGTGCGCAGGAACGGCTGCACGACGCGCTGGAGCTGAGCCGCCGCACGGTGCGCGACGTGCTGCTGCCGCTGGAGCGGGTGGTCTACGCGCGCGTGGGCATCAGCCCCGAGGAGCTGGAGCGGCTGGCCGCCGAGACCGGCTTCTCCCGCTTCCCGGTGGTGGACGAGGGCCGCCGCATCGTCGGCTACCTGCACGTCAAGGACGCCCTGGACGCCATGCCGCGCGACGAGCCGTTCCGCAGGAGCGAGATGCGCGCCATCACGCAGGTGCGGGAGACCACCCCGCTCGACGACGCGCTCACGGCCATGCGCCGCAGCCTCACCCACATCGCGGCGGTGCGGGGCGCGGACGGCAGGCTGGCGGGCCTGGTGACGATGGAGGACGTGCTCAGGGAGCTGTTCGGCCAGCCGGTGTGAGCGATCACGGCGGACTCGCGGGTGCCTCGTGCCCCCGTCGGCCGCGAGGCCGGGCCGTCGGGGCGCCGCGATACGATCGTTGCGCCATGCACGAGAATATCGACTACAAGAGCCTGGTCGCGGTCGGCGACAGCTTCACCGAGGGCATGTCGGACCTGCTCCCCGACGGCTCCTACCGCGGCTGGGCCGATCTCCTCGCCGCGCGCATGACCCTCCGCACCCCCGGCTTCCGCTACGCGAACCTCGCCGTACGGGGCAAGCTCATCGGCCAGATCGTCGACGAGCAGGTGGAGACGGCGGCCGCCATGGGGGCCGATGTGGTCACCCTGGTCGGCGGGCTGAACGACGCGCTGCGGCCGCGGTGCGACATGGGACGGGTGCGCGGGCTCCTCACGCAGGCCGTGGAGCGGCTCGCCCCCTCGTGCGGGCAACTGGTGCTGATGCGCAGCCCGGGCCGCCGGGGCCCGGTGATGGAGCGGATGCGGCCCCGCGTGGAGGCCTTGTTCGACTGCATAGACGAGCTGGCCGCCCGGCACGGCGCCCTCGTCGTCGACCTGTACGGGGCACCCGTGCTGGGTGACCCCCGCATGTGGGACGTGGACCGGCTGCACCTGACGGACGAGGGCCACCGGCGGGTGGCCGAAGCGGTGTGGCAGACCCTCGGCCTGCCTCCCGGGAGCGACTGGCGTGCCGGGCTGCCGGATGCGGTGCGGCCCCCGTGGGCGGCTCGGCGTGCGGCGGACCTCAGCTTCACGCGCCGGCACCTGCTGCCGTGGGTCGGCCGCCGGCTCACCGGCCGCTCGTCGGGCGACGGCCGGGTGGCCAAGCGCCCGGAGCTGCTGCCGTACGAGAGCGGGGCCTGACCCGCCGCCCGCGGTGGCCTGCGCGGATGGCCGTCACCGGCGCCCGCGGGCCCCACTAGAATCGGTTCACGTGACTTCTTCCGCACCCTCCGCGCCGTCCGGCGCCGCCAAGCCCGTCATCCCCAACGTCCTGGCCGGCCGCTATGCCTCGACCGAACTCGCCGCCCTCTGGTCGCCGGAAGAGAAGGTGCGGCTGGAGCGCAGGCTGTGGCTGGCGGTGCTGCGGGCCCAGCAGGGCCTCGGGATCGAGGTGCCGGAGGGTGCGCTCGCCGCGTACGAGCGGGTGCTCGACCAGGTGGACCTGGCGTCCGTCGCCGAGCGCGAGCGGGTCACCCGGCACGATGTGAAGGCCCGTATCGAGGAGTTCAACGCCCTCGCGGGCCACGAGCAGATCCACAAGGGCATGACCTCCCGCGACCTCACGGAGAACGTCGAGCAGCTCCAGGTCCGCCGCTCGCTGGAGCTGGTCCGGGATCGCGCGGTGGCGGTCCTCGCCCGGCTCGGGAAGCTGGCGGGACAGCACGCCGAGCTGGTCATGGCGGGCCGCTCGCACAACGTCGCCGCGCAGGCCACGACCCTCGGCAAGCGCTTCGCGACCGCGGCCGACGAGATGCTGGTGGCGTACGGCCGCCTGGAGGAGCTGCTGGGCCGCTATCCGCTGCGCGGCATCAAGGGCCCGGTCGGCACCGCCCAGGACATGCTGGACCTGCTGGGCGGCGACACGGCGAAGCTGGCCGACCTCGAACGCCGGATCGCCGGCCACCTGGGCTTCTCGCAGGCGTTCGACTCCGTCGGCCAGGTCTACCCCCGCTCGCTCGACTACGAGGTGGTCACGGCCCTGGTGCAGCTCGCCGCGGCGCCGTCCTCGCTGGCGAAGACCATCCGGCTGATGGCGGGCCAGGAACTCGTCACGGAGGGGTTCAAGCCGGGCCAGGTGGGCTCCTCCGCGATGCCGCACAAGATGAACACGCGCTCCTGCGAGCGGGTCAACGGCCTCATGGTGGTGCTGCGCGGCTACGCGTCCATGGCGGGCGAGCTGGCCGGCGACCAGTGGAACGAGGGCGACGTGTCCTGCTCGGTGGTGCGCAGGGTGGCGCTGCCCGACGCGTTCTTCGCCCTGGACGGGCTGCTGGAGACCTTCCTGACGGTGCTGGACGAGTTCGGCGCGTTCCCCGCCGTCGTCGACCGCGAGCTGGACCGCTACCTGCCGTTCCTGGCGACGACGAAGGTGCTGATGGGCGCCGTGCGCGCGGGCGTCGGCCGGGAGGTGGCGCACGAGGCCATCAAGGAGCACGCGGTCGGCACGGCCCTGGCGATGCGCGAGCAGGGCGCGGAGCGCAACGACCTGCTGGACAAGCTCGCCGCCGACGACCGGATCCCGCTGGACCGCGCGGAGCTGGACGCCCTGATGGCCGACCGGCTCTCCTTCACGGGGGCCGCCGCCGACCAGGTAGCGGCGGTGGTCGCCCGGATCGACGGCGTCGTCAAGCAGCATCCGGAAGCCGCCGGGTACGCGCCCGGCGCGATTCTCTGACCGGGGGCGCCGCCATGCCGCGCTTCACCGCCGCGGAGCTGGAGGCCGCCCGCGACCTCCTGGTGCCCGATGTGGCCGCCGAGGGGCTGAAGGTGCTCTTCTGCGGGATCAACCCGGGGCTCTGGACGGCCGCGACGGGCCACCACTTCGGGCGGCCCGGCAACCGTTTCTGGCCGGTGCTGCACCTGTCCGGCTTCACGCCCCGGCAGTACCGGCCGTCCGAGCAGCACGAACTGCTCGGTCACGGCCTCGGCATCACGAACGTCGTGGCCAGGGCAACCGCCCGTGCCGACGAGCTCACGGACGAGGAGTACCGCGAGGGCGGCCGGCTCCTGGCCGGCAAGGTGGCCCGGCTGCGTCCCGGTTGGCTCGCGGTCGCCGGCATAGGGGCGTACCGCACCGCCTTCGGCGACCGGCGCGCCGCGATCGGCCCGCAGGAGACCACCATCGGCGACACCCGCGTCTGGGTGCTGCCCAACCCCAGCGGCCTCAACGCCCACTGGACGGCGGCGACGATGGCGGAGGAGTTCGGGCGCCTGCGGGAGGCGGCCGGGGCCTGAGGGGCAGGGGCCCTCCTTCCATACGGGCCCGGCGTGCGCTCCGGCCGGCATGACGCCGCGACGCGCGGGTGCGCCGCCTTGCACGGGCCCCGGCGGGCACCGGCCCGGCGGGCGCCGCTCAGAGGTGCGGCTGGCGCTCGCCGAGGACGGGCAGGAGCTGGAGCTTGTCGTGGCTCCCGGTGCCGGGTGTGGCGGTGTAGACGAGCAGCGACTGGGCGTGGTCGGGGTCGCGGAGGATCTGGCAGTGGACCTCGACGACACCGAGATCGGGGTGGGCGATGCGCTTGGGGGCGTCGCGCCCGCGGATGCTGATCTCGTGGTCCGCCCACAGGGCGGCGAACTCCTCGCTCCGTGCCAGCAGCGAGGAGACGATCTCCCCGGCGCGGGAGGCGGGCCCCTGGCTGGAGTAGGCGGCGCGGAGCTCCGAGGTGAAGATGCGGCCGTGCCTGGGGTGATCCTCCGAGGGGTAGATCCGGCGGGCCAGGGGGTCGGTGAACCAGCGGTGCACGAAGCTGCGGTCCAGGCCCGTGTAGCGGGTCTCGTCGCCGAGCAGGGCGATGGCCAGGCGGGTCTGCACGAGGGTCTCGCCCACGTCGCTGATCACCTGCGCGGGGGTGTCGGTCAGGCGGTCGAGGATGCGCATCGTGCCGGGGCTCACGTGGTCGCCGCCCCGTCCCCGGGCGGGCGTGTTGTGCCCGGCGATCCGGAAGAGGTGGTCGCGCTCGTCGACGGACAGGCGCATGCCCCGGGCGAGGGCGGCGAGCATCGGCTCGGACGGCAGCGGGCCGCGCTGCTGCTCGATGCGGGTGTAGTAGTCGGCGGACATGCCGCACAGCGCGGCGACCTCCTCGCGGCGCAGCCCATGGGTGCGCCTGCGCGGTCCGCGCGGCAGGCCGACGTCCTCCGGCTGGAGTGCGGAGCGCCGGGTGCGCAGGAAGTCCGCGAGCTGTTCACGGTCCATGAGGCGATCGTCCGTTCCGTTGGATGTGGGGGCCGGGGCCCTACGAGGGCAGGGCCCCGGTGGGAGGCGCCGTGCGACGGAGGCCGCCGCGTCGGGCCGCCGCCTGCCTACCGGGCAGCGGCGGCCGTCCCGGAGGCCTCCGAGAGCTGTCAGAGCAGGCTGCCGCCGGATGCCTCGATGCGCTGGGCGGTGATCCAGCCCGTGCCCGGGGCCAGCAGAGCGGCGATCGCACCTCCGATGTCCTCGGCCTCACCCACCCGGCCCAGCGCGGCCTGGGAGGCGATGACCGTGCGGAGCTGCTCGTCGTCGCGGAGCACACCGCCGGCGAAGTCCGTGCCGATCGGACCGGGAGCGACGGCGTTCACGCTGATGCCGCGGCCGCCCAGCTCCTTGGCCAGGTACCGCGTCCAGGTCTCGATCGCTGACTTGACCGAGCCGTAGACGGACCATCCCTCGCCGACGAACCTGGCGAGGCCGGTGGAGAGGTTCACGATGCGCCCGCCGTCGGCGATCAGCGGCAGCAGTTCCTGGGTGAGGAAGAGCACGCCCCTGAAGTGTACGTTCACCAGCAGGTCGAACGCCTCGACGGTGGTCTCGCCGAGCGGGGTCACCACGGCCGCACCCGCGTTGTTGACGAGGAAGTCGAAGGACTCGCGGTCCCAGACGGTTTCCAGGGCCTGACGGACGGTGGCGGCGAAGGCGGGGAAGGTGTCCAGAGCGGTGGTGTCCAGCTCCAGGGCGACGGCCCTGGCCCCCGCCGCGGTCACGGCGTCGACGACGGCGGCCGCCTCGTCCTTGTGGGACCGGTAGGTGAGGATGACGTCGGTGCCCGCCTCGGCGAGCTTGAGGGCGGTGGCCCGGCCCAGGCCGCGGTTCCCGCCGGTGACAAGGGCGATCTTCTTCTGGCTCACATGGCCTCCTCGTGGTGGTGGCGGGGCCCGTGCGGGAGGCACGGGCAGAGGACCCGCCACCGACGACGATCCGCCCTGTCCGGGAGCGGATGAAGGCACAGCTCATCCAGGGACGGCCCGTCCCCCTTTCAGCGTCCGGGGCCCTCGGGCGGGCAGCGGCTCTGCGGATGGCTACGGCAGGTCGATCACCGTGACGGCGACCAGCAGGGCAGGCGGCTGGGCGGGGTCGAGCCGGGACACGGCGAGGGCTATCAGGCGGCTGCCCGTCTCCCACACGCGGGCGTCGCTGGCGAGAGCGCTGAGGTACGCCCAGGGCTCGGGTATGTGCTCACCGCGCTCCATCCCCCGAATCAGCAGACCGCTGAGGGGGACGGTGTTCCCCCCGGCGCCGTAGCGACCGTCGAGGCTGATCCCCAGTCCGTCACGCTCCGCCTCGCACTGCTCCTCGGCCAACTCGCGCAGGCCGCAGCCGGATGCGTCACCGGCTGCGCCTTCCGTCCTCAACTCCCTGATGAAGTAGCCCGGTCCACCGATGCCCAGGTCCGATGTGCCGTGCTCCGCGGGGAATTCCCGGGCCAGCAGCGCATCGATGGTGGCGAGGTGCGGGACGGTGCTCATGCCACCAGTAAACCCGGGGGCGCCGACATCTCGACCTGGCACCCCGTCAGCACCGTGCGGGCGCATGCGAGGTGCCCGGGCGTTTCGGAGCGGCCGGGCCCGGCGTTCCACGCGACGATTCCGCATCGTGTTCGCGCGCTGCGCACGCCCCCGTACTCGCCGCCACCCCCTCCTGGCGAGTAACATCCGGCCATCACGCGCACTGGCTGGGAGGACGGACGTTGGGGCGGCTGACCGGCGGGGATCCTTCTCTGCTGCGGAGGATCAATTCGGCGGTGGTGCTGCATGCGCTGCGCGCCACGGACTCGGCGACACTGACCGAGATCACGCACGTCACCGGCCTGTCCAGGCCCACCGTGGAAGGCGTCGTGGAGGGCCTGATCGAGGCCGGCCTCGTGGTGGAGGCACCTGCGGAGGAGGGCGGAACGCGGCGTCAGGGGCGCCCCGCCCGCCGGTTCCGGTTCCGCGCGGAGGCGGGACACCTGCTGGGCCTTGAGATCGGCGCCCACCGGGTCGCGGCCGTCCTCTCCGACCTGGACGGCCAGGTGCTCGGCACCGGGGCCAAGGAGGTGCCCGAGACGGCCTCCGCGGACGAACGGCTGGACCGGCTGCGGTCGGTGGTCGCCGACCTGCTGCGCCGGGCCGGCGTCCCGCGGGGCTCGCTGCGGGCCGTCGGCGTGGGAAGTCCCGGCATCGTGGAGGCCGACGGCACGGTCCGGCTGGGCACCGCGCTGCCGGAGTGGACGGGACTGCCGCTGGGCGAACGGCTGCAACGCTCGTTCAAGTGCCCGGTGCTCGTGGAGAACGACGCCAACACCGCTGCCGTGGCCGAGCACTGGAAGGGCGCCGCGCGCGAGTCGGACGACATGGTGTTCGTGCTGGCGGGTCTCAGCCCGGGCGCCGGCTCGCTGATCGGCGGACGGCTGCACCGGGGGTACGGCGGCGCGGCGGGCGAGATCGGCGCGCTCCACCTGCTGGGCCGCGAGGTGACCCCGGAGACCCTGCTGTCGACGACGGACGAGCCGCTCAACCCGCTGGACGAGCAGGCCGTGGCGGAGGTCTTCCGCAGTGCGCGGGAGGGCGACGTGCGGGCGCGCGCGGCCGTCGACCGCTTCATCCAGCGCCTGGTGCACGACGTTGCGGCGCTGGTGCTGGCCCTCGATCCGGAGCTGGTCGTGGTGGGCGGCTGGGCCGCCGGACTCGACGGCGTCCTGGAGCCGCTCCGCGGCGAGCTGGCCCGTTACTGCCTGAGGCCGCCGCGGGTCGCCCTGTCGATGCTGGGCGAGGCGGCGGTGGCCACCGGAGCGCTGCGGCTCGCGCTGGACCATGTGGAGGAGGAGCTGTTCGCCGTGGAGGGCACGGTGACGGCGCGGCGCTGAGGCGCTTGCTCCCCGAGCGCCCCGGGCCGGTCCGCGCCCCCTGGCGGGACGGGCGTGGGCATGACGACGGGCGCCGACCGGTGGCCGGCGCCCGTGGAGCAGGCGCGCGAGAGCGTCAGGAGGCTCGGGTCTCCGGGCCGTGGTGGATCTCGACGCCGCCGGAGTCGCCGAAGGTGAGCCGGCAGGTGTCGGCGCGGTAGGTGGCGACCGAGACGGCTGCCGTGCGCCCCTCGCAGAGGTACCGGGTGGTGACGACGAGCACCGGGGCACCCGGGAGGCGGTCCAGCTCCTTGGCGTCGTCGGCGCCGGCGGACCCCAGTTCCACGGAGCGGTCCTGGCCCTCCAGCGGCTGCCGCTGGAGTTCGCGGAGCACGGCACGCGCGCGTGTGGTGCCCGTCGGGGCGTCTATGGCGGAGAGGTCGGGGACCGACCTGGACGGGATGTAGAGCAACTCCGCTGCGACCGGCTGGCCGTGCGAGACGCGGCTGCGGCGGACCGTGTGCACGGGCTCCCGCGCGTCGGTCTCCAGCATCCGCGCCACGGCGGCGGGCGGAGTCGTCAGGGTGCTGTCGACGGCCTGCCAGGCGTCGTCGCCGGCGTCCGGCCAGGTGTCGCCGGACGTGCCGACGGAGACGCCCACACGGGGCGGCGCGACGGTGGTGCCGACGCCGCGGCGGCGCTGCAACCGGCCTTCGAGTTCGAGCTGTTCCAGTGCCTGCCGGAGCGTGGCGCGCGCGACGCCGAAGCGGGCGGCGAGCTCGCGCTCGTTCGGCAGGATCTCCCCGACCGCGAACTCGGAGTCGAGCGCCTCACTGAGCACGGTCCTGAGGTGCCAGTACTTGGGCTCCGGCACCGATTCGAGCTGCGTGGTCCCCACCCTGTCCTCCGCAATCGCCATGTCCTGGCAGAGTTTTGACTTCGTTCTTTATTAAAGGTTCCTGCACTATGCCTGACGATACGGCGGTGCCGGAAGTTGGTCAAGACCAATCCGGAGACCGTTACCGTGCGTAGTGCCGGCCTTCTCCCGGTACGGCGGGCTGCGACGCGCCGCCGGCATCCGGACGCGGCGAAGCGCCCCACCGAGGCGTGGCGGGGCGCTTTGAGGCCCTTTCAGGGCCATGGGGGTCCGGCGGCAGGGGTGTGGGGCGCTTCGGACCGGCGATCGGGCCGGGATCCGCCCGGATCCGCTTGAACGCCGGCGAAACGTGTTCCTGTACCGACCGGATGGGTTCAGGCGCCCCGAACGGGCTCAGGCGCCGCCCGGATGGGCTCCGGACCCGTCCAGATGGCCGAGCTTGTCGGGGTTGCGCAGGAGGTAGACGCGCTGGATGCGCCCGTCGGAGACCTCCACCTGGCAGACGCTGTCCAGCGTGTCCCCGGAGAGGATCAGGAAGGCGATCTCGCCGTTGACCTCGGCGTACTCGAACCGCATGTCGGGCACGGAGCGGGTGCGCACGCCGAGCACGAACCGCCCCACCTTGTCCGCGGATTCGATGACCCGTACCGGGGCCCGCGCCTTGCCGCCGCTGTCCGCCACCAGGCGCGCGTCGGGCGCGAGCAGCGCCATCAGGCCCTCCAGGTCGCCGTCGAGCGCGGCGGCCAGGAAGCGTTCGGTGAGGTCGCGGCGGACGGCGGGGTCGACGTCGTAGCGGGGCCGCCGTTCGTCGACGTACTTGCGGGCCCTGCTGGCGAGTTGGCGGACGGCGGGCTCGCTGCGGTCCAGAGTGGCGGCGATCTCCGCGAAGGGCAGCCCGAACGCCTCCCTGAGCACGAAGACGGCGCGCTCCAGCGGCGACAGGGACTCCAGGACGACGAGGACGGCGAGCGAGACGGTGTCGGCGAGCACGACACGCTCGGCCGCGTCGGGCTCGGTCCGGTCGAGGTCGGTGACGAGCGGCTCGGGCAGCCAGGGGCCCACGTAGGCCTCGCGGCGTGCGGTGATCTGGCGCAGCCGGTCGATGGCGAGGCGGGTGACGACGCGGATCAGGTACGCGCGCGGGGACCGCACCGCGTCGCGGTCGGCGTCCGACCAGCGCAGCCACGCCTCCTGGACGACGTCCTCCGCGTCCGCCACCCGGCCGAGCATCCGGTAGGCGACGCCCATCAGCACCGGACGGTGCTCCTGGAAGACGTCGACCGCCCTGTCCGTTCCCACACGCCCATCCCAGCGGACGTCACCGCCGCTGTCCAGGCGAATCGGGCGCGTCGTGCGCCACAGGGCGGGCGCGCGGCCAGGGGCGCCGTCCGCTCGGGGTTCGGGGCCGCTTCCCCTCTGGGTTCGAGTCCCGTGCGCGCACCCCGGCCGTCGTCCAGGGGCACGGCCACGAGGTGTGCGCCGACCGGTTCCCGGGTGCGATTCCGCGCTCGTGCCGGCGACCACACAGAGTGAGTCAGGTGGCCGGCAGGCGTCCATCCGGGGCATGCCGTGCGAGCGTACCTGACGGACCGGCAGATCGCCGGAAGCGCCCTCCCACCAGCGAAGAAGGACCGCCGTCCGGGCCCCGCGAGAGGGCCGGGACCCGGCTTTACCTGACGGTCACGAAGCGTTCGTGACGCGGCAACACCTCTTGTGGAGAGTTCCAGCATGAGTCCAGACATGTCTGATGTGACGCGCACGAAACACGGCCGCCCGGTCCACCACTGGCGCCGGGACCTGGTGGAGCTGGCGGCGCTCTTCACGGCGGTCGCGGTCGCCGACGTCACGGCGAACCTCATCGGACACGGGCCCGACGGTCCCCTGCTGCTGTGCGTCTCCGCGATGGTGCTGCTCGCCACGGCAGGCTTCCACACATGGTGGGCACGCCGCCACAGCCATGCCCCACCGGCGGCCGGCGCCCCCGCGCCCGCCGGGCGGTCCGGGTACGCCGCTGCGGGGGCCGCCGAGGCCGGCACGTCCACGCGCACCCCGTCCGGCGCACCCCAGGACGCCTCCCCGGCCGCGGCCACGCCGGCCGCGGAACCCTCGGCCTCCGTCCCGTCCCCCGCCGCCCCGTCTCCCACCCGCACCCCCGAGTCCGACGCCACCGCGACCACGCTGTGGCGGATGCGGACGACCGTGCGGGACGCGCCGGGGTCGCTCGCCGTGCTGTGCTCCGCACTGGCCGAACGGGAGATCGACATCCTCAGCCTGCAGACGCACCCGCTGGCCGACGGCACGGTCGACGAGTTCCTGCTCCGCATCCCGGTGCCGCTGACCTCGGCGGACGTCAGCGGCACCGTCTCCGCAGTGGGAGGCGGGGACACCTGGATGGAGCGTGCCGACGCGCACGACCTGGTCGACACGCCCACCCGCGTGCTCGGCCTCGCCACCCGCACCGCCCTCGACCCCGCGGAGCTGCCCCTCGCGCTGCGCGGGCTGCTCGGCCGGTGCACCATCCGCTCGCTGCCCGCGCACGCCGCGCGGCCCGCCGGAAGTCCGGCTCCCTCCGCAGCCGAAGGCGCCCACGGCACGCCTGCCGGGACCGCGCCGGACGGGCCCCGCGCTTCGGGATCCCTTCGCTGCGTAGGCGAGCCGGCCCGGACGGACGGTGTCCGGGTCGCGGGCCGGGGTGTCCTGCCACCCGTCGAAGGGGCGCTGGACGGCACCGTGCTGCATCTGCGCGCGCCGGACGGTGAGCTGATCACCGTGGAGCGCCCCTATCTCCCCTTCACCCCCACGGAGTTCGCGCGGGCCAGGGCGCTGGTCGAGCTGGACGCGCGGCTCGGCCCCCGCGTGCCCGGCGGCCGCGACGTCCTCACGCTGCCGCGCGGCCAGGCGATCACCGTGCGCCGCGCCGACACCACCGACCTCGCCGCTGCCAGGGCCATGCACGCCCGCTGCTCCGCCGACACCCTGGCCCGGCGCTACCACGGCCCCGCCGGCGACACGGACGGCTACCTCGACCACCTGCTCAGCCCCCGCTTCGGCCGGACGCTCGCCGCGCAGACGGCGTCCGGGCGCATAGTGGCCCTCGGCCACCTGCTCTGGGACGGTGACGAGACCGAGGTCGCCCTGCTGGTCGAGGACGACTGGCAGCGCCGCGGCATCGGCCGCGAACTCCTCGGGCGGCTGGTCGCGATGGCCGTCGAGGCGGGCTCCTCGCACGTCTATGCCGTCACCCGGGCGTCCAACACCGGCATGGTCGCCGTGATGCGCGGCCTCGGCCTCCCGCTGGACTACCAGATCGAGGAGGGCACCCTCGTGATCACGGCCCGCCTCGACCCGCTGCCGGCCCGGGTGCCCGAGCACCTGCGGCACAGTCAGCGCGGCTGAGCCACCGCGGCGCCGAGACGGCCGTGCCGGCCGCCTCGGCGCCAGGGCCCGTCTCCCGGTGCCGGCACCCCCGCGGCCCGTCCGGCGCGCGTCCGGATCACCGGGCCCGCACTCGTAGCGTCCGGTGATCTTGTCGTCCCAAGCCCCGAATCCAGCTGACGCCGACGCCCTCGCCGTATGAGGATGGCTCCATGTCAGAGTCGAAGATCACGCTGCCCCGAGCGGTCGCCGACGCCTACGTCGACGAGTACATCGCCCTCGATCCCGTCACCGGCACCTTCCTCGGTGTCAAGGAGAGCCACAGCAAGCTGCCCGACTACTCCCCCGCCGGCCAGGAGGCCCGCGCGGAGCTCGCCCGGCGGACGCTGGCCCGGCTCGACGAGGCCGAGCACGCGCCCGGCGCGGACCAGGACGTCGAGCGCCGCTGCGCCCGCCTGCTGCGCGAACGGCTGACCGCCGAGCTCGCCGTGCACGAGGTGGACGAGCACCTGCGTGCCGTCAGCAACATTCACTCGCCGGTGCACGCGGTCCGCCAGGTGTTCACGGTCACCCCGGCCGAGACCGAGGAGGACTGGGCGGCGATCGCCGAGCGGCTGCGGGCGGTGCCGGCCGCGTTCGAGGGCTACCGCGCCACGCTCGCGCTGGGCCTCGAGCGCAAGCTGCTCGCCGGGCCCCGCCCCACGGCGACCTTCGTGGAGCAGCTCACCGAGTGGGCCGACCCGCACAACACCGGCCGGAGCTGGTTCGTGGAGTTCGCGGAAGCCGCCCCCGAGGCGCTGCGCGTCGAGCTGGCCGAGGCCGCCAGGGCCGCCGGCGACGGTGTGCTGGCGCTGCGGGACTGGATGCGCGGCGTGTACGCGCCGGCCGTGGAGGGCGCCCCGAACACGGTCGGCCGGGAGCGCTACGCCCGCTGGGCGCGCTACTTCAACGGCACGGACCTCGACCTCGACGAGGCCTACGCGTACGGCTGGGCGGAGTACCACCGCCTGCTCGGCGAGATGCGGACCGAGGCGCAGAAGATCCTGCCGGGCGCCGCCACCCCCTGGGAGGCGCTGGCGCACGCGGACCAGCACGGGCGGCACATCGAGGGCGTCGACGAGGTCCGCGACTGGTTGCAGAGCCTGATGGACCGCGCGATCGACGAGCTGGACGGCACCCACTTCGAGCTTGCCGAGCCGATCCGCAGGGTGGAGTCCCGCATCGCCCCCGCGGGAAGCGCCGCCGCGCCCTACTACACGGAGCCCTCGGAGGACTTCTCGCGACCGGGCCGCACCTGGCTGCCGACCATGGGCCAGACCCGCTTCCCGGTCTACGACCTCGTGTCCACCTGGTACCACGAGGGTGTGCCGGGGCATCACCTCCAGCTCGCGCAGTGGATCTACGTCGCGGAATCCCTCTCCCGCTACCAGGCGACCCTCGGCATGGTGAGCGCCAACTGCGAGGGCTGGGCGCTCTACGCCGAGCGGCTCATGGACGAGCTGGGCTTCTTCACCGACCCGGAGGAGCGGCTCGGCCACCTTGACGGGCAGATGATGCGGGCCGCCCGGGTCATCGTCGACATCGGCATGCACCTGGAGCTGGAGATCCCGGCGGACTCGCCGTTCCACCCGGGCGAGACGTGGACGCCCGAGCTGGCCCAGGAGTTCTTCGGGAAGCACAGCAGCCGCCCGGCGGACTTCGTGGCGAGCGAGCTCACCCGCTACCTGTCCATGCCGGGCCAGGCCATCGGCTACAAGCTGGGCGAGCGCGCCTGGCTGCTGGGCCGCGAGAACGCCAGGAAGCGGCACGGCGACTCCTTCGACGCCAAGGCCTGGCACATGGCGGCCCTCTCCCAGGGCTCGCTGGGCCTCGACGATCTGGTGGAGGAGCTGTCCAAGCTGTAACCGGCCACCGCTCCGGGTCCCCGGCCCGCTGGCCCGCGGGCGGGAGACCCGCGGGCTCCGGTGCCGCCCCGTCCGGCCTGTGTAGCCGCCTCAACGATCAGCGGGCGAACCCGCCGTCCGAGTCGATGACCCGGCCGGTGATCCATGCCGCCTCGTCGGTAGCGAGCCACGCGATCAGCCGGGCCGGGTCGTCGGGTATGCCCCAGCGCCCGCCGGGGAACATGGCGGCGATCCGGGCGTGGTCGTCGCCCGTCCGGTAGCCGGTGTCCACGGGCCCCGGGTTGACGGTGTTCACGGTGACGGCGCTCGGGGCGAGCGTGGTGGCCAGGGAGCCCGTGACGGAGGCGAGGGCGCCCTTCTGGAGGCTGTAGGCCAGCTCGTCCGGCATGCCGCCGTGGTGGTCCTGGCCGGAGGTCATCATCACCACCCGGCCGCCGGGGGCCCGGGGCGGGAGCGCGTCGCGCAACCGGGCGTAGGCCTGGACGAGGAGGATCACCGACCGGGCGTCCACGGCCCAGTGCGCGTCGAGCATGGCGGCGTCGATCGTGTCGAGCCGCCCGTCGGAGGCGCTGAGGGCGTGGTTGGCGACGAGGATGTCGAGCCGCCCGCCGAGCGCGGCGGCGGCACGGCCGACGAGTTCGGCGGGCGCGGCAGGATCGGCGAGGTCGCCGGGGCCGTCGGCGACCAGCGCGGCGGGGTCGGCCAGTGCCTCCCGGACGCCTGCGACCACGTCCTCGACCCGGTCGGCGCCCCAGGGCATCGCGGCGTCGTGCGGCACGTGGTGGTGCACGTAGACGCTCGCGCCGTAGGCGGCCAGCCTCCGGGCCACGGCATAGCCGATGCCGTGGCGGCGGCTGGCTCCGGTGACGAGCGCGGTACGGCCGCGGAGCGGCAGCGGGTCGCGGCGGAGTTCGGCGGCGGGGAGCGGGGAGTAGGGAGGCATGGTCGGCCATCATGGCGGCGGCCGGGCGGGCGCGCATCCGGTTTTCCGCGCCCGGTCACCCGGCTCGTGCACCCGGCGGCCACCCGGCCCGTATGCCCGGCCCATGCGCCCGGCCCATGCACGTAGGCCGGGCCGGGCGCCTGGGGCGCCTGATCCCTTCAGCGTCCGCCCTCCCGCTGCCGCACGGACGATCCCTCGCGCCCCTTGACCACCTCCAGTTGGGTGTGGATCCGGCGCCGCAGGTCGGGGACGTGGCTGACGATGCCGACGCTGCGGTCGCGCTCGCGCAGGGCGTCCAGGACGTCGAGGACCTCGTCGAGGGTCTGGTCGTCCAGGCTGCCGAAGCCCTCGTCGATGAAGAGGGTGTCGAGCCTGACGCCGCCGGCCTCGTCCGTGACGACGTCCGCGAGGCCGAGGGCGAGGGCCAGCGAGGCGAAGAAGGTCTCGCCGCCGGACAGGGTGGCGGTGTCGCGCTCGCGGCCGGTCCAGGCGTCGACGACGTGCAGGCCGAGACCGGAGCGGCCGCGGCCCGAACGGTCGTCGGAGTGCACCAGGGTGTACCGGCCCTGGGACATCCGCTGGAGCCGGCTGGAGGCGGCCGCGGCGACCTGTTCCAGGCGGGCGGCCAGGACGTAGGACTCCAGGCGCATCCTGCGCTCGTTCTCGGCGGAGGTGCCCGCGGTCAGCGCGGCGACCCTGGCGACGCGGTCGTGGCCGGCGCGCAGCGGTGCGAGCCGGCGGGCCGCGGCGGCGGCGCGGGCGGACAGGCGGCCGAGTTCGGCGCGGCGCCGGGCGGCGGCGTCGTGGGCGGAGGCCGCCTGGCGCAGCCTCAGCTCGGCGGCCTCCGCGGCGCGTTCGGCGGCGCCGGGGTCGGCCGGGGGGCGTTCCGCCGCCGCGGCGGTGTCCGGTTCGGCGAGCACGGCGCGGACGGCGGCCTCTTCCTGGTGCCGGGCATCGAGGCGGCGCTGCAGCTCGCGGTGGCCGGCGGCGTCGAGGAGCGCGCCGGCGGCGGCCTCCGGGGTGTCGAATCCGGCGCGGAAGGCGGCGTCGGCGAGGCGTGCGTCGGCGTCCTTGACCCGCTGGGCGGTGTCCTCGGCGGTGCGAGCGGCCTCCGCGGCCTCCGCGAGGAGGGCGGCTTGGTCCTCCAGGCGGCGGGCGCGGGCGGCCACGCTGCCGGCGTCCCCGCGCGCGCGGGTCAGTTCCGCCTCCAGGGCCGTCCGTTCGCGGTCGAGCACGTCGCGCAGGGAGGCCCGGGAGGCGGCGCGGCGCGCGGCCTCCTGCTGGGCGTCGAGCCGCCGGCCGTGCTCCTGCTCGGCGTGGGCGAGTGCCTCGCGGGCGGCGTGGGCGCCGGACGCGGCGCGGTGTGCCTCGGCGTGCTGCCGCCGCAGGTCGTCGGCCTCCCAGGCGAGGTCGGCCGTGGCGGTCGCCGACGCCTCTGCGGTGGCCGCCGCAAGGGCTTCGCGGGTGCGGCTCAGCGTCCGCTCGCACTCGGCGCGGACCTCTTCGGCGCGCTGGTGTCCGGCGAGGGCGGCCTCCTCGGCGCGGGCGTCGACATGGCCGGCGGCCTTGCGGGCGGGGGCGGGGTGGTGGGTGGAGCCGCAGACGTCGCAGGGGCGGCCGTCCTCGAGTCCGGCGGCGAGTTCGGCGGCGATGCTGCGCAGCCGCTGTTCCTTCAGGTCGAGCCAGTGCTCGCGGGCGGCGCCGGCGCGTTCACGGGCGGCGAGCGCCTGGGCCTGGGCTCCGGCCGCCTCGCCGGTCAGGCGGTCGCGGCGGCGGGCGGCGGCGAGCTTCGCCTCGGCCGCCTCCAGCCGTCCGGCCAGCTGCTCGGTGCGGGCGGCGGCCTCCTGGGTGCCGTCGACATCCGCCTTCAGCGCGGCATGCGCCTGCTCCCAGCCGGCGAGCCAGCTGCCGGACTCCTCCAGCAGGTCGTCGTCGGCGCGTTCCTGGCGGTCGAGTGCGGTGCGCTCCTGCGTGATCTCCGTGAGACGGGCCTCGGCGCGCCGGGCGGTCTCCAGGCCGCCGAGCTCTTCAGCGGCCCTCCGTGCGGCGGTCGCGAGGCCCGGGGCGCCGGCGCCGGACAGCTCAGCCGGCAGGACGGCACGCGCGCGTGCCTCCGCCTCGCGTGCGGCGCGGTGCTCGGCGGCTGCCGCGTCCCTGAGCTGGAGCGCGGGGGCGACGGTCTCGGCCTTGCGGGCGCGTTCCATGGCCCGCTGGTCGCGGTGGTGTGCCTCGGCCGTCGCCGCGAGGTGCTCCGCGCGCTCGCGGGCGGCAGCGGACCTGCGCTGGAGGCGGTGCAGTTCGCGGGCGCCGTCGAGCTGCTGGGCCGCGGCGCTCCCGGCGGCTTCGGCGGCGGTGAGGGCGGCCGCCCTGGCGGCGAGCTGCTCGCTGGCGCTGCCGCGGGCGACGGCGGCCCAGGTGAGCAGGGTCTCCGCGAGACCGGGGTCACCGGGTGCGGCATCCGGCAGCGGGAGTTCGAGGGCGTCGCCGGCGGCCTGCTGGATGCGGTGGGCGTCGGCCAGCAACTCGGTGTCGGCGTCACGGACGGCCGCCTCGCCGGAGCGGCGGCGCTCGGCCAGGTGCTGCTCGACGGCGGCGAACCTGCGGGTGTCGAAGAGCCTGCCGAGGAGCCGGCCGCGGGCCTCGGCGTCTGCCCGCAGGAACCGTGCGAAGTCTCCCTGGGGCAGCAGGACGACCTGGCAGAACTGCTCCTTGCTCATCCCGAGCAGGATGCCGATCTCCTCCCCGATCTCCTGGTGGGAGCGGCTGAGGTCGCGCCAGGTGCCGCCGTCCGAGCGGTACTCCCTGAGGGCGCTCTGCGCCTTGTCGGTGGTGGTGCCGCTGCCGCGCCGCTTGGGGCGCTCCCACGGGGGCTGCCGGGTGACTTCGAGACGCCGTCCGGCGACGGTGAATTCGAGGCACACCTCGGTGCGGGTGCCGGCGTCCGCGTGGTCGCTGCGGAGCCCGCCGCCCTGCCGCACGCCGGGCACCGAGCCGTAGAGGGCGTAGCACACCGCGTCGAGGACGGAGGTCTTGCCGGCGCCGGTCGGGCCGTGCAGCAGGAAGAGGCCGGCGGCCGACAGCGCGTCGAAGTCGGCTTCCTGGCTCCCGCCGAAGGGGCCGAAGGCGGTGATCCGCAGCCGGTGGAGCCTCACCTGACCACCTCGCGCAGGGCGTCCTCGGCACGGGCGCCGTCGAACGCGTCGCGCAGCAGGGCGCGTTCGTCCTCGTCGGGCCCGGTGCCGCGCACGTGGGCGATGAAGTCCTCGGCGATCTGCTGGTCGTCACGGCCCGCGAGGCGGCGTGCGTAGGACTCGTCGGGGTCGCCGGGGGGCCGCTCGGGGGCGAAGAGCAGGCTGAGGACGCCGGGGAAGCGCTCGGTGAGCCGGGCCATGGGCTCCGCGGGCCGCACGGGGTCGGTCAGGGTGGCCTCCACCCAGGCGTCCTCGTGCTCGGCGAGCGCGGGGTCGGCGAGCAGGTCCTCCAGGTGGCCGCGGATCCGGGCGAGCGGACGCGGCACGGGGCAGTCGACGCGCTCCGCGGTCACTCCGCCGTCGGCCGCGAGGTCGACGAGCCAGGTGCTCTTGCGGTGGCCGGCCTCCGAGAACGAGTACGCGAGCGGGGAGCCGGCGTAGCGCACGCGGGGGTTGATGGTCTGGCAGCCGTGCAGGTGGCCGAGGGCGACGTAGTCGACGCCGGAGAAGACTCCCGCGGGGACCGCGGCGACGCCGCCGACCGTGATGTCCCGCTCGCTGTCGCTGGCCTCGCCGCCGGTGACGAAGGCGTGCGCGAGCGCCACGGAGCGGGTGCCGGCGGGCCGGGCCGCGAGGTCGGCGCGTACGCGGTCCATCGCGGCGCCCAGGACCGCCTCGTGGCTCGGCCCCGTCACCTGGAACTCGTCCTTCACCAGCGCGGGTTCGAGGTACGGCAGGCCGTAGAAGGCGACCTCCCCGTGCCGGTCTCGCAGCAACACAGGCGTGGCGCAGCCGGCGGGGTCGGTGCGCAGGTGGATGCCGGCGCGGCCGAGCAGCCCGGCCCCGACGCCGAGCCTGCGGGCCGAGTCGTGGTTCCCGGAGATCATGATGGTCGGTACGCCGAGGCCGGCCAGCCGGTGCAGGGTGTCGTCGAACAACTCGACGGCCGCCAGCGGCGGTACGGCCCTGTCGTACACGTCACCGGCGACGAGCACGGCGTCCACGGCCCTCTCGCGCACGGTGTCGACCAGGTGGCCGACGAACGCGGCCTGGGCGTCCAGCAGGCTGGCCCGGTGGAACGACCGTCCCAGGTGCCAGTCCGACGTATGCAGAAACCTCACGGTCCCCGACCCTATCGGCCGCCACTGACGGCACCTCTGATCCCTGTGGCCGCCCGGGCGTCTCGGGCACCCGTCGCCGCCGGACCCGCCCGGCCGCGGATGTCCCCACCCGGCGTCAGCCCTCCCCGTAGGCCTCGCCGCCGAGTTCGAGGCGCGCGGCGCCCGCGGTGGCCGCGGCGAGCCAGGCGCGGAAGGCGGGGACGTCGGCGTCGGCGAGCGCGACGGTGAGGTCGACCGCCTCGCCGTAGTGCACGTCGCGTACGTCGTGCCCGGTGGCGCGCAGGTCGTTCTGGAGGCGGCCCGCGCGCTGGTGGTCGACGGTGACGGTGGCGAGGCGGAAGCGCCTGCGCGTGACGGTGCCGAGCGCGTCCAGTGCCTCGCCTACGGCGCCGCCGTAGGCGCGGATGAGGCCGCCGGCGCCGAGTTTCACCCCGCCGAAGTAGCGCGTGACGACGGCGACGACGTACCGCATGTCGCGGCGGAGCAGCATCTGCAGCATGGGGACGCCGGCCGTACCGCCCGGCTCGCCGTCGTCGCTCGCCTTCTGCACGGACGCGTCGGCACCGATGACGTAGGCGAAGCAGTTGTGGTTGGCGTCCGCGCGGGCGGCGCGGACGCGCGCGATCAGCTCCTGGGCCTCCTGCTCGGTGCCGGCGGGTGCGAGGGTGCACAGGAAGCGCGAGCGGTTGACGTCGGTCTCGTGGCTGCCCTCGCGGGCGACGGTGCGGTACTCGTCCGGCATCCGCCCAGCGTATGCGCAGGCCCGGCGGTGGTGATCAGGGGCCGGCGGGCGGGAAGCAGTCGATGCCGTCGATCGCCGTGCCCGCCGAAGGTGCCTGCTCGGGCACGGGCGAGGCGCCCTCGTCGCGCCCGCGGCCGGCGTGGATCCGGAGCATTCCATCGATGCCGTGCAGCAGGGTCTCGCCGACCTGGACGGGGTCGTCGAGGTGGCCGGTGCTCATCGCGCCGTCGCGGATCATGACGAAGTGCCGTCCGGCGTTCTCGGCGGGCGCGCCCGGGAACCTGGCGAACAGCGCGGTGATCGTCCGCAGGAACCACTCGCGGTGTCGCGCGACGGCCCGGCGGACCGGGTGGTCGGGATCGGGGAACTCGGCTGCCGCGTCGAGGAAGGCGCATCCGCGGAAGCCGGGCGAGCGGATCTGCTCGGCCAGGGACGCACCGATGCCCCGCAGGATGTCGTCGGCCGGAAGGTCCGCGGCCACCAGGGCGTCGATCTCGGAGCGGATCGCCTGGTCGACGCTTTCGAGGTAGGTGACGGCCAGGTCTTCCTTGCTGCGGAAATGGCGGTAGAAGGTGGCGTTGGTGATCTTCGACTCGGCGACCAGGCGGTCGACGCCCACCGAGCGGATGCCCTCCGCGTAGAAGAGCTGCCCGGCGGTCCTCAGGAGTCGCTCTCGGGCCTCGGAGACCCTCCTGCCAGCTTCCGTCTGCTTCACGCCCCCCAATATAGCAGGTAGAACGGTCTCTCTTGTTTAGGAGGCCGGAGTGTGCCAGTCTACGAAATAGAGAGAGACCGTTCTCTCTACCTAGGGATGAGGTTTCCCATCCCCTCACTCGCTGGAGAACCCCATGGCATCCGTCGCCTCTGCCGAGCACGTCAGCGTCACACCCGCACTGCGCCGGCTGTACGTCATCCGCTTCGTCTTCGCCGCCGCGTGGGCGGCGCTCCTCGTGGTGTCCGGCTCCCACTTCACCACCGGGGTGAAGCTGCTGCTGGTCCTCTATCCCGTCTTCGACGTGGTCGCGGCCGTCGTCGACGCCCGGTCGGCGCGCGCTGCCGGGGCGCTCAAGGGCCTGTACGCCAACATGGCCATCAGCACGCTCGCCGCCGTCGGCATCGGGGTGGCAAGCGCCTCGGGCATCGCCGGCGTGCTGCGCGTCTGGGGCGCGTGGGCGATCGTCTCCGGCCTGGTCCAGCTCCTCGTGGGCGTCGCGCGCCGGCCGCTGGGCGGCCAGTGGGCCATGATCGTCAGTGGTGGCATCTCGGTGCTGGCCGGCGCGTCCTTCATCCGAGGCGCCTCACAGGACAACCCCTCGCTGACCACCCTCGCCGGCTACGCCACGCTCGGAGGGATCTTCTTCCTCGTCTCGGCGATCCGCCTGTCCCGCTCGGCCCGCAGGGCCTGACCCGGACCGGCCCGCAGGGCCTGACCCGGACGGGAATGGCCCGTCGCCACCCCTTGCTTTCCCTCACATGGGTATCGATGGCAACGGAGGGAACGACATGAGCAACGACCGGGAGACAGCCCGCAAGATCCTCACGGAGCTCGGCGACACCTGGGCGATCGTGGGTCTCTCGTCGAACGAGCGGCGCCCGGCCTACGGGGTCGCGCAGCTCCTGCAGCGCCACGGCAAGCGGATCGTCCCGGTCCACCCCAAGGCCGAAACCGTGCACGGGGAGAAGGGGTACCCGTCTCTTGATGCGATTCCCTTCGACGTCGACGTGGTCGACGTCTTCGTGAACAGCACCCTCGCCGGGGCCGTCGCCGACGAAGCCGTCGCCAAGGGCGCCGAGGCGGTGTGGTTCCAGCTCGACGTGATCGACGACGCCGCATACGCGCGCACGCGCGCCGCGGGCCTGGAGATGGTCATGAACCGGTGCCCGGCGATCGAGTACCGGGCCATGGCCTAGGTCCGCGGGGTTTGCTGATCCGTGAGCGGCGGATCGCTGGTGGGCATCGCAAACACGGTGCCCACCAGCGCCATTTCCTCGCTTCGCCGGCCGCGCGAACGCCGTGGCCCCTCCCGACGCTCAGCCGCGGAGAGCCTTGTGCCGGGCAGCCGCGCGGGTGCGAGCCCACGCCTCGGGGAGCTGCTGCTCCCGGGAAGCGGCTGCGGCGCTCTCGCGACCGTGCAGGAGCCCCCAGGAGAAGCCGGGCTCGCCCGCCGCGTGCGCGGAGATCGCCAGCCGCCGCAGGGCGGATCGGGTCACCACGCTGTCGTGCTGGGCTCCGCTCACCCGCTGCACCGCCCTGGCGCGCCTGCCGAGGCGCCGCGCGGGCTTGCCGAGGGCCGGATGGGCCGCCTCCGCGGCGTAGCGGAGCCTCTTGGCGGCCTTGCGCGCGTGGTGGATCGCGGCGTCGCGCTCAGGGCCCGAAGGCATGTCGAGCGCATGGTCCATGCGCTGGACGAGCCGGCCGTACTCCTTCTGGAGTGCCTTGGCCAGGACCTTCTCGGGCTTGCCGGCGGCCTTGGCACGCAGCGGCGGGTCGTCGGTCAGGGCCCGCAGTTTCTCCAGCAGGCCCAGGTAGCGGGGCGAGGCGAGTGCGTCGAGGGTGCGTTGGCGGCCTTCGGTCCACTCCGCCTCGTGCCAGATCTTCAGGCGCCCCGCGACGGGGCCGAGGACCACCTCGTCGGGGAGCTCCCGGACGCCGGAGACCAGCCGCTCGTGGAGCACCTCGTGGTCGCGTTCCGCGCCGAGCTCCCCCGCGAGCCAGCTCAGATCGGCCCGGATGGGGTCGGTGGCCTCACGGTCGAGGACGGAGCGGTAGGACCGCAGGCAGCCGCGCAGGCGGCGGGCCGTGGTGCGCATCCGGTGCACGGCGTCGGGCAAGCCGCGCCGCACGGCCGGGTCGAGGTCGATCAGGCGACCGGCAAGGCGGTCCACGTAGGCGAGCACGTGCTCACCGGCCGAGCCCCGGGCGGCGCTCGCGCGCGCGTCCGGAGTACCGCCCAGGACGTCCAGGAGGGGGGTCGTCTCCGCCAGGGCGCGGGCCACCTTGGACGGGCTCTGCGCGCGGTCGACGCCGTTCTCGCGCAGCACCGCCTCGATGCCGTCGAGGAGCACGGGGTCCCCGTCGCCGGGGAGTTCGACCTCCATCTCCGTCCACCCGGTGTGCCCGCCGCCGTCGAGCAGCGCCTCGGCGCGTACCGCGTCCATGCTCAGCTCGGCCAGGATGGCGTGCTCGGCGTCGAGGAGGTGGCGCAGGGAGCGGGTGGAGCGGATCCGCACCACCGGCCGCAGCGGTGCTCCGCGGGTGCGGGAGAGGCTGAGCTCCACCAGCTCCCCCGGGACGTCCTGCGACGACAGCGGTGCCGTGATCTCCTCACGGCTGTCGCCCGCCAGGGGCAGCTTCAGGTGCCAGCCGGAATCCGTGCCGCCCGTCCTGCGCCGCAGGGACGCGCCGGAGCGGGTCAGCCTGAGGTCGTCGGTGTCGTAGTAGACGGCGTCCAGGTCCTGGATCCCCCGCTCCGCGAGCGAGGTGACCGGTCCCACACCGGTCAGGTCGGGCAGCCATGAGACGCTGTCTGCCGACGGTGCCGCGTATTTCCGTTCTGTCTCTCGTTTCGACTCAGCCATGGAGAACCGGTTGACACGAACTGGGGACTCAAACCGGCACGTTCAAGGCTTTTGCTCACTCCCCGGGCGTGGACCGCCCGCCGGCGAGCCCCTCGGCCGTTCGGGGCGCAGACCACCAACCCGCCCAAGGAGGCGGTGAATTGGCGGCCCGCGTACCTCACGGCGGTGACCGGCCGGCCAGGGGGTACCGCAAAGCCACACGTGCCCGGAAGCAGGGGCAGTCGTCCGGGTCCGCGGGTACGGGGAGCAGGGCGGACAGGAGGAGACCCTAGGAGGGGACCTTGGCAGGCGAGACGGAGGACGGGCTGGACTGGCGTGCGTTCGCGCAGCAGCTGGCCACGATGGCGCGCGATCTCCTGGCCCAGGACACGGTGAACACCACGCTCGAAAGGATCACCCGCTCGGCCGTCGAGCTCGTCCAGGGCTGCGACGCGGCCGGCATCCTCATCCTTCAGGGGGGAGCGGTGCAGACGCTGGCACCGACCGACCAGATGGTCATCGACAGCGATCAGCTCCAGGAGCGCCTCGCAGAGGGCCCGTGCTTCGACGCGGCCTACGGCCCCACGGACGATCGCGTCTTCCGGATCGCCGATCTCACCGACGAGCAGCCGCGCTGGCCGTCCTATGCGCCCGAGGCACGGAAGCTCAAGGTGGGCAGCATGATGGGGTTCCTCCTGTACACGGAGGACGAGGACCTCGGCGCGCTGAACCTCTACTCGCACCTGCCCGGCGCGTTCACCGAGGCCAGCGAGACCGCGGGGTGGGTCCTGGCCTCGCACGCGGCGGTGGCCTTCTCCGGCGCCCGCACGCATGCCCAGATGCAGCACGCCCTCGACACCCGGCACGTCATCGGTGAGGCCATGGGCATCCTCATGGGCAGCCGCCGCCTCACCGAGGAGCAGGCCTTCGACGTGCTCAGGCGCTACTCGCAGGATCACAACATCAAACTCCGCGAGGTCGCCCGGCAGCTCTCCGAGAGGGGGCGCCTGGGATGAGGGCGGCTCCCCGGCACTCGTTCCGTACCGGAGGAGCCTAGGCCAGGCCGGCCCCCTAGGGGAGCGCCGCCGACCGGGCCCTCACCCCCCAAGTCCCCCAAGTCGCGCCGCCCACACCCGCTGGAGCCGTGGCGGTGGGTGGCGCGCCGCCGCGACGGCCGGCGGTCACACACCCCTCTTGCATCCTGCACACCCTCACCACGTAAGGTAAGGCTCACCTAATAACTTGAGATGCACCTCAGCTAGGAGCTGTCACATGTCTCTTTGGCGCCGCGGCACGGCCGCAGTCGCTCTGGCCGTCGCCGCCGCGCTGTCCCTCGGGGCATGCGGCAGCGGGTCCTCGGGCAGCGGCATCGGGTCCAGCGCCTCCGAGGGGGCGGGCTCTGCGGCGAAGGACTCCAAGTCCGTCGCGAAGGGCGGCAAGGACTTCGGGGACGCCGCGGAGAAGACCGCCGCCCTCGGCACGGACGCCCGGCCCGGCCAGTGGCCGCGCACCATCAAGCACGCCATGGGCAGCACCGAGATCAAGGCACGGCCCGAGCGCGTCGTCGTGCTGGACGTCGGCGAACTCGACAACGTCGTCTCCCTGGGCGTGAAGCCGGTCGGCGTGGCGTTGTCCGAGGGCTCGCCGCAGCTGCCGTCGTACCTCAAGAAGGACGCCGGGCACCCGAAGAACATCGGCACCATCAACAGCCTCAACCTTGAGGCGATCGCGGCCCTCAAGCCGGACCTGATCCTGGGCAGCCAGCTGCGCGCCGCGGCCTCGTACGACGAGTTGTCGAAGATCGCGCCCACCGTCTTCTCGATCCGCCCCGGCTTCACGTGGAAGCAGAACTACCTCCTCAACGCCGCCGCCCTCGACAAGACCGCACAGGCCAAGGCCCAGCTCGCCGCGTACGAGAAGCGCGCGAAGGCCCTCGGAGACACGCTCGGCGCCCACAAGCCGACCGTGTCGATGGTCCGCTACATGCCCGACGGGGTGATCCGGCTCTACGCGAACGACTCGTTCATCGGCACGATCCTCAAGGACATCGGCATCCCGCGTCCGAAGAACCAGGACATCCAGGACCTGGCCGCCGAGATCAGCGCCGAGAACATCGACCAGGCCGACGCCGACTGGATCTTCACCGGCGTCTACGGTGCCCCGAAGGCCACGGACAAGAGCAAGGCCCAGGGCAACCCGCTGTGGAAGAACCTGAAGGCGGTCAAGGACGGCCACGCCCACGACGTGCCCGACGAGACCTGGTACCTGGGGCTCGGCGTCACCGCCGCCAACTCGGTGCTCGACGACCTCCAGAAGTACCTCGCGGCCTGAGGACGGCCTGAGGACGAGAAGAAGCAAGCAACGACGAGAAGAACGAGAAAGACGGAGAGAACGAGAAAGTGAGCGCGGTGCATGTCGCCACCCACCCGTAGACGGGCCGCCTGGTTGCTGGCCGGTACGGGGATGCTGCTGGTCGCCGTCCTGCTGAGCCTCGCCGTGGGCAGCCGCCAGATCGCGCCCGGCGAGGTGATCCAGGCCCTGGTGCACGGCGGGACCGGTGACGACGCCCAGGCGGTCCGGTCGCTGCGGGTGCCGCGCACGGTCATCGGCCTGCTGGCGGGCGCCGCGCTGGCGCTCGCCGGAACGGTGATGCAGGGCATCACCCGCAACCCCATCGCCGAACCGGGCATCCTCGGCGTCAGCCAGGGTGCCTCGGTCGGCGTGGTGTGCGCGATCGCGTTCTGCGGGGTGCACACGCTGAACGGCTACGTGTGGTTCGCGTTCGCGGGCGCGGCGCTGGCGTCGGTGGCCGTGTACGCCGTCGCAAGCCGCGGGCGCGGCGGCGCCTCGCCGGTCAAGCTCGCCCTCGCCGGCGCGGCGACGAACGCCTTCCTCGCCGCGGTCGTGTCCGGGATCGCCACCACCAACGCCCGTGCCCTGGACGAGTTCCGCTTCTGGCAGCTCGGCTCGCTCAGCGGGCGCGACAGCGGGATCGTCGGCGAGATCTGGCCGTTCCTGCTGGCCGGCGTGGTGCTGGTCGCGGCGATGGCCCGGGGTCTTGACGCGCTCGCGCTCGGCGACGACGCCGCCAAGGGCCTCGGTCACAACGTCGGCCTGCTGCGCGTGCTCGGCGGTCTTGGCGCGACGGTGCTGACGGGGGCGGCGGTGGCCGCGGTCGGCCCGATCGCCTTCACCGGCCTCGCCGTGCCGCACATCGCCCGCGCCCTGGTGGGCACCGCCCACCGCTGGGTGCTGCCGCTGGCCGCGCTGCTCGGACCGGTGATGATCCTCTGCTCCGACGTCGTGGGCCGTATCGTCTTCCCGCCCTCGGAGGTGCCGGTGGCCGTCATGACCTCCCTGATCGGGGTGCCGTTCCTCATCGCGCTCGTGCGGCGGCGTGCGGTGGTGGCCGCATGAGCCGGACCACGACCCCGACCACGATCGCGCTGCGCCCGGCCGGACACGCCGTCCTGCGCGGGAGACGCGCCAGCTTCCTCGTGCACCGCCGGGCGGTCGCCGTCGCGGCGGCGCTGACCGTGCTGCTGGCGTGCGCGGTGGTGGCCTACCTGTGCGTCGGCGAGGCGTTCATCTCGCCGGTGGAGGTCGTCCGGGTGCTGCTCGGGCGGCCGAGCCCCGAGACGCTGGTGGTGGGCACGCTGCGCCTGCCGCGGCTGGTCCTCGGGATCCTCGCCGGGGCGGCGTTCGGCGTCGCGGGCGCCCTGATCCAGACCGTCGCGCGCAATCCGCTGGCCAGCCCCGACGTCATCGGCGTCACGCACGGCGCGGGCGCCGCCACGGTCGCCGCGCTGAGCTTCAACGCCGTCACCTACGACCTGCTGCCCTATGTCTCGGTCGCCGGCGGGCTCGCCGCGGCCCTGCTGGTGTACTTCTTCGCCTGGCGCGGCGGGCTCCAGTCCTCGCGCTTCGTGCTGGTCGGCATCGGCGTGTCGGTGGCGCTCGGCTCGCTGACGCAGCTCTTCCTCACCAAGGGCGACTACCTGGTGGCCCAGCAGGCCAAGGTCTGGCTGACGGGCTCCCTCAACGGCCGCGGCTACGACGAGGCGCGCCCCCTCGCCCTCGTCCTGCTGCTCGGCGTGCCGGCCGCCCTGTGGGCGGCGCGGGCCCAGCGCAGCGCCGCCTTCGACGACGACACGGCTGCCGCCCTCGGCGTGCGCCTGGACCGGGTCCGGCTCGGCCTGACCGCGCTCGGCGTCGTCCTGGCATCGGTGGCCACCGGCGCGAGCGGCCCCGTCGACTTCGTGGCGCTGCTCGCCCCGCAGATCGCACGCAGACTCACCCGCACCGCCCAGATCCCCCTGCTGTCCTCCGCCCTGACGGGCGCGCTGGTCGTCGTGGTCGCGGACCTGCTGGCGCGCCGCCTGTTCTCCCCCATCGAGCTCCCCGTCGGCGTCCTGACCGCCGCGGTGGGAGCGCCCTACCTGATGTGGCTCATCGTCCGCACCCGCAGCCGTTTCGGAGGCACCTCCTCATGAGCCGTCCGCCCACCAGCCGCCTGTCGGCGCGGGACCTGACCCTGGCGTACGAGGACCGCCTCGTCGTCGAGGGCCTGGACCTGGAGATCCCCGACGGGAAGGTGACGGTCGTCGTCGGCCCCAACGCCTGCGGCAAGTCCACCCTCCTGCGGGCGCTGGGCCGCCTCCTCAAGCCGCGCCGGGGTGCCGTGCTGCTGGACGGCACCGAGATCGCCCGGGTCCCGGGCAAGCAGGTCGCGCGGACCATCGGCGTCCTGCCGCAGTCCCCCACCCCGCCGGACGGCATCACCGTCGCCGACCTCGTCGCGCGCGGGCGCCAGCCGCACCAGACGTGGTGGCAGCAGTGGTCCCAGGCCGACGAGGAG
This sequence comes from Streptomyces sp. TS71-3, assembly GCF_018327685.1. NCBI lineage: Bacteria > Bacillati > Actinomycetota > Actinomycetes > Kitasatosporales > Streptomycetaceae > Streptomyces > Streptomyces sp. TS71-3. The sequence continues at coordinate 5,559,168 of NZ_BNEL01000001.1, read as the reverse complement.
GCGGTCGCCGAGGCGCTGGAGCGCACCGGCACCGCGGATCTCGCCGGCCGCCCGGTGGAGGAGCTCTCCGGCGGTCAGCGGCAGCGGGTGTGGATCGCCATGGCCCTGGCCCAGGGCACGGACCTGCTGCTCCTCGACGAGCCCACGACCTACCTGGACATCGCGCACCAGGTGGAGATCCTCGACCTCGTCCGGCGGCTCAACCACGAGCGCGGCCGCACCGTCGTCGCCGTCCTCCACGACCTCAACCAGGCCGCCCGCTACGCCGACCACCTCGTCGCCATGCAGGCCGGCCGGATCGTCGCCCAGGGGCCGCCGGACGAGATCGTCACCGCCGAGCTGGTCGAGGACGTCTTCGGGCTCCCGTCCGTCGTCGTCCCCGACCCCGTCACCGGCGGCCCGCTGGTCGTCCCCGCGCGGGCCTGGCGGCCCGCCGCCCTGCACGAGGAGCAGGCCGGCTGATCAGCGCGCGGCAAGCGCCTTGATCGCCTTGGCCGCGCCCTTGGCCGTGAGGTTCACGAACGTCGGGGTGACGCCGAGGGGCGCCGGGTACGCCTCCAGGGTCTTCGGGCCCCGGATCACGGTGTGCCGGTTGACGTCGTACCAGGTGCCCGGCGGCAGGTGGACGGTCCGGGTGGCGCCCGCCGCGAGTGCCGGCGCGGCGAGCACGGCCGGGCCGAGCATCCATTCGTCGGTGACGGTGTAGCTCTGCTGGTCGCCCGGGAAGTCGAAGAAGAGCGGGCGCATGATCGGATCGCCGGTCTTGAGCGTGTTCTGGACCTGGTCCCAGATGTAGGGGGCGAGCTTCTCGTGCCGCTGGATCGCCGCCCGGTAGAGGTCGGCGGTCTCCTGGTCGTAGTCGACCTTCTGGCCGGTCGTCACGTCGACGGTGTCCACCGGTGACGTGGATCCGTACATCAGCGGCATCAGCGAGGCCGACTGCGCCCACCGCACCAGCACCTCCTTGGAGGGCGGAGGCTGGCTCAGGGAGCCGCCGATCATGTCGGACTCCAGGAACGGGTAGCCGATGGTGGAGATCGCCAGGTTCTGGGTCACGGACGCCTTGAGGGAGTCCCAGCCGGTGCCCTTGTCCACCTGGCGGGTGACGAATCCGGCCTTGTGCGCCGTGTCGGTCCAGTGCACGCGGATGCCGGCGCCCTGGAGGTCGAACTGGTCGGCCAGCTCGGTACCCAGGCGCTGGTAGTCGGTGGCCGTGTAGCCGTCGTGCGGGGCGCACTTCTCGTCGAAGAAGCGGGTGTCGAACTTCAGCCCGTCGACGTGGTAAGTGCTCATCAGCGTCTTGAGCTTGCCCTCGTACCAGGCCCTGGCGTCGGGGTTCGCGAGGTCGACGATCCCGGCCGTGCCGTTCCACCAGGTCACCTCGCAGGGCTTGCTGGTGTCCTTGGCGTCCATGAGCAGATAGCCCTTGTCGGCCGCCTCGGCGTGGTTCTCGGAGTCCAGGTTGATCCAGAGGGTGACCCAGAGGCCGAAGTCGAAGCCCATGTCGTGGATCTTCTGCGACATGGCCAACGGATCGGGGTACGCCGTGGGGTCGAAGGTCAGGTTGCCGTAGTTGGACTCCCACTTGTCGTCGAGCTGGATGGTGTGCCCGTCCAGCCCGTTCGCCTTGAGGCCGGTGGCGTAGTCGAGCAGTTTCGCCTGGTCGACGTGGGTGTAGAACTGGGCCCAGGAGTTCCACAGCGGCTTCGTGTACTGCTCGTAGGTGGCGTCGCTCTTGGTGGGCGCGCCGACGATGCCGATGTAGTCGCGGTACACGTCGAGGGGCGTCGACTCGACGAACACGGTGGCCCGGTAGGTGTCCGGGGAGTCCACGGTGAAGCGGCCGATGCCGTCCTTGCCGCCCTCGTTCACGGCCACGTCCATGATGTGGCCGGTGTCGACCCGGAGCCCCGTCGAGCGCGAGGTGTACCAGAAGGGGTCGACCATGGCGTACGAGGCCGGTCCGAAGTTCGCGTCCTCGACCTCGCCGGCGTCCAGGGGCCAGGGCTGGTCGGTGCCCGGGCCGCCGGCCGGCGTCTCGGTCTCGCCGTGGCCGTACCAGTGCCCGGCCGACGACAGGTCGTAGGCGAGGCCGAGTTGGTCGGGGCCCCCGCCCTTGACGTCCCAGTCGAGCTGGTAGCGGTCGGCCTCGGGCGTCAGGCGTGCCTGAACCGTGGCTCCGTCGAGCGTCGTGGCCGCCGTGATGGTGAGGACGCCGCCCTCGAAGGTCCAGCCGGTGACCTTGGTGGCGTGCTGCCAGGTGCCCTGCGAACGGAAGCGCAGTCCCCCGGTGTCCCCGGTGGCGGACTTGAGCACGGTGGCCCCCGCCCGCCGGGTGGTGAGGGTGAAGTCCTCCCTGTCCACCCGCACGGTGTAGCCGGGCGAGGACCTGCCGGCCGGCACGGTGAGGGAGATCTCTCCCCGGGTCCCGGTGACCTTTGGGCCTGACGTCGCGTCAGCGGAGCTGGGTGCGTCGGCCGTTGCGGGTGAGCCGTTCAGCAGGCCTGTCACGGAGGGCAGGAGGATCAGAGACAGCGAGGTGGCCAGGAAGACCCGGAGGCCCCGGCTGCGGGGATATGCACGCACCACTCATGCCCTTCGGAGGGTGGATCACGGCGTCCTTGAGCAGTTCTGCAAACAGCGTGTTCGTTTCTGCTCATAGTCTGGCCGCTTACGTCACATGTCAACAGAACGCGGGCTGTTGGCACATGGCCGTGCCGTGGGGCGCCGCCGAAGGGTCAGGTTCGGCGGCCGGCCACCGTGCCCTGCCCCGGCGACCGGCGCACCGGTGGGTCCCGCCCTTCGACGGGACCCACCGGTTCACGGGTGCTCGCCTGCTACCGCACCGAGGACTTCCTGACCTGCTCGTTCATGATCAGGAAGGCACCGAGGCCGTGGAAGTCGTTGGTGGCCCTGGTGCGGCCGACGTAGTACGCGTAGTCGCCGACGTTGGTGCCGATCGAGATGTCGGTGAGGTTGGTGAGGCCGTCGTCGCCCAGCGAGAGCCGGGCGAGCACGCCCCGGTACCCCTTGGCCGCCACCGCCTTGTAGTGCGGGGCGAGATACCCCTGCTCGGCGCCGCGCGAGAGGGCGTAGGTGAACATGCTGGAGCACGACGTCTCGGTCCAGTTGCCGGACTCCGAGCCCTTGTCCATCACCTGGTACCAGCGCCCGCTCTCCGGGTCCTGGTACTTCTCCAGGCCGGCCGCGAGCCGCTGGAAGACGGCCAGCAGTTTGGGGCGCTCCGGCTGGCCGGCGGCGGTCGCGTCGAGCACGTTGACCGCGGCCATCGCGTACCAGCCGACCGCGCGGCACCAGTACTCCGGGGCGAGTCCCGTCGCCGGGTCGGCCCAGCTCGCGGTCCTCGACTCGTCGTACGCGTGCTTGAGCAGGCCGCTCGGCTGTTGCAGGTGGCCGCCGTAGACGACGAGCTGCTTGACCGCCTCGGCGTCGGTGGCCGCCGAGTCGCCGAACTCCTTGCCGTACTCGACGAGGAAGGGGTTCACCATGTAGACGCCGTCCGCCCAGAGCTGGTGGGCCCGGCTGCTGGTGTCGGCGTGCCAGAAACCGCCGTCGGAGGTGCGCGGGTAGGTGTTCAGCCGGTCAAGGATCTTCTCCGCGGCGACGGCGTACTTCGCCTCTCCCGTCTCGTGGTGCAGGATCACCAGCAGCCGGCCGGCCTGCATGCTGTCCAGGCTGTCGAACGACTGGTCGATGTTGCCCTCGCCGTCGACGAACCGGTCGACGTAGCTCTTGATGTACGCCAGGTACCGCGCGTCGTGGGTGCGCTGGTAGACCTGGTACTCGCCGTACAGGAACAGCCCGACCGGATACGACCAGCCGCCGATGGTGTCCGGGGTGTAGCGGGCGGCGGTCGAGTCGACCATGGCCGCGGACCAGTCGGTGGGGGCGGCGGCTGACGCGGCCGGCTGCCCGGCCGCCCGGCCCGGCACGGCGAGCACCAGGCACGTCAGGACGGCCGCCAGTGCGGAGATCAGCGCGCGTCGGAGCGTGGACGGGTTCGTGCGATGACTGCGCAGGTGGGCGTGGTTCACGGTTCTCCTTGCCTGAGGTGGGGTCACTGGCACGAGGGGTGAACGAAACATCGGATCTCTCGGGAGGAAGGTAATGAAGGTTCCCGGACTGTCAACCCGATCTGCCGCCTGGTGGCTCGGATTCAGCCGCCGATCACCCCGAGCAGCGCACCTGAACAGGTCGGAGGTTCAGGCCAGTTTGTCGGCCTCAAGGCAAGGGGGCGGCCCGAGCGGAGCCCTTGTGGGCCGCACCCCGGCGATCGGGTCGCGCCACCTGGGACACGGCGGCGCGACCCCCGTCCTACCGCCCGTAGCCGGCTGACGTGATGCTGGACTGCACCGCGTTCTCGGTGGAGTCGGACGGGTAGCCCGACGTCATCACGCCCTCGTAGAAGGTGCCGGCGGAGCCGTTGCTGTTGTCGCCGCCGATGCCGAGGAGGATGTGAGGCAGCTCGTACCGGCGCAGGAGGAGTCCTGCGCGGCGGCGTTGCCGACCCCGCCCGCGCTCAGCACGCCGATGCCCGGGTGGCGTTGTCCGACGAGCGCCTGACCTGGTAGAGCAGGCCATTGTAGGCCCCGTACAGGGCTCGGGTGGTGCTGTGCGCGGCCACGCAGGGCGTCCCGCCCGCGGCGTAGATGTCGCGGGGAAGCGAGGCCGCGGCCACCGCGCCGGCGTTCGCCGGGTGCCCGGCGGCGGGCACCGAGTCGGTGGTCGCCGGGGCGGCGGAGCCGGTCGCGGACGCCTGGCCGCCCAAGACCGCCGCGGCCATGGCGAGCGCGAGGACGGCGAGCGGCCTGGCCCGCCGTGCCCCGGTCGAGAGCAGAGACATGTGGATCTCCTTGAGTGGTGAGCGATGGGAAACCACAGCCGGCGGGTACGGCCCGTCGCCCCCGTCAGCGACCCGCCGACGGCGTCCCGGCGTCGGGGTGGAGCGCGACTTCGGACGGCAGCACGAGATGCGCCGCCCGGGAACGGCGGGCAGCACTGGCTGTCACGCCTATGTCAAAGCGGCCTTGCAGATCCGGGCCGACCGGGGACTGCCCTGCGCACCTGCGGAGTTCACAGAGGGGAAGCGGAGCATTCTTTCGATCTATCGAACGCTGGTCGGCTCCTCGTACAGTCCTTGATGATAGAGGGACCCCGAAGCGCGTCATCAGCTCCTGGCGCGTCCGGCACCAGGGCCGCATTTCAGCCGGAGCGAGGGCCGGGACGCGGCTGGAACGGCCGAACTCCCGGGGCGCAGGGGGCGCAACCCGGACGGCGACGGGCGGACCGCCGGCGTGCGGGCGGTAGCACCCGACACACGGCCCGGAGTCATCCCATGTCTGAACGGAGATCAGGGCGCGGCTTCACCCGTACCACCCACCAAGTGGGCCTCGCAATCCAGGCATTACCGCACGTCGCCCGCTTCATGCCGCCCTCTCCCTGGACAGCGGTTGAGCGGAGCCCTATAAACACACCCGATGTCACGGGCGTATGTCTGCGCCGCGGAACCGACTGCCGTATCCGCTTCCCACTCACGGAGGTACCGTGCACCGCCGCTGGAAGAGAACAACGGCGCTCTGGGCCGCCGCCTCGCTCCTCGCCCTCGGCACCTCGGCCCTGTCCGGCCCCGGAGCCGCGGCCGCCGGGACGACGACGGCGTGGCGCGACGGCCGGTTCGTCGTGGACACCCCCGACGTCGTCCGCCGCTCCGACCTCGTACTGAAGCACCCCAACACGGACGTCAGCGGGTTCGTGCCGCTCGGCAACGGGACGCTGGGGGCGGCCGCCTGGGCCGCGGACGGCTTCTCCGCCCAGCTTAACCGCAACGACACCTTCCCGGACCGCAAGTCACCCGGTCAGGTCGTCATCCCCGGCCTGGGCAGGCTCACCGGCGCCGCCGACTTCAAGGGGCACCTCGACCTCTACGACGGCACGCTCCACGAATCCGGCGGCGGCATGACGCTCACCGCCTACGTGCGGGCCGACACCTCGCAACTGGTCGTCGACGTGACGGGCGCCGACCCGGACAGCACCCAGACCGCCCAGGTCAGGCTCTGGGACGGGCGCTCCCCCAGCGCCCAGGCCGCCGGATCGGTGGCGACCCTCTCCGAGACGTGGACGGACACCGGCACCAGCGGTGCGTCCGGGCGGACGTTCGGCGCGATGGCCGGCGTCGGCGCGGGTGGCCGGAACGTGCATGCCTCCACCCCCGACGCGCGGACCGGCCAGGTCAGCTTCCGGCCCCGCAGCGACGGCTCCTTCCGGGTCGTCGCGGTCTCGCCGGGCTGGACCGGCGGCGACGCCCTGGGCACGGCGCGGAGCCTCATCGGCGGGGACCTGAACCGCCCGTCGTCGGGGCTCGCCGCGCAACACCTCTCCTGGTGGCACCACTACTGGGACTCCGTCGGCCTGATCAAGGTCTCCTCCCAGGACGGCTCCGGCGAGTACTTCGAGAACATGCGCACGCTCTACCTGTACGACATCGCGGCCTCCAACCGCGGCTCGCTGCCGGGCACGCAGGCCGGCGAGGCGAACCTCTTCGCGGTCAGCCGGGACGCCCAGCCCTGGTACCCGGCCGGCTACTGGTTCTGGAACCTGCGGATGTTCATGCAGGCCGACCTCGATGCCGGCGCCTCCTCGCTCAACTCGCCGATGTTCAGGCTGTACCGGGACAACCTCGACGCCATGGCCGCCTGGACGGCCGCCCACTACCCCGGCCACGAGGGCGTCTGCGTGCCGGAGACCATGCGGTTCAACGGCAACGGCTACTACGCCCCGGGCTCGGCGGAGAGCAACGCCTCCTGCGACTCCACCATCGCCCCCTCGTACAACTCGCAGACGGTCACCAGCGGCGCCGAGATCGGCCTGTGGGCGTGGCAGACCTACCTGACGACCGACGACCGGGCCTTCCTGTCGCGGAACTACCCCGTGATGAAGGCCGCGGCGCAGTTCCTGCTGTCGCACGCCACGACCGGGCCCGGCGGTCTGCTGCACACCACCTCCAACGCACATGAGACCCAGTGGGCCGTGAACGACCCCGCCTCGGACGTGGCCGCCATGCAGGCGCTGTTCCCGGTGGTGGCCAAGGCTGCACGGACCCTCGGCGTGGACTCCGGTCTGGTGGACCGGCTCGACGCGGCCATCCCGAGGATCCGCCCGCTGCCCCGCACCGACACCGCCACCCAGACCCAGGTGCTCGACCCGTCCGCCGACGCCTCGGGCGACGACATGATCGCCCTGTCCGCCCAGCCCACCGCCGAGCGGCACAACGTGGAGAACCTGGGCCTGGAGGCGGTCTGGCCGTACAACCTGATCGGCGCCGACGGCCCTCAGTCCGACCTGGCCAAGCGCACCTTCACCCACCGCAGTTACGTCACCGAGAACGACTGGAGCTTCGACGCGCTGCACGCCGCACGGCTCGGCCTCGGCGACGAGATGCGCACCGCGATGATCGCCAACATCACCAAGTACCAGGTCTTCTCGAACGGCATGGCCAGCTGGAACGCCAAGCCCGAGACGCCGTACCTGGAGGAGCTGGGCGTCGACGCCTCCGCGCTCAGCCAGGGACTGGTCCAGGACTACGACGGCACGCTGCGGCTCGCCCCGGGCTGGCCCGCCTCGTGGGACGTGGACGGCACCGTGTTCATCCAGCACAAGGGCAAGGCGCACGTACAGGTACGGGACGGCAGGCTGGTCACCGTCGCCGTGGAGGCGGGAGCCGACGGCGACATCGCCGTACGCAACCCGTGGGCGGGCCAGGACGTGGAGGTGGTCGACGGCTCCGGTGCCACCGTGCCGACCGGGCAGAGCAGCGCCACGCTCACCATTCCCGGGCGGGCCGGCGCCTCCTACCTGATCCAGCCGGTGTCGGCGCCCACCACGGCACTGCCCTTCGCGCCGGTCGGCGGCAGCCCCGCCACCGCTCCGAAGAGCCTCGCGGGCCGCACCATCGGGGTGTCATGACCGGGCGGTAGCCCCGCCGGAGCCCCCGGCTGGGACGTCGTGGTGCCGGTCCGTGCCGCCGACCGGCACCACGACGGGGTTCCGCCCGTCTGGGGAATGACACATTCGAGGGGTTTCCCGTGCTTCGGCTGGTGCCCGTCCGATGAGCAGGACGAATGTGGTGGCGACCGGAGTGAGGAGAGCCGTGGCAGCCACCAGCACACCGCCGGACGCGGACCCCGGCCCATCGGACACGCACCCGGCGCCGCCGGGTAGCGGCCGCGGCGCGTACGACACGGACACTCTCCCTGCCGGCACGGACGCTCCCCTGCCCGACGCGGACACTCCCCCGTCCGGCGCGTCCCCTGTCCCGGCCGGCACGAAGCCCGCCGGGCCCGACGCCGGCAGCGCACCCTCCTTCCCGATGGAGCGCGTCTGCCCGTACCAGATGCCACCCGGGTACGCGCGGCTGCGCCAGGAAGGCCCCGTGTCCCGGGTGAGCCTGTACGACGGCCGGCAGGTGTGGCTCGTGGGCGGGTACGCCGAGGGCCGTGCCCTGCTGCTCGACCCGAGGCTGTCGTCCGACGCGCTGCACCCCGGCTTCCCGCACCTGACGGCGCGCCAGGCACAGCAGCAGCGTGCGCAGCGCATCGTGCTCCCGCTGGTCGGCGCGGACAATCCGCAACACGCGCGGCAGCGCAGGCGGGTGGCGTCCGCGTTCGGCGTCCGGCGGGTCGCGGCGCTGCGCCCGGAGATCGAGCGTGCCGCGGAGCGGCTGATCGACGCGATGCTCGCCGCGGGCGGACCCCAGGAGGGCGCGCCGGAGGCCCACGGACCGCAGGAAGGCGCAGCGGACGCCGCAGTGCCGGAGGGCGGCACGCCCGACGACGGCGGGCAGGAGCACCGCCGGGCGGAGCTGGTCGGCGACTACGCGATGCCGCTGACGTTCGCCACCACCTTCGCGGCCCTGGGCGTCCCGCCGGAGGACCGGCGCTGGTTCGCGGACGCCTCACGCCGCATGCTCTCCCCGCCCCGCGACGACGGCGACGGGGCCCCCGAGGAGGCATTCGCCGAGATCCGGCGGTACCTGATCGACCTGATCACCGCGCGCGAGGAGCACCCGGGCGAAGGACTCATCGACGACCTGATCGCGCACCGCGCCGCCGACCCGGGCCTCAGCCGTGACGAGGTCGCGATGACCTGCGTCGTGCTGCTCGGCGGCTCCGAGAGCACCGCCACCACGCTCGCCTCCGCCGTCCTGGTCCTGCTGGAGCACCCCGAGCAGCTCCGCGAACTGCTCGCCGAACCGGCGCTGCTGCCCACCGCGGTGGACGAGCTGACCCGGCTGGCGTCGGTCGCCGACGGGCTGCCCCGGGTGGCGGTCGCCGACATCCCCGTGGCCGGGCGGACCATCAGGGCCGGCGACGGCGTGATCGTCTCGACCATGCTGATGAACCGGGACCCCGCCGTCTGGGCGGACCCCGAAGCCCCGGACGTCCGGCGCGCCGCCGGCCGGCACGCCGCCTACGGGCACGGGATCCACAGCTGCATCGGGCAGATCCTGGCCCGCGCCGAGCTGGAGATCGCGCTCGCCACCCTCTTCCGGCGGTTTCCCGCGCTGCGGCTCGCGGTGCCCGCGGGACAGGTCCCGGGCCATGCCCCGTACGTCCAGCAGGGCGGCGTGGCCCGGTTGCCGGTGACCTGGTAGCGCCGTCGCCGGTCCGGCCGGGTGCTCGCGGTGCGGGCGCCCCGGCCGGACCGGCGGCTCAGCGTCCTTCGCGCAGCAGCTCCAGCTGCTCCACGAGGGTGTCGGTGCTGCGGAACGTCATCCCCACGAGCGCGATGTGCCGCCAGCGCACGATCCCGTCCCCGTCCAGGACGAACACCGACCGGCGCAGTCCGAGGCCCGGTGCCGTGATGCCGTAGGAGGCCGCGACGGCCTCGCCTGCGTCGGCCAGCAGCGGGAGGGCGAGTGCGCGCTTGCGCGCGAACCGCTCGTGGCTGTCCAGGTCCTGCGGGCTGACGGCCCACACGGCCGCCCCCAGGTCCCGGAACCGGTCCAGGTCCGAGGTGTACGCGCACAGCTGCCTGGTGCACACCATCGTGTCGTCGCCGGGGTAGAAGACGAGCACGAGCGGGCTGCCCTTGGCGTCGGCGAGCCGGTACTCGCCGCGCTCGACGGCACCGGATTCGAGACGCAGGCCCGGCAGTGTGAAATCGGGTGCCGCGGAGCCCACTTCAGGTGCTCTGGCCATTCGTCGATCCCTTCGTGGTCCGGTCAGCGGCGCTGCCGTGTCGGCGCACCGTCTCACTCTCCGACGGGCAGCACCACATGGGTGGGCGGGGCCTTGGTCTCGTCGACGCAGGCGCGGAACGTCCTGCCGTCGTCACGGCAGACGAACTGCATGACGTGCCGCCCGGCCGCCGCGGCCCTGATGAGGCCGCCGGTGGTGGCCCAGACGCCCGAGAGGTAGAAGTTCCGCAGCCCGGGCAGCGCGGGCCCGTACCGCTTGATCTGCTTCTCCACGGTCTCGCCGCTCTCGACGAACGGCTGCCAGCCGAGCACCGTGCCGTCGTGGTTGCCCGTGTAGCGCACCTGCGTGAGGGGGGTCGACACGTCCCGCACCGCCGTGGAGGCCGCGAGGCCCGGGTACCGCTCGTCGAGCAGCCCGACGATCACATCCCGCACCCTGCGCTTGGCCCGCTGGTACTCGCGGCCCCGGCCGACCGGCAGGGTGTGCAGCTCCTGCCCGCGGCGCATCCGGCTGGCCTGCTCCACACCGGTGCTCAGCGCCCGCCACGGGGCGGCGTCGCTGAAGTAGCTGGCGTACACGACCGCGGAGCCGGGCGGTGACAGTTCCGGGTAGTAGGCGCTGCGGAACTGCACGTTGATGCTGGGGTGCCGGATGCCGACCAGGTCGGCCGCCTGCTCCTCGTCCAGCAGGTAGGTGGTGCAGGGCGTGGCGGACGGGAAGGGACGCCGCAGCCCGAGGAAGACCGTGACGTAGCCGGGGAAGACCATGCCCGGCTCCTCGATGGTCCTGGTGTAGAGCTCCCGGTAGGTGTCGTCGAGGTAGCGACCGCCGAGCAGATCGAGCAGGGTGGTCCGGCCGTCGCAGGCGGAGACGACGATGTCGGCGCGCAGCTGGCGGCCGTCGCTGAGGCGCACCCCGACCGCCCGGTCCTCCTCGACCAGGATCTCCACCACCTTCGCGTTGTACCTGATCTCACCGCCCAGCCGCTCGTAGCGGTCCTCGACGGACCGCGCGAGCCCGAGGGAGCCGCCCTCGGGCACCCCCGCGGAGAGGTTGGCGTGCGAGGCGAGCTGGAAGAGGAACGGCAGGACCGGGAAGGCGGGGTGCTTCTCGAAGAGGATGTAGTTGAACGCCTCGCGCAGCAGGGGGTCCTGGAACCGGGCCGAGTAGTCCGTCATCAACGTGCTGATGGAGCGGCTGATGGCGAGGTAGTACGGCGTGAAGCGGGCCAGCATCCGCCAGCGCTCCAGGGGCGGCATCAGGCCCACGGGCGTCAGGAACGGGTAGTGGGGCAGGCACCGCCTGAAGGCGCGAAGCGCCCCGCAGAACCGGCGGATCAGCCGGGCGTCGGCCGGTGAGATGGCGAGCAGGTGGGCCTGAAGGCGGTCCGGGTCGGAGTAGAAGCGCACCTCCCTGCCGTGCCGGTCCCGGACCGTGTTGAAGACGTCGAAGTGCCGTACCTGCTTGCCCTGGAGGGCGCCGAGCTCCAGCCAGATGCGATGCATCTCGTTGCCGGGCCCGCAGCCGAGCAGCCAGCTGACGCAGGCGTCGAAGGTGAAGGCGCCGCGGTCCCACGAGGTGCAGCAGCCGCCGGGGAGGTCGTGCATCTCCAGGATCGTCGAACGGTAGCCGTTCATCTGGGCGTAGCAGCCGGTGGACAGGCCGCCGAGGCCGCCGCCGACAATGATCATCGTCTGCCGGGGCGCCGTCATGCCGCTCCCCCTCTCGGTGCCGGGCCGGTCGTCGTCGGCCGCTGCGCGCGCCACCGGTCGAGCTGGGGCAGCCGGCCGAGCCTGCCGGGGTGCCAGGGCTCGTCGTCGGTGCTCTCCCAGGCGCGGAACGGCACCCCGAGCTCCTCGCACAGGTACCGCACCGCGAACCGCCCGGTGGACGCCGCCCGGATCAGGCCGCCGAGGCCCACCCACTGCCCCGCCATGGAGAAGCCCGCGAGGCCGGGCAGCCGCATCCGGTCCCGGGACACCAGCCGGGCCGCCACGTCGTCGGCCTCCGAGAACGCCTTCCAGGCGAGGATGCTGCCGCGGTTGTTGCCGGTGTAGCGCTCGGTGGTGGCGGGCGAGGCGACGTCCACCACCTCGACGCGTCCGCAGATGCCCGGGTAGCGGCTCTCCAGGACGTCCAGGACGGCGTCGGCGGCGTCCTGCTTGCGGGCCCGGTACGCGCGGCGGCTGCGGGTGCGCAGGTCCTTCCAGGACCGGTGGTCGCTGAAGTAGGTGCAGTGCAGCAGGGATCTGCCGGGCGGGGCGAGGCCGTCGGTGTAACGGGAGCGGAGCTGCACCACGAGGCTCCCTTGCAGGGCCCCGGGCAACCGGGCGGCCTGCTCGGGGTCCAGCAGGTAGGTGGTGCTGTGCGGGTCGCTCTCACCCACCGTGCCCTGCACTCCGACGAAGACCGACACCACGGCGGGGAAGAGCGCATCGGGCCTGTTAACAATCTCTTCGTAGAGCCGCTCGATCCGGGGCCCGGTGTAGCGCCCCTGAAGCAGGCCGTAGACGGTGGTGTACCCGTCGCAGGCCGACACGACGTGGTCCGCGTAGTGGCGCGCGCCGCCCTTCAGCTCCACGCCGACCGCGCGGCCGTCCTCGACGAGGATCCGCTCGACGCGGGAGCGGTAGCCGATCGTGCCGCCGAGCCGGGTGTAGCGGCGCTCGATCGACCGGGCGAGGCCGAGCGAGCCGCCCTGCGGGAAGCCCGCGTTGCCGTTGTACGCCTCGGCCATGTTGAACAGGTACGGCAGCAGGGGGAAGCCCTCCGGGTCCTGGAAGAAGATGTTCCGGAACGCGCGGCGCAGCAGCGGGTCACGGAAGCGGTCGGCGTAGGCGTGCATCGGGGTGGCCGCCGTACGCCACAGCAGCCTCAGCCGCGGCAGCACCGCCCGCAGCAGATCGGCGCGCTCGCGCACCGTGCGCAGCGGAGGGGGCGTCAGAAACGGGTGGAGGTGCAGGCGTGCGAAGCGCCTCAGGTCACGGCAGAACGCCCTGATCAGGCGGCCGTCGGCGGGTGAGACGGCGAGCAGGTGCCGCTCGAGGCGGTCGGGGTCGTTGTAGAACGTGACCGACCGGCCGTCCACGTCCACGACGCGGTTGAACAGCTCGAAGTTGGCCACCGTCTTGCCGTCCAGGGCGCCGAGCTCGCGCCAGACGCGGTGCGCGTCGTTGCCCTCGGCGGTGCCGATCAGCCACTCGATGCAGTAGTCGAAGAGGTACCCGTCGCGGGACCAGGCCGTGCAGCAGCCGCCCGGCAGGACGTGCTTCTCGAAGATCCGTGTCTCCATGCCGCTCATCTGCGCGTAGCAGCCGGTGGCCAGGCCCGCGACGCCGGCGCCGATCACGATGACCCGCGGCGGCGCACCCGGCGGGCGGTCGCGTGCGCCCCAGTCGGGGCCGGTCTCACGCGCCGGCATGGGCGACGTCCTCGGTCAGCACGGACCGCAGCAGGTTCGCGTTGCGCAGCGCGTGGTCGCCGTCGAGCATCTCCGCGTGCGGGCCGTGGCCCCGCAGCAGCACGGTGCGGCCGGTGGAGGCGCCGTGCCAGCTCCCGCGGCGGCCCTCCTCGTACAGGGGCAGCTTGTCCTCGTCGGAGATCACGGTGAGGGGGGCCGCCACCGTGCCGAGGTTGGGCGTGCGGCTGCTGAAGTCCAGGTACTCGCGGGCCTGTTGCATGGTCTCCTCGGCCACGGTCTCGGAGCCGGTGTGCCGGCGCAGGTGCTCGCGGAGTTCGTCCTCGAAGGCGGCGACGGCCTCGGCGTCGAGCGGGTAGGCCTCGCGGGCCCGGAAGGAGTCCACGATGATCACGCCGGACACCGTCAGCCCGCGGCGCTCCAGTTCCTTGGCGACCTCGAAGGCGAGGTTGCCGCCGAGCGAGTAGCCGAAGAGGGTGCAGGGGGCGTCTCCGGTCAGGTCCGCGACGTGGTCGGCGTAGCGGGCCACCTTGTCGTCGCCTGGCAGGTGGTTGAAGGCGATCAGCCGGTGCTCGGGCAGGTGTGCGGCGAGCTGCCGGTGGACGAGGCCGTGCCCGCCCGCGGGTGGGAAGCAGAACACCGCCCGGCTCTCGCCCGCCTCCGTGTTGAAGACGAGGTACGGCTGGGTGCCCGCGATCCGCCCGGTGACCACGTGCTCCACCGTGCGGGCCATGCCCCGCAGCGTGGTGACCCGGAACAGCAGGCTGACCGGGACGTCGATGCCGAACTCGGTGCGCAGCCGGTGGATCAGCTCGATGAGCTTGACGGAGCTGCCGCCGGCCACGAAGAAGTCGTCGTCGAGTCCGGCCCGGGTCAGGCCGAGCAGTTCCTCCCAGTGGGCGGCCATCCGCTGCTCGTACAGCGTCACGGGTGGCTCGTGGGCGTCCCCACCCGGGTCGTAGACCGGAGCCGGCAGCGCGGCGGCGTCGACCTTGCCGTTGGACGTCAACGGCAGCGCGGGGACCTCGGTGAAGTACGCGGGGACCATGAAGGAGGGCAGCGACTCGGCGAGGTGCCGGCGCAGCTCCCGCGGTTGGGCGCCCGCGCCCGGCGCGGGCACGCAGTAGGCGCAGAGCACGCCCTCGGCGCCGAGGAGCTCGGAGCGGCGGACCGTCACCGCGGCCTGGGCGACGTCGGGGTGCTGGACGAGCAGCGCCTCGATCTCGCCGGTCTCGATGCGGTGGCCGGCCACCTTGACCTGGCTGTCGCCGCGGCCCAGCAGGTGCAGCACGCCGTCCCCGTCCCAGCAGGCCAGGTCGCCGGTGCGGTAGAGACGCAAGGGGCCGGTGCCGGCGCCGGGGCCGTCGAAGATGCGGTCGACGAAGCGCTCCGCGGTCTGCTCCGGATCGCCGGCGTAGCCGTCGGCGAGGCCCGCGCCGCCGATCCACAGCTCGCCGCGCACCCCCGGCGGCACCGGTTCGCCGCGCTCGTCCAGGACGTAGACGGTGCTGCCCGCGAAGGGACGGCCGATGGGCACCGTCCTGCCCGGTTCGAGGGCGTCGACCGGCCCCTCGTACCAGGTGCTGTCGATGGTGGCCTCGGTCAGCCCGTAGGAGTTGACCAGCCGCGTGCCGGCGCCGCACAGGGCGCGCAGCCTGCGGTGCTCGGCGGCGTTCCAGGTGTCGGAGCCGACGACCAGCAGCCGGAGGAAGTCCAGCCGGGCACCGCGCTCCTCGCAGTGGCCCACCAGCGCCCGGGCCACGGCCGGCACGAACTCCCCGCAGTCGACGCGCTCGCTCACCATCGTGCGGTGCAGGCGGGCGGTGTCGAACAGCAGGTCCCGGCCGACGAGGACCAGCGTGCCGCCGGAGCACAGGGCCCGCACCAGGTCGCCGGTGAAGACGTCGAAGGCGGCGCCGGCCATCTGGAGGTGCACGCGGACGTCGTCGTCGAGGCGGTAGGCGGCGCGCCATGCCTGGTAGGCCGAGGCGAGGCTCCGGTGGCTGATCCGGACGGCCTTGGGGCGTCCGGTGGAGCCCGAGGTGTGCACGACGTAGGCGGTGTCGTCCGGGGAGACCTCGGCGTCCGGGTCGGGCAGGGCCCCGCGGGCGGCCTCATCGTGCGGAGCCTCGCCATCCGGCTCCTCGCCGTGCGGATCCTCGCCGTATGGCTCCTCGTCGTACGGATCCTCGCCGTGCGGATCCTGTGCGGCCTGCTCCCGCCGCGGGTGCGGTACGGCGGGACAGGCGGTGCCGGCACCGGGGTCCGGCGTGCCGAGCAGGTGGTCCAGGGTGACGACGCTGGCGGTGGTGCCGGGCGGTGCGGGCGTGCCGGGGGCGGTGACGATCAGGGTGGCTCCCGCGTTGCGGGTCAGGTGGGCGAGGCGGTCGGCGGGGTGCTCGGGGTCGAGCGGCAGGTAGGCGGCGCCGGTCCGCCAGACCGCGAGCAGGACGGAGATCAGCTCGGGCGACTTCTCCAGGCAGACGGCGACGGTGGCGCCCTTGCCGGCGCCCAGCTGCCGGAGTGCGCGGGCCGCGCGCCGGGAGTCCCGTTCGAGCTCGCCGTAGGTGAGTGTGCGGGAGCTCCCGGACGCGGAGGGCGCCGACACGGCGACGGCGTCCGGGCAGGCGGCCGCGGCGCGCCGGATCAGCTCGTGGGCGGCGGGTCCGGGCGGGCTCTGCCGTCCCGCGCCGCTCCACTCGTCGAGGATCAGGCCGCGCTCCGCGGCGTCCAGCATCCGCAGCGCCCCGACCGGCCGGCCGGGGGCGGTGCGCGTGAGCGCGTCCAGCAGCCGTACGTAGTGCGCGGACATCCGGCGGACGGTGCGCGGCACGAAGAGGTCGGAGTTGTACTTGAAGACGCAGTGGAAGCAGCCGTCCGCGCGGTCCTCGTAGGCGGACAGCGTCAGGTCGAACTGCCCCTCCTCCTCGGGCAGCTCGATGTAGTCGAGCCGGTATCCGTACTGCTCGGTGGAGACCTTGTGCGCGAGCAGGATGAACATCGCCTGGAAGACCGCCGAGCGGCTGGGGTCGTGCCGCAGGCCCAGCTTCTCGACCAGCAGCACGAACGGGTACTCCTGGTTGTCGAGCCCGCCGAGGACCGCGCCCCGCACCCGTTGGAGGAGGTCGGCGGCCGTGGGCGCGTCGGCGAGGCTGACGTGCAGCGGCAGGGGGTTGACGAAGTACCCGTAGGTCCCGGCGAACTCCTCCTGGGTGCGGCCGGTGACGGGGCTGCCGACCACGATGTCGTCCTGGCCCGAGTAGCGGTGCAGCAGCAGGTAGTAGGCGCTGAGCAGCACGACGAAGACGGTGACGTTGTGCTCGCGGGCCAGGGCGTGAACGCGGGCGCTGAGTTCGGCGTCGAGCCGGAAGAACTCGGAGGCGCCGTTGTGCGTCTGCACCGGCGGGCGGGGCTTGTCAGTGGGCAGCGCGAGGACGGGCAGCTCCGCGGGCAGGTGCTCCCGCCAGTAGCTCAGCATCCGCTCGGCGTCAGGGCCGGCCAGGAACGCGTTCTGCCAGTTGAGGAAGTCGAGGTAGCGGGCGCGGACGGGCGGCAGCTCGGCCGGCCTGCCCTGCCGCATCCCCTCGTAGAGTGCGAAGAGCTCCTCGATGAAGGTGAACGTGGAGATGGCGTCGGAGACGATGTGGTGGACGCCCTTCATGATCACCCAGCGGTCCGGGCCGCGCCGGAACAGGTGCAGCCGCACCAGCGGGTCGGTGGCCAGGTCGTAGGGCCTGCGGTACTCGCGCACGATCATGCCGTGCACCTCCTCCCACGGCCGGCCCTCGACGTCGAACAGGCGCGTCTCGCCCCGCGTATCCGGCGAGATCCGCTGCACGGGGCCGCCGTCCTGGAGGACGAAGGACGCCCGCAGGGCGGGGTGCCGCTCGACCAGGGTGCGGAACGCGGCGAACAGCAGCTCGGGATCGAGCACGGTGCGCACCTCGACGGCGCCGCCGATGTTGTAGGCGAAGGCGTCGGGGTTGAGCTGCTTGAGGAACCACAGCGCTTTCTGGTTGTGCGTCAGCGGGTAGCAGCGCTCGTCGGTGTGCTCGGGGACGGGCGCGCTGCCGGAGTCCGGGGCGCCGCCCTCGCCCACGCCGGACCTCAGGTGCGCGCCGAGGCCGTCGGAGAGCTTGGTGACGAGGGTGTCGACGGAGGCGTTGCCGAGCAGGGCCACCACGGGCAGGGCGACGCCGAGGTCGGCGTGGACGCGGGCGCGCAGCTCCATGGCCAGCAGGGAGTCGAGACCGTGCGCGCCCAGCTCGTCGGCGGGGCCGATGCGGCCGGCTCCGATCCCCATGACGTCCGCGATCAGGGTGCTGAACCGCTCCGTCAGCAGCTGCCTGCGGGTCCCTTCGCCTGCCGCGGTCAGGCGCGCGAGGAAGCCGTCCGCGTCCTCGGCGGGCCGGTCCTCGCGGCCGGCGGCCAGCTCGGCCACCAGGGGCGGCGGTGCCGGGTACCAGGCGAGGAAGACCGGCCAGTCGATGATGGTGGCGACCAGCAGCTGTGCCGGGTGCTGCCCGATGACCCGCTCCAGCACGGCCATGCCGGCGCCCGGCGTCAGCGAGCTCATGCCGCGCGCGGTGCGGTAGTGCTCGACGAGTCCCAGTTCCTCGATCATGCCGGTGGCCCAGGGGCCCCAGTCGAGGCTGAGCGCGGGCAGGCCCCGGGCCCTGCGGTGGTGGGCCAGCGCGTCGAGGAAGGCGTTGCCCGCGGCGTAGTTGGTCTGGCCGGCGGTGGTGAGCAGCGAGGCGACGGAGGAGAACAGCACGAAGTGGTCGAGCGGCTCGTCGCGCAGCAGCCGGTGCAGCAGGAGGCCGCCGGCCGCCTTCGGGCCATAGGCGTCATCGAAGGCCGCCCGGTCCATCTCGGGCACGGTCGCGTCCCTGACCTGCCCGGCTAGGTGGAACACGCCCCGCACCGGGGGCAGTCCGCGCCGCCGGTGCCCGGCCAGCCAGCCGGAGAACGCGGCCTCGTCGGTGATGTCCAGCGCCGCGGGCAGCGCCTGCGCGCCCATCGCCTCCAGCTCCCTGACGAAGGCGATCCGCTGCCCGGCGGGGGTCGCCGGATCGGTCGTGGCCCAGAGCTCGCGCGGGGGCAGTCCGGTGCGTCCGGCCAGGATCAGCCGGCGGGCGCCGCGCGAGACCAGCGTGCGGCACAGCAGCCGGCCGAGCGCGCCGAACGCGCCGGTGACCAGATAGCTGCCGTCGGGCCGCAGCCGCAGCGGCAGCGGGCGGCTCAGGCCCTCCGGCCTCCTCAGCCGGCAGGTGTACCGCTGCCCGCCGCGCAGGGCGATCTCCTCCTCGCCGGGTGCGCCGGCGGCTTCCGTGCCGGACATCTCGCGCAGCAGCGCCTCGGCCTCGGCCGCCCGGGCTCCGCCGCCGTCCGCGTCCCCGCTGGGCAGGTCGATCAGCTTGCCGCGGTGCGCGGTGAGTTCCTGCTGCCACAGCACCCGGCCGACGCCCCATGCGGACGCCCCCAGCGGTTCGACGCGGTCCTGCCCGGCCGCGGCCTGGGCGCCGCGCGTGACGATGTGCAGGCGCGCGCCGGGGCAGGCGGACGGCAGCACCTGGGCGAGGCACACCAGGGACCAGGCGCCGAGGCCCGCGTGCTCCCCAAGGTCGCCGTGGGCGGCCGCGTCGAGCGGGGGAAGGTCGAGGTTCCAGAGGTGCGCGACGGTGTCCACGTGCGTGTCGAGCTCCGCGAACAGCCGCCTGAGGTCCTCCGCCCGGCCCGGGCGCACCGTGCTGCCGTCCTTGTCGTGCGCGTAGGCGGTGCCGTGCCGGACCAGGTGGCACCGGGCGCCGCGGGAGCGGGCCAGCTCGGCGAGCGCGTCGCCGACGCCGCCGCGGTCGGCGAGGACGAGCAGGGCGGTGGGGGGTGCGGCGGCGTCCTCGGCCGGCGGCAGCTGGGTCCAGACGGGTTCGGCGAGCCAGCCGTCGATGGTGTCCTGGCCGACGGAGCCGGCGGCGTGCTCGACGTCGACGGCGGTGCAGCCGGTGACCCGGCCGAGCGGTGCGCCGTCGTCGGTGTACAGCGCGATGTCGCCGGTCAGTTCACCGCTGTCGTCCCGCACGACGGTGGCGTGCGCCCACAGCGGGCCCTCGCCGGCCGGCAGCAGCCGGACCTCCTGGATGGACACCGGAAGCCGCATTCCGCCGGCGGGTCCGGCGTCGCCGTCGGGGCCGGCGGGTTCGGGCAGCCGTGTCGCCAGCAGGGTCTGGAGGCAGGCGTCGAGGAGCACGGGGTGGACGTGGCTGTCCGCGGCGTCCTCGGCCGGCAGTGCCTGGGGGTGGATCCGGGCGAGCGCCTCACCCTCGCCGATCCACACCTCCTCGATCCCCTGGAACGCGGGGCCGTACTGGTAGCCGGGCCCCGCCAGCGCCGCGTAGCAGTCCGCCCGCTTCACGTGGCGGTGGCTGCGGGCGCGGACGGCCGCCGCGTCGAGCGGCTCGCCGGGACTGCGCCGCTGCTCGGCGTGGACGGCTCCGGTGACGTGCACGGTGCCGGGCTCGCCGGGGGTCGCGACGGTGAACCGGGCGCTGGTCGGATCGAGCGTCAACTGAACGGTGGGTGAGGCGCCCTCGGGCAGGAACAGCGCCCTGTGCAGCTCGATCCCCGCGAGGGTGGCCTCGCCGCCGGTGAGCGAGCGCACCGCCTGCGCGGCCATCTCCAGGTATCCGGCGGCGGGGAAGACGACGTTGCCCTGGATGCGGTGGTCGGCGAGGTAGGGCAGGCGTTCCAGGTCGAGCCGCGACTCCCAGGTGGGGTGCGTGTGCGCGGTGCGGCGGCCGAGCAGCGGGTGGTCGAGCAGGCCGAGCCTGACCTGCCGCACGGGCGCGGGCTCCACCCAGTGCCGCTCGCGCCGGAACGGGTAGGGCGGCAGGGCGACGGGGCCTCCGGTGGGCTGGAGCACGTCCCAGTCCACGTGGACGCCGGCGTTGTGCAGGGCAGCCAGCGAGCGGGTGAAGCGCTCCGGCTCGTCCTCCCCGCGCCGGATCGACGGCAGCACCAGGCTCTTCGGCCGGCCGTCCAACGCCTCGGCGGCGGGCGCGGTGCCGGGGTCCGCGCCGGGCGCGCCGTCCTCCTGGAGGCACTCGCGGATGGCGTGGGCGAGGACCGGGTGCGGTCCGATCTCCAGGAAGACGCCGTACCCGTCGCGGGCGAGCGCGTCGACGGCGGAGCGGAACCTCACCTGGTCGCGGACGTTGCGCCACCAGTACGCGGCGTCGAGTTCGGTGCCGTGCGCGGTGCCCTCCTGCGCCGTGAGGTACAGCGGTACCTCCGCGGGGCGCGGTGCCAGGCCGGCGAGCGCGGCGAGCAGCTCGTCCTTGATCTCGTCCATCCGGACGCTGTGGTAGGGCACCTGCACGGTCAGGAACCGGGCGAAGACCTGCTCCTCGCCGAGCCGGTCGGCGATCTCCCGCAACACCTCGGGGTCGCCGGAGAGCGTCGTCGACGAGGGGCTGTTGGCGGCGGCCACCGACACCCGGTCGCGGTGCGGCAGGATGCGCCGCTCGGCCTCGGCCTCGGGCAGGCCGACGGCGAGCATGGTGCCGGTGCCGGCGAGCTTCTGCTGGAGGCGGCTGCGGTGCAGCACGATGCGCACGGCGTCCGCGAGGCTGTAGACGCCGGCCTCGTGGAACGCCGCCGCCTCGCCGGTGCTGTGCCCCACGATGGCGTCGGGCCGGATGCCGCGGCTGCGCCAGAGCGCGGCGAGCCCGACCTGGACGGCGAAGTTGGCGGGCTGGGCCAGCCAGGTCTCGGCCATGCGGGAGTCGGCCTCGTCGGCGGCGAGCTCGTCGGCCAGCGACCAGCCCGCCTGGCGGCGGATCTCGCGGTCGCAGCGCAGCACCGCCTCGCGGAAGACCGGCTCGGTCTCGAAGAGCCCGCGCCCCATGCCCCACCACTGCGGTCCCATGCCGGTGAACACCCACGCCAGCTTCCGGTGCCGCGGCTCGCGCCGCCGGCCGGTCAGCACCCCCGGGTGGGCCTCGCCGCGCTCGAAGGCCGCCAGTGCCTCGTCGAGGGTCTGCCGCGAGGAGTACACCACCGACATCCGGTGCTCGTGGTGCTGGCGCCGGTGGGCCAGGGTGTGGCCGAGGTCGTCCAGCGAGACGGGCGGGCCGTCCGCGCCGGCCAGTTCGCGGCGGATGCCGGCGGCGAGTTCCGGGAACAGCGCGGGGTCCTTGGCGCTCAACGGCAGGACGGTGGGCGCGGGCTTCCGCTCGGCCTCGGCCAGGGGGCGGCGCGGCGGTGCCTCCTCCAGCAGGACGTGGGCGTTGGTGCCGCCGAAGCCGAAGGAGTTGACGCCGGCCCGGGCGGGCCCGTCGTGTTCGGGCCAGTCCACGGCCTGCGTCGGGATCTCGTACGGCTGGTCCTCGTCGATGGCGGGGCTGAGCCGCTCCAGGTTGATGTGCGGGGGGATCCGACGGTGTTTGAGGGCGAGCGCGGTCTTGATCAGCCCGGCGATGCCGGCGGCGGACTCGGCGTGGCCGATGTTCGTCTTGACCGAGCCGACATAGCAGGTGGCGCCCGGCTTGCGGCCGATGGCGAGCGCCTGTCCGAGCGTGGCGGCCTCGATGCGGTCGCCGACCGGTGTCGACGTGCCGTGGGCCTCGACGTACTGGAGGTCTCCCGGTGTGATGCCGGCCTCGGCGCAGACCCGTTCGACCAGCGTGACCTGGGCGTCGGCGTTGGGCACGGTGATGCCGTTCGTCCGGCCGTCCTGGTTGACCCCGGTGCCGGCCACCACCGCGTGGATCGGGTCGCCGTCGCGCAGCGCGTCCGCCAGCCGCTTGAGCACCACGACCCCGACGCCCTCGGCGCGCACGTAGCCGTCGGCGGCGGCGTCGAAGGTGCGCGACCGGCCGTCCGCCGACAGGAAGCCGCCCTTGGTCTCGGCGATGGTGTACTGCGGCGCCATGTGCAGCATCACCCCGCCCGCGAGGGCCAGTTCGCTCTCCCCGCGCAACAGGCTCTGGCGCGCCAGGTGCACGGCGACCAGCGACCCGCTGCACGCGGTGTCGAGGGACATGCTGGGGCCGCGGAAGTCGAAGCAGTGCGAGATGCGGTTGGCGAGGATCGCCATCATGGTGCCGGTCGCGGTGTGCGCGGCCAGCGATTCGAAGCCCAGGTCGGAGAACTGAAGGATCTTGTAATCCAGCGTGAAGGCGCCGATGTAGACGCCGACCCTGGTGCCCGCCAGCTCCGCCGGCCGCTGCCCGCCGTCCTCCAGCGCCTCCCAGGACACTTCCAGGAGCTTGCGCTGCTGCGGATCCATGTGTCCGGCCTCGCGCGGGCTGATCCCGAAGAAGGCCGGATCGAACTCGTCGAACCCGTCGATATACCCGCCTCTGCCTCCCACAAGACGTCCGGGCCGGTCTCTGTCCCGGCTCCCGAGGGTCGTGACGTCGTACCGGTCGGGAGGTGTGGGGGTGAGACAGTCCCTGCCGTCGATCAGGTTCCGCCAGAACGTCCGGTGGTCACGGGCGCGGCCTGGGAAGCGGCAGCCGATTCCAATGATCGCGATCCGGTCGGAAGAGGCAGCAGAGAGCGAATCCGTCATGGTCCGTTCCATGGGTGAGGGCGCCGTGGCGCGAGTGGACGAGCGACGGGAGGGGCCCGCGACGGGTCGGCGGTGCCGGGCCTGAGCACGTCCGCGGTACCGCGGGCATGCCGGACCTCCCGGCAGCCGGGCTCGGACGTGCTGTCAGCGGTGGTCGCCGAGCGCAGGTCGGCCGGGTCGAGGGCCTGGTCGGGCGGAGATGGCCGGCCGCGCCGTGGCACAGCCGCAAGATAAAGGGGAGTAGGAATGGGCAGCCGGAAAGGGAGCGGCCGATCCGGCTCCCGAATTCTGCCACCGGCCACGGCACGCCCAAGCAAATCTTGCAACGACAGAAAAGTTCTTCGTTACGATGCACCTAATGTCGTACGAACTGCGCCCGGCCCCCCCTCCCCGGGTCCCCGGCGCCTTCGAACACGCCGTCGGAGCTGGGAAGTTCACGCAGCGCATACGTTCGCACCACTGCCGTTCCCCCTCACGGCGGAATACGGAAGGGCATTCGGACGGCGAACGTGAATACGAGGAAGGGCGGGTCTTCCGCCATTGCGATGCTTTCCGTATGCGTACGCCGGAGGCTCTTTCTTGCCATGACGGCGACAGCAGCGACAGATGCCGCGGCGGCGAGCCGGCCGAGGACGCGGCGCCCGTCGTCACGTTGAGCATGCGCGAGGCCGCCCTCGGCGAGCCGGGCGCCTCCGAGCGGCTCATCGCCGCGGTCACGGACGCCGTGGCCGGGGTGCTCGGTGAGTCCGTGCGGGAACGGGTGGCCGTCCTGCTGGTCGGAATGCCGCCCGGCCGCTCCGGTGTCGGCGGCGAGGTGTCCTGAACCCGGGCCGCGATGCCCCGCGGCGCCGCACGAAACGGGGTTGCAGGGCGCCGGGGGCGGCGGTGGGATGAAGGCATGACGCAGTCGCCCTTCGCGCATGCATCTTCCGCCGACGAGCCGTCCCCCTCCCCCACCGCTCCGTCCACCGCCCCGCCCGGTGACTCCCCCGCCGCCGCTCAGCAAGGTGCCTGCCTCTCCTCCGCCCCGGCCGACCCCGCGGACGCCGATCCGCCGGGAGACTGGGACACGGGCCCGTCCGGGGACGGGGACTCCGGCTCTTCCGGAGGCGGGGACACCGACCCGCCCCGCCACGTCGATGCCGACTCGCTGGACCACCGATACCGAGGTGAACATCCGCTACGGACGCTCGCGTACCTCTTCCGCCCCGACCGCGGCCGGCTGGCCCTCGCGGTCGGGGCGTTCCTCGTCAAGCACAGTCCGGTGTGGCTGCTGCCGCTGATCACCGCCAACGTGCTGGACGTGGTGGTGTCGCACCGCCCCGTGACGGAGCTGTGGGTCAACACGGCGGTGCTGCTGGTGATCCTGCTGCTCAACTACCCGCTCAACCAGCTCTACGTGCACTGCCTGGCCACCAGCATCCGGCGCACCAGCACGGTGCTGCGCTCGGCCCTCTGCCGGCGGATGCAGCAGCTGTCGATCGGCTACCACTCCCGGGTGAGTTCGAGCGTGCTCCAGGCCAAGGTCGTGCGCGACGTCGAGGCGATCGAGCAGATGGCGAAGCAGTCCGCCGACCTGGGACTGGGGGCCGTGGTCAACCTCTGCGGCGGCCTGGTGACCATCGGGCTGCGCGTGCCGTCGTTCCTGCCGGTCTTCCTGGTGGTGGTACCGGCGGCTGCCGTTCTGGTGAGGCGGTTGCGCGGCAGGCTGCGCGGCCACAACGAGTCGTTCCGGCGCGAGATAGAGCAGCTGTCCTCGCGGGTGGGCGAGATGACGAGCCTGATACCGATCACCCGCGCCCACGGCCTGGAGCACGCGGCGCTGGGCCGGGTGGACGGCTCGCTGCGGCAGGTGTCCGCCGCCGGGCTGCGCCTGGACCGGCTCAACGGCAGGTTCGGCTCGCTGGCCTGGATCCTGCTCAACATCCTGGGCGTTGCCTGCCTCTCCGGCTCGGCACTGGTCGCCTACTACGGATGGCTGCCGCTCACGGCGGGCGACGTCGTCATGCTGAGCGCCTTCTTCACCGTGCTCACCAGCTCGATGACCAGCCTCCTCGGACTCGCCCCGATCGTCACCAAGGGCCTGGAGTCGGTGCGCTCGGCCGGCGAGGTCCTCCAGGCCCCGGACCTGGAGAGCAACGCGGGCAAGCAGCGCGTGGAGCGGGTCGCGGGCCGGATCGACTTCGAGGGGGTGGGATTCGCGTACGAGGGCGCCGGGGCGCCGGCCGTCAGCGATTTCAGCCTCTGCGTGCGGCCGGGCGAGACGGTCGCCCTGGTGGGCGCCTCGGGCGCGGGCAAGTCGACGGTGCTGAACCTCCTCGTCGGCTTCATCCGCCCCACCTCCGGGCGCATCCTCCTCGACGGCACGGACATGGCGGGGCTGGACCTGCGGACGTACCGCCGCTTCCTGTCCGTGGTCCCGCAGGAGTCGATCCTCTTCGAGGGCAGCGTCCGCGAGAACGTCGCCTACGGCCGGGGGCACGCGGACGAGGCGGCGGTGCGCCAGGCCCTGCGGGACGCCAACGCGCTGGAGTTCGTCGACCGGCTGCCGCTGGGCCTGGACACCGTGGTCGGGGAGCGCGGCGCCCGGCTGTCGGGAGGGCAGAAGCAGCGCCTTGCGATCGCGCGCGCCCTGATCCGGGATCCGCGGGTGCTCGTCCTCGACGAGGCCACCTCCGCGCTCGACAACCGTTCCGAGGCACTGGTCCAGCAGGCTCTGCGGCGGCTGGTGCGGGGCCGCACGGTCTTCGTGGTCGCCCACCGGCTCTCCACGATCCAGGGCGCCGACCGCATCGTCGTGATGGACGGCGGCCGTATCGCCGAGGTCGGCACCCACCGCCAGCTCCTCGACCGGGGCGGCGTCTACGCACGGCTGCATCCGGTGGCGCCGTGACACGGGGCCCGTACGGCTATCGCGGTGGTTGCGGCGACAGCCACCGCGACGGTCACGGCGGCAGCTACGGCTGCGTAGGCCTCAGCTACGGCCACGGCTGCTTGTGCGCCCGCCGCGGCTTCGGCGACCACCGTGGCCGACCGGGCCCAGACCCGGAACAGGGCCGCGGCGTCAGGCTCCCAGGCCCTCGATGACGACGGCGCCGGGCAGCCCCGCGAGCGCCTTGCCCGGCACGATGAGCTTTCCGCGGCGCTGCCCGCTGCCGATCAGGACGTGCGGAAGGTCGGCGACGGCCGAGTCCACCAGCAGCGGCCAGTCCGCGGGCAGCCCGATGGGGGTGATGCCGCCGTACTCCATGCCGCTCTCGCCGGTGGCCGTCTCCATCGGGGCGAACGAGGCCTTGCGGACCCCGAGGTGGCGGCGGACCACGCCGTTGACGTCGAGGCGGGTGGCGGACAGCACCACGCAGGCCGCGAGAGTGGTCGTCCCGCCCCGCTTGCCCGCCACGACCACGCAGTTGGCCGACGTGTCCAGCAGATCGCTCCCGTAGTGCTCGACGAACGTCGCCGTGTCGGCCCACTCGGGCTCGCTGTCGACGTGGAGAAGCTGCTCTGCGGGAACGCTGCCGGTCCACTGCCGCACGGCGTCCGCGACCGGTGCCACGAGCCGGTCCAGGCACTCCGGGGCGGGGATGGCGTCGGCGAAGCCTCCGATGGGTGCACGCATGGCGAAACGCTAGCAGCCGCCGGGCCGAGGCAACGTCCGCCGGGGGCGGGGCCCGGCGGGGCCGGGTGACGGGGGCGTGGGGTGACCGGGCCGGTGCGATACCGGGCGGAGACGTGTGGCGACCGCGGCCGGCGCGGTACGGCGCCGCGTGTCAGGGATGCGGTGGAACGGACACGACCATCTTCATCCGTACCGGCTCGGCGCCGTCGTTGCGGTAGCCGTGCGGCACGTGGGACTCGAAGACGGCGGAGGTGCCGGCCGGAACGGTGTGGTCGTGCCCGTCGACGGCCACGGTGAGGGTGCCCTCCTCGACGTGCAGCAGCTCGGTGGTGCCGACCGGGTGCGGGTCCGAGGTGCTGGTGTCGCCCGGCATCAGCTTCCAGGCCCAGAGCTCCAGGGGGCCGCGCTGCTCGGTGCCCACCAGGAGCGTGCTGCTGCTGCCCGCGGGCGTCGACCACATCCGCACCGCCTGGTCCTCCGGCACCAGCCTGAGCGTCGGGCTCTGGTCCTGGTCGAGCAGCGTCGCGATGCTGACGCCGAGCGCGTCGGCGAGCTTGACGGTGGTGCCGACGCTGGGGTTGGTGCGCGCCTGCTCGATCTGGATGATCATTCCGCGGCTGACCCCGGCGCGCGAGGCGAGTCCGTCGAGCGTGTAGCCGCGCTCGCCGCGCCACCGCCGGAGGTTGCGCGCGAGCGATTGCGTGAGCTGGTCGAGGTCCGACACGTTCCGTCCAATATTCTGGATGACAGAGTGCAGTGTACTGAACTACTGTGTGGTGTACTGACGATGCACTGCACTGTACTGCCCTGCGAGGTCTCCATGTCTGCTTCCATCGCCCTGCTCACCAGCCTGCTGTGGGGGCTGGCCGACTTCGGCGGCGGCCTGCTCACCAGACGCATCCCCGCGCTCACGGTGGTCGTGGTGTCGCAGAGCTGCGCCGTCGTGGTGCTCGCCACCCTGGTCGCCGTGACCGGCGGCTGGCCGGAGGCCGGACCCCGGCTCTGGTTCGCCGTCGGCGCCGGCCTGGTGGGCACGGTCGCCATGTTCTCCTTCTACCGCGCCCTGGCACTCGGCCCCATGGGAGTCGTCTCGCCCCTCGGCTCGCTCAGCGTCGCGGTCCCGGTGGGCGTGGGCCTGGTGCTGGGCGAGCGGCCCGGCATCCTCCAGGCCGCGGGCATCGCCGTCGCGGTGATCGGGGTGATACTCGCGGGCGGCCCGGAGCTGCGCGGCGAACCGGTGCAGCGCCGCACGGTCGCCCTCACCCTGGTCGCCGCGGCCGGTTTCGGCACGGTCATGGCCCTGATCTCGCACGCCTCCACGAACACGACGGGCCTGTTCCTCGCCCTCCTGGTACAGCGGGTCACCAATGTCCTGGTCGGCGGGTCGGCGCTCCTCGTGTCGATACGCAGGGGGAAGGCGGCGCTGCCCCAGGACGGCGGCATACGCGTGATCACGGGTACTCTGCCCGCGCTCGCCTTCGTGGGCCTGGCCGACGTCGCGGCGAACGGCACCTACGCCGTGGCATCCCGGCAGGGTCCGGTCGCCGTGGCCGCCGTGCTCGCCTCGCTCTACCCCGTGGTCACCGCGCTCGCGGCCCGCGGTTTCCTCAGCGAGCGGCTACGGGGGATACAGGCGGCAGGGGCGGGTCTGGCGATACTCGGGGCGGTGCTGCTGGCGACGGGGTGAGGATTCGAGGGTGGGCTAGGGAGCTGAGGGTGCTGGGGGGGGGCGGCCTCACGGGGCTCAAGCGGCTCAGGTGCCTGTGCCCTCAGGGGGGCCAGAAGGTTCAAGCGGCTCAGGTGCCTGTGACCTCAGGGGGCTGAGAAGACTCAAGGGGGCTCAGGTGCCTGTGGCCTCAAGGGGCTGAGAAGACTCAAGGGCTCAGGTCTCCGCGGAGACGCCCCTCGCCATGGCTGCGTCCGCACCAGCGGTATCCGTGATGGCTGCACTCGCGGTGGCAGCCCCGGCGGTGGCGGCACCCGCGGTGAGGCCATCCGCGCCGGCCCCGCTCTCCCGGCCCTCCGCACCTCCGGCGGCGTTCGCCGCTTCCGACTCCTCGGCGGCGGCGAGTGCGAGCAGTTGCTCGGGGGTGATGCCCTCGGGGATGGCCACGGGTGCGGGCGTACGCAACGGGGGCTGCCAGCCGTCTTCGGGGCACCAGCGCCGCACCACCCGGGCCGGCGCGCCGGCGACCACCGTGTGGTCCGGCACCGTGCCGCGCACCACCGCGCCGGCGGCGACCACGACGTTCCGCCCCACGACGGCGCCGGGCAGGATCACGGCGCCGGTGCCGATCCAGCAGCCGGGGCCGATCTCGACCGGCTCCATGCGGGGCCACTGCCTGCCGATGGGCTGGTGCGGGTCGTCGTACGAGTGGTTGGTGGAAGTGATGTACACGTACGGACCGAAGTAGCAGTCGTCTCCGATGGTGACCCTGGTGTCCGCGATGACGTGGCTACCGCGGCCGATGACGACCCCGTTGCCGATCCGCAGCACGGGCTCGGGCCCGAGGTCGACGCCCGGCACCAGGCCGGCGGTGAGGGTGACCTGCTCCGCGACGATGCAGTGGGATCCGAGCTGGATCCACGGCTCGCCGAAGACGGTGCCCTGGGGAAAGGCGAGCCGGGTCCCGGCCCCGATCGAAGCGAACCGCAGCCGGCCCGGATGCTGTGCGGTCACCGCTCCGGCAGCCTGGGCCCACGCCCAGCACCTGTGGATCAGGTACTGCGCAAGACGGCGCCCCCAGCCCACCGGGGATGAGAACACGTTCTTGTTCGTCGCCACCCGCCCACCGTACTCAGCGCCGGCAAGGGGCCATCAGGGCACCGGTTGTGATCTTCGCCCCACCCCGGCCGCGGGGGATGACGGCGCATCGCTTAACCTGCGGTCGCGCGCCACCGGTCTCGTACCGTAACGAGTGTGACCCGGCGCACAGCCGTGCCGGGCAGACGGCCCGCAACGCAGCGAGGAGACGCCGATGACCGACCGAGCACTGATCAGCGCGGTGGGCGGCAAGGATCCCTTGATCGAGGACGGCGCCTTCATCGCCCCCGGGTCGGTCGTGATCGGCGAGGTGAGCGTCCAGGCCGGCGCGAGCGTCTGGTACGGGGCGGTGCTGCGCGCCGACTACAGCCCCATCACCCTCGGTGCGGGCAGCAACATCCAGGACAACTCCACCGTGCACTCCGACCCGGGCTTCCCGGTGGCCATCGGCGAGCGGGTCTCGGTCGGCCACAACGCGGTGGTGCACGGCTGCACGATCGAGGACGAGTGCCTGGTCGGGATGGGGGCGACCGTGCTGAACGGCGCGGTGATCGGGACGGGGTCGCTGATCGCCGCGCAGGCGCTGGTCCCCCAGGGCATGCAGGTGCCGCCGGGGTCCCTGGTCGCCGGCGTGCCCGCGAAGGTGCGCCGCCCGCTCACGGACGAGGAGCGCGAGGGGATCACCCTCAACGCCACCGTCTACATCGAGCTTGCGAAGGCGCATGCCGCCACCCATGCGGAGGGTCACATCCGCCGCGAGCTCCGCGGCGCCCACGAATTCCACCTGCCGGACCCCGAGCCCACCCCGGAGGAGTCCGACGGCGGCGGCGAGAGCGGGACGACAGGGGCGGCAGAGGGCGACGACAAGGAGCACTAGCAGAGGTAGGGCGCCGGCCGGGGGCGGTTGGTTCCGCTACTCGGCGTCCGCGCCGGCGGGCTCCTTCTCCTGCTCCGCGTGCGCCGCGCCGGCCTCTTCCGCCTTCTTCCCCCGGCGCCGGATGACGACGAAGGACGCGAGCCCGATCAGCACCGCGAGCACCAGGCCCACCCAGGAGAAGCGGGAGAGCCAGGACTCGGCGACCAGACCCAGGTAGTAGATGACGGCCGTGGTGCCGCCCGCCCAGATCACCCCGCCGAGGAGGTTGGCGATGAGGAACTTCCAGTACGGCATGTGGAGCACACCGGCCAGCGGGCCGGCGAAGATCCGCAGCAGGGCGATGAAGCGGCCGAAGAACACGGCCCACATCCCCCACTTCTCGAAGGACCGCTCGGCGGTGGCCACATGGCCGGGGCTGAAGTGTGAGGGGAACTTCGCGCCCAGCCAGGCGAGCAGCGGGCGGCCGCCCTTGCGTCCGATGGCGTAGCCGATGGAGTCGCCGATGACGGCACCGGCGCTCGCGCTGGCGCCCAGGACGAACGGGTCGATGTGCCCCTGCTGGGAGGACAGCAGCGCGGCGGCGACCAGGATGATCTCGCCCGGCAGCGGGATGCCGAGGCTCTCCGTGCCGATGACCAGGGCCACCAGCAGATACACGCTGACCGCCGGAATGTGCATCAGCCACTCGTGGACGTTCAACCCCGGTCCTCCCGCTTTGCCCGCCTCGCCACGGCCCTGGTCCGCCGGCTCGGCCGCGCGCTGTCCGCGCACCCCCTGCACGCTTGTACGGAAGCCTACCTGCTGGTCCCGCCGGGACGGTGCGCCGCCGAAGGGCGAGGAGGCGTGTCGGCCGGGCCGCGACCGGGCGTCCGGGTCGCGTGGCCGTCTCAGTGGCTGGGACGGCGGTCGCCTCCGGAATGGGATGGCGGTCGCCTCCGGACTGGGACGGCGGTCGCAGCCCAGGCACCCCCAGAGATCGCCCGGAGCGACACGTGGCGTCATCGAACAGGATCAGACGTGTCTGAATCCGATCCGGACGGTGGCCCCGCCCGCGTGCCGAGGCACCGTCCCGGCCCTGGTGGTCGGAGCCCGGCGGTGCCTCGGCCTGGCCCGTGGGTCAGGTGTGCAGCTGCCACTTCTGGTTGGCCGTGCCCGTACAGGTCCAGAGCTGGACCTTCGCGCCGTCGGCCGACGACATGTCCGTCACGTCGAGGCACTTGTTCGCCGCCACGTTGACCAGGTCGCCGGCCGACTCCAGGCGCCACTGCTGGGCACCGGTGCCGTTGCAGTCGTACAACTGGACCTTGGCGCCGTTCGCGGTCGAGGCGCCGGCGACGTCGAGGCACTTGCCGCCGGCGCCGGTGAGGGTGCCCGTCCTGTCGGAGCCGCCGCTCTGGGTGCCCGCCCAGGTGAACGTCGCGGAGGTCTTGCCCGGCAGCGAGTAGCCGAACGACTGGCCGCCCCAGACGACCTTGATCTGCTGGGCCGAGGTGGACGGGTTGTAGGCGATGAGGGCCTTGCTCCCGTCGGGGTTCTGCCAGGCGACGTTGGGGACGGACGTGGAGGCGGTCGAGGCGATGCGGTGGGCGCCGGGGCGCACGAACTTGGTGACGTGGCCCATCGTGTAGTACTCGACGGTGTAGTCGACCTGGCCGCTGCGGCTGTCGCCGTTGTGGACGGTGATCAGGCCGGTGCAGGTGCCGCAGCCCCCGTTGTGCGGGCCCATGCCCTGGTCGACGGCGAGACTCCACTTGACCCAGCTCTGTCCCCAGTTGCGGAAGTAGTCGACCAGGTTGGTCATGTCCTCGTTCTGCTGGTCCGCGATCCAGGTACCGCCGGAGTGCTCCGTGTCGAAGGCGGGCACGTTCGGGTACTGGTTGTGGACCGTCGTCTGGGTGTCGATGTGGCCCGTGTAGCCGTGGTAGGCGATGCCCCCGAAGTTGGGGTCGTTGCGGATCGCGGCGTCGTCCACGGTCGGCTGCGCGTACCCCGCGTACGAGTCGGGGTTCCAGTCGAGGGCGAGGACCTTGGTCTTCAGGCTCGCGCTGTGCAGCGCCGGCAGGAGGCTGTTCTTGGCGAAGTAGGCGAGACCCGAGCCGTTCCACTGCATGGACGGGTAACCGCCGCAACAGGTCGGCTCGTTCTGCTCCGAGACGTAGTCGATCGGCACTCCGGCGCTCTGGTACGCCTGGATGTACTTCACGAAGTACTGCGCGTAGGCGCCGTAGTACTGGGATTCCAGCCAGCCCTGGTCGTAGCTGTCGTTGTCCTTCATCCACGGCGGGGCGGTCCACGGCGAGGCCATGACCTTCAGCGCCGGGTTGAGCTGCTTGGCCTGCCTGGTCAGCGGCAGCACGTCGGCCTGGTCGTGGGCGATGCTGAACTTCGCGAGGCCCGGGTCGGTCTGGCCGGCCGGCACGTCGTCGTAGGTGTAGCTGAACCGGGCCAGGTCGGAGGCGCCCATCGGGTTGCGCAGGAAGCTCACGCCGATGCCGGAGGTGGGCGAGAACAGCTTGTTCATGACGTCGGTGCGGGTGGCCTGAGACAGTGCCCCGCTGCTGTTCATCAGCCACGCCGCGGTGTCCGTGAACGATGCGCCCGCGCCGCTGAACTCCTGGTACCTGGTGTTCTCGTCGACGCTGATGGCCGTCCCGCCACCGCCGCTGCCGGCCTGGAACGCGATGGGGGTCTGGTCCTGGAGGCCGCGGGTGACGTGCCGCCCGCCCGCGTCGTCCGTGGTGGTCAGCGCTATGTGCACTTGCTCGCCCGCGGCCTGCGCGGTTCCCGCGGCCACTTGGGTCAGTCCCGTGACACCAAGTACGCCGACCAGCGCGAATCTCGCGCAACGTTGCAAGAGGCCAGTCGATCTCGCCATAGAGTGCTGCCCTTCTCGTGCCCCTGGTGGGAGGGGGCGGCCACGCAGCCGCGGCGTGAGTGAACTGTCCCCGTGACACTGCGTCAAGATGTCGACACGGCAGCTGATGCCGCTGCACCCCCGATGACCTGGGGCAACGCCGCTCCGGAAAAGTTCGTACCAATGTCAGTGGGGGGGACGGTTCCAGGGGGCCTCGGACGGCGACGACGGAACAAGGGTGATGCGTGGAGCACCCGATGGCCGTCTTCCGCTGGCATGCGGGCACACCACGCCGGGGCTGCCCGCAGGCGGCCCCGGTCACGGCATCACACGTCCCGGCCTCGCGTCAGATCGATCTCGTGCGGGCCGATCCGCAGGACGGACGCCCCCGCGGCGAGGTGGGCGTAGGGGTTGTCGAGCTGCGGGGGCGTGGCGATGGTGCCGTCGGCCGCGAGGTCCGCGGGGCGCCCGTCGACGGTGAACGGACCCGACCAGTCCAGGGACAGCTCCGTGCCCGCGCGGGTGCGCAGCGCCACCCGGCCGGGGCCGAAGTCCGGCTCCGCCAGGGCCCGTACGAAGTCGCCGAACTCCCCGTGCACGGCGCGCCGCCCCACCGTGCACACCCAGGCCGTGCCGGGGCCGACCGGCCGGAGTTCCTGCCAGGCGTCGGGTCCGGCGGCCCCCGGCCTGGCGCCGCCCTCGGTGGCCAGCGCCACGTACCCGTTGCCCTTGCGTGCCGCCGTCCAGACGCCGTGCCGCACCCACTCGTCGAACTCCCCGAGCGGGAACCACGCGTGCGTGTAGCCCATCACGTCGTCGTCGGGGATCCGGTACAGCGCGAGCACCGTGTCCTCGTGCTGGCGGGCGCGGGGCAGGATCCGGTTGCCGGCCCAGGCGCCCGGCCGCGCCGAGGGCGAGACGGAGGCGTTCGGTGCGTGGGTGACGAAGACCTGCGCCTGCGGGCCCACGGTGGCGCCCCAGACGTGCTCCTGGAGGCCGGGCAGGCCGGGGCGGTAGTCACCCGCGCAGGAGAGCATCGCGTCGGGGGTCTTGTAGACGGTGAGGTCGGAGCCGTACGGGCGGGAGAGGAGGTCATGGGCGTAGCGGTACTCGCCGCGGTAGCTCTGCCGGCCCCACCAGCGCTCGGGCAGGTCGTGTGCGGCTTGCCGGATGACGTCCGGCATCCGGTACCGGCCGGCCGTGGCCACCACGGCAGCCGGGAGCACCGCGTCGTTGAGGGCGCCGGTGCCGAAGCACACCCGCATGATCGGCGCGGTCTCCTCGAACCGGGACGAGCGCAGTGCCGAGACGTAGGAGCGGCCGTGGGCGCAGCCGTGGATGCCGCGCCAGGAGTTGGCGGCCAGGCTGAAGAGGACCCGGTCGGCGACCCCGGCCGCCAGCCGGACCACCTCCCCCTCACCGTCCTCGAAGGACTCGCTGAACTCGACGAGCGAGACCAGCGCCAGCAGGTCGATCGCGAGGTAGGCGTTGGAGTCGAACTCGCTGAAGCCCTGGGCGAGCTTGCGGCGCATCCAGGACAGTGCCATGCCCCGCGCGTGGGCGGCGTGCTCGGCCCCGGTCCAGCCGGTGTTGCCGAAGGTCTCCCCGGCCAGCTCGGTGCCCCACAGCAGCTCGGCGGTGTGCCAGACGAGCTGGTGGTTCTCGGTGAAGTAGCACATGGCGTCCAGGCCCGGCTGGTCGATCCAGTACTTGAAGCCGAGGAGCGCGGCCTTGACCCGTTCTCGCAGCCCCGGCTCCCAGCGCTCGGCGGGTGCCCGACGCCACAGGTGGTACAGGCCGACGGCCTCGAAGTCGGCGCAGTCCGCACGGTTGCCGATCATCCACAGGGCGCGGGCCAGGGCGGGCTCGCGGACGGTGTGCCCGGGGTCGGTGAGCGCGCGGACCAGCTCGCCGCCGACACCGTCCGCCCGGGCCGCGTGCCGCAGGAACCCGGCGCGCCACTCGGCCGGATCGCCCGTCGGGCTGTCCCGGTGGTCGCGCGGCAGCACGGCGACGGGGAACTCGCGGAACACCGGCGCCCGGGGGTCGTCCGCGAAGATCCGCAGTACCGTCTCGCCGGCGGGCGGCTCCGGGGCGGCGCCCGCTGCCCCTTCTCCCGTCTGCGGACCGGCCCCGTCCAGGCGCAGCGTCGCCCGCCCGCCGTCCAGCCGGATCCGGCTCGTGTGCCCCGGCCACTCCACGCGCAGTGCCGCGCCCGCGGGCCCGGTGAGCGGGACCGTGCCGTCCGTGCTGCCCCAGCGGGTGGTGCCCACGGCGTCGAGCAGCCGCTCGGCGACCGCCGACGTGTACTCGCAGGCGCCTTCGGCGGGCACGACGACGCGTACCGGAAGGCCGCCGACGCGCAGCCGCACGACCTGCCGCACCTCGCGGAACGCCACCTGCCAGGACGCGACGACGACGGTCGTGGTACCGGACGGCAGCCAGATCCGCACCTCGCGCTCGGCGGGCTCCATGTAGGTCACGGTGTCGGACTCGTCCACCACCTCGCCGTTCACGAACAGCAGCATCGGACCGGTGGTCGCCGTCCGCAGCACCCGCCGCTCCGCCTGGTCCGCCTCCAGCACGCATGCCGCGAGGGCGAGACGGTACTCGGGGGTGAAGCAGAAGGCGCTCCAGTCCACGAGCCCGTCCGCGGCGGTGTGCACGCGCCGCCAGTGACCGGTGTGCCGGGTGCCGCCGGGCCTGTGTACCGGATCTCCGCGCCCTCGGCCACCGCTCCCTCGACGGGGTCGCGGCCGAGCGGACGGTGCCGGTACAGCTCCTCCTTCAGCGGGGTGGCGTCGGGCCCGTTGGTGAGCCGCCACCGGCCGTGCCCGCCCCACGGGTCCCCGTCGGCGGCCATGTATGCGTCCAGGTCGTCGGCGGGTTCCCGCCAGGCGGGGCCGGCCAGCCAGTCGCGTACCGTGCCGTGCTCGTCGAGGGCGTGCACCGTGCGCCCGGGCGGCCTCGTAGTAGACGGGGTCGATGCCCTGGAGCCCGGCCAGGACGATGAGCACGTAGAAGCCGGCGTGCATCCAGAGCCCCACGAAGATCACCACGCCCATGGCCAGGGTGTCGTCGACCAGCCAGCCGGGCCTGCCGAGTCCCACCCCGTCGAGCGGTCGTCGTCACCGTCCGCGGCGGGCGGGGTAGGTCCGGCCGCGGCGGCGACGAGGCGGCCGTCCGCCCGCTCCGACCGAGCAGGTGCAGCCGGGACGGCGCCGGAATCCGTGAGGCCGACCCTGCGCAGTCTGCCGAGTGCCGCGATCCCCACTTCCACCAGGGCCTCCTTGCGGGCCCGCAGGCATGCCTCAGCCACCCGACCGCACGCTCCGTACGGTCGCGGTCAGGCCGCCTGCTGAACCCGTTCGGCGTCGTGGAGCCGGTTCTCGCCGCTGCCGACGGCACGCCTGATCCGCCACATGCAGACCGCGGCCATCACCGCCTCGAAGGCGGAGAAGATCACCCACATGATCGGGAGCATGTCCGGGTCATCGCGGTGGAGCAGGACGAACGCGCTGATCGTGGGGACGCACAGGCACCACATGAGGATGATCCGCGCCAGGAACCCGAAGCGCGCGAGGCCGAGACACTCCAGGACGGCGGAGCCGGCCATCGAGAACATGCACGCGAAGGAGTAGGTCCACAGCACCCGAGAGGCGTCCACGGCGTGGGAGGTCACGACCGGATCGATTCCGTCGAGGCCGAACGGACCCAGCAGCAGGGCCGGGGTGGCGATCTGGAAGACCGCGACCACGGCCGCGTACAGGCCCGAGACGATCAGGGTGACCCGCATGATGCCCGGGATGGTGCGGTGGAGTCCGGCGCCCGCGGCCTTCCCGCACAGGATGCCGCACCCCGTGCCCAGGCCGATCAGGGGGATGACGGCCGCGTAGTTGAGAGCCAGCGCGACGTTGTCGGCGGCGAGCGCCACCGGGCCGAGGACGCCGGCCAGCCACACGAAAGCGGTCTGGCCCAGCTCCTCCAGGCTGAGGGAGCCCCCGGCGGGCGCACCACGCCGCAGCCGCAGCCACAGCACCGAGGCGACCTGCCGGCCGCCCCGCCGCACGAGCCGGCCGAAGCCCGCGGCGTAGCCCCTGGGCAGGAAGGCGGCGTATCCGGCGAGCATGGTGGACACGGCGCTCAGCGTGCCGAACGCTGAGCCCCGCATGCCGAGTTCCGGCAGCCCGAAGCGGCCGAAGACCAGGCCGATCGTCATCACGACGCCGACCACCTGGCCGGCGATGCCGACGGCCATCGGCACCCGGGTGCGCCCCATGCCGTTGAAGTAGGAGGACAGCGCCATGTTGAGGGTCATGACGGAGCCGTAGAGGGTGGACAGGCCCAGGAACTGCGCCTCCAGCTCCTGGATGCCCGGGGGCTGCCCGCTGAGCGCCGGCACCCTCGTCAGCACCGGGGTGCACAGCAGGAGCAGCGCCGAGAACAGCAGGCCGAGGACGAAGCCGGTGGCGCCCTCGTCCTGCGCGTCGCGCTCGTCACCGCGGCCGTGGGCCTGTGCCACGTAGGAGCGGGTGATGCCCACCGCCCCCGTGGTCACCATGATCACCGTGGTCGCCGTGAACACGGCGGGGCCGGACGCCCTGAGCGCGTCCTGCGAGTAGCGGGCCAGGCAGATCCGGTCGACCAGCATCAGGATCAGGTTGCCGACCATGCCGAACATCAGCGGGACCGAGACGCGTACCACCTCGCGCACGGTGCCGAGGTCCAGCAGCCGGATTCGCGTCGCAGTCATCGGCGGTCACCGCGACACGTGCGTAAGCCCCGCCGGAGCGGGGACCCCGGACCGGCGCCGGTCAGGGATTCACCCGGGACTCGACCGGCAGGCCGTCCACACCCCTGAGGGAGGCCGCCCGCTTCGGCGGGTCGAAGGGGACCTCGCCGGCGTCCGGCACCGCGTCGAGCGGTTCTCCAGGAGGAGTCCACCGAAGTCCCTCAGTCGTTCGGCCGCAGCGTCCACACCACGGTCATCTCGCCCGTGACGGCCCCGTCCTCGCGCTGCACGGCGACGGCGACCGGAAACTCCGGGCGGCCACCCGCGTCGAGTTCGGCGATGACCTCGGCCGCCGGCCGGCCCAGGGTCGCCGTCGCGGTCACCGGACCCTTGGCGAGCTTCCTGTACGCGATCTCGGCCCGCACCGCGAGCGGCACCGCGCGGGAGAGCTGCTCGCCGAAGGCGGCGAAGACGATGGCACCGCTGGCGGACTCGCCCAGGGTGAACATGGCGCCCGCGTGGGGGCCGCCGAGGTGGTTGTGGTACTCCGGCTGATCCGGGAGGCGGAGAACGGCGTGCTCCCCGGTGACTTCGACGAATTCCAGTTTCAGGGTCCGGATCATCGGAACCAGGGAGGCCAGCATGTCGCCGATTCCGGCGCTTTCGACTGTCATGCGCGCGAGGTTACCGACTGGTAGTTTCGCTGACCAGCCCCCATG
The DNA here is from genome assembly GCF_018327685.1 of Streptomyces sp. TS71-3. Taxonomy (NCBI): domain Bacteria; kingdom Bacillati; phylum Actinomycetota; class Actinomycetes; order Kitasatosporales; family Streptomycetaceae; genus Streptomyces; species Streptomyces sp. TS71-3. The sequence continues at coordinate 5,520,397 of NZ_BNEL01000001.1, read as the reverse complement.
ATCCGCGGTCCCGGTGAATTCGAGGTGTATCGCCCCCGGGGCATCCCCCGGGGCATCCCCAACGTCCGGCGCGCACGGTGGCGTTGATCCGGTACGGAGCTGACGAGGCCCGGTGACGGAAACGTGTCCGTCGCGCCACTAAAGTGCTGCCCATGTGGCCAGGAGACCAGCCGCCCGGGGGCGAGCAGAACCAGCAGAACCAGGGGCAGAACCCTTATCAGCAACCGGGGTATCAGCAACCCAATCCGTATCAGCAGCCGGGGTACCAGCAGCCGAACCCCTACACCCAGCCGCCTGGGCAGCAGCCCGGCCAGCCGCACTGGTCCGCCCCGACGGTGCCCGGCGGCCCGTCCAAGCCCCCGCGTGACGACCGCAAGAAGACGATGATCACCGCGGTGGTCGCGGCGGCGGCCGTGGTGATCGCCGCCGGTGTGACCGGTTTCCTGGTTCTGGGCGGCAAGAAGGACGACAAGGCGAGCCCCGCCCCGTCCGCCTCCTCGTCGGCCTCCCCTTCCGGCCGGGCCCAGCCCAGCCCCAGCGACTCCGACTCCTCCGGCGACGACCAGCGCGGCACGCAGGCCAGGGAGAAGACCACCATCCCGGGCTGGAAGACCGTGATCAACACCCGGTTCGGCACGGTCTTCGACGTGCCGCCGGAGTGGGAGGTCGAGGCGCCGACACTGAGCGTCGGCTTCGAATGGGACGAGAAGGGCGGAAAGACCGACAGTACGACGGTCACGGCTCCCGCCGAGTTCAAGTCCAAGTGGTGCACCGACGACTCGGACAAGGACGGCACCCCGGAGGACACCGGCCTGGCCACCGCTGGAGCCCGCGGCGAGAACGGCGCGAAGAACACCGACGACGCGGCCGAGACACGCGTGCCGTGGTGGATATACGGCGGCTACACGCACCCCGACAAGAAGACCATCTCGTACAGCAAGGCGAAGCCGTACACGACCAAGTCGGGGCTGAAGGGGAGCCTCACCACCGCCCATTCCACGAACACGCCCCAGCGCGGAAAGTGCGCCACGGACGGCAAGGCGATCACCTTCGCCTTCAAGAACGGCGCGGGCGACATCGTGAGCTGGGACCTCTTCGGCGTCAAGGGCGTCAAGGACGAACTCCCCGAAGCCACCGTCCAGAAAATACTGAGCACGGTGCGCCTCACCCAGGACCCGCCCACGGGCGAGTAAGGGGTCTGGGAGGAGAACGGGCGCCGGGCGGCAGGAGGGGAAGCCCGGAGAGCCCCTGCGCCCCGCCGGGCCGGCCGGCACAATTCGTTTGCCGACCGGCCCCCGCAGCGGCGATAGTCCCCGGGTGACCGCTCCCGACTCCGACGCCGTCGCCGGGCCCCGCGCCGCGCGGCCCGGCCGGAACTACACCCTGCTGACCGCCGCCACGGTGATCACCAACCTGGGCAGCAACGGAGCGCTCATCGCGGCCGCCTTCGCGGTTCTCGGCGAGGGCGGCGACAGCTCCGACGTGGGGCTGGTGGCCGCGGCGAGGACCCTCCCGCTGGTGGTGTTCCTGCTGGTCGGTGGCGCCGTCGCGGACCGGTTGCCGCGGCACCGCGTGATGGTCGCGGCCAACACCCTCAACTGCCTCTCGCAGGCCGCCTTCGGCGTCCTGGTGCTGGCCGGTGAGCCCCGGGTGTGGCAGATGATGCTGCTCACCGCCCTCGGCGGTACCGGCCAGGCGTTCTTCAGCCCTGCCTCCGAGGGCATGCTGATGGCCTCGGTCTCCGGCGAGCAGGCGGGACGCGCGTTCGCGCTGTACCGGATTGCGGTGAACGGCGCCGGCATCGGCGGCGCCGCGCTGGGCGGCGCGCTGGTGGCCGCGATCGGGCCCGGCTGGGTGCTGGTCGTGGACGCCGGCTGCTTCGCGCTCGCCGGCTCGCTTCGCTCGCTGCTGGACCTCAGCCACATGGCGCCCCGGGAGCCCGGCGGGGGGATGCTCGCGGATCTGCGGGACGGCTGGCGGGAGTTCATCGGCCGGCCCTGGCTGTGGTCGATCGTCGCGCAGTTCTCGGTGGTGGTCGCGGTGGTCGGGGCCGCCGAGTCGGTCTACGGACCGCTGGTCGCCCGGGATCGGCTGGGCGGGCCGGGGCCGTGGGGCCTCGCGCTGGGCGCCTTCGGCGCGGGGACGGTGTGCGGGGCGCTGCTCATGGTCCGCTGGAGACCCCGGCGCCTGCTGCTCGCGGGCACGCTCTGCGTCTTCCCGCTGGCGCTGCCGTCCGCCGCGCTCGCCCTGCCGGTGCCGGTGGAAGCCCTCTGCGCGGTGATGCTGGTGAGCGGTGCCACCATCGAGGTGTTCGGCGTCTCGTGGATCACCACGATGCACCAGGAGATCCCGGAGGAGAAGTTCTCCCGCGTCTCCGCCTACGACTGGCTGGGCTCGATCGGCATGCTGCCCGTGGCCACCGCGCTCGCGGGCCCCGCGGAGCAGGCGGTCGGGCGGACGGCGGCGCTGTGGGGGTGCGCCGCGCTGGTGGTGCTGGTGACCGCGGCCGTGCTGCTCGTGCCGGACGTGCGCCGGCTCACCCGGCGGACCTCCGGGACCGCCGGAAGCGGCACGGACGCCGGCCCCGGCACTCCCGGCACCCCCGAGACCGCCCCGGACCCCGCCGGCATCGTCGGGACCGCCGGCATCGCCGGAAGCGCCGCCGTCGCCGGGTCCCCGGGCGCCGCCGAGGCCACCGGCGTCTCCGGCACCGCGCCGAGCGCGGCCCCCGGCCCGGCCGAGGCCCCTGCCGGGACGCCGATCACCCCAAGCTGAACCCCGGGACGCCGATCACCCCACGCTGAAGGTGCCGGCCGGCGGCGGCGGAGACGCGGTGGCGTCCTCCTCGCGCACCGGCGACGCGTCGCCTATCAGGCGCCGCAGCTGCGCCCCGTGCTGGACGCGCGCGGGAAAGGCGTCCGCGGCCGTGCGCCGCGACAGCGCCGCGAGGTCGGTCCCCCGGTGGGAGGCGACCACGAGGGTGTTGCCGAACCGGCGCCCCCGCAGCACGGGGGGCTCGGCGACCAGCGCCAGCTCCTCGAAGACCGCGGCCAGCGTGGCCAGTTGCCCCCGCAGGAAGGTGAACGGAGCACCGTCCGCGAGGTTGGCCACGTAGACACCGTCGGACCGCAGCACCCGGTCCACCGTGCGGGCGTACCCGAGCGAGGTGAGGTGGGCCGGCACCCGTGCGCCGCCGAAGACATCCCCGATGATCACGTCTGCGCGATCCGGCTCCGCCGCCTCCAGCCAGGCCCTGGCATCCGCGGAGTGCAGGCGGATGCCCGCGTCGGGCGGCAGCGGCAGCAGTTCCGTGACCAGCCGCAGCAGGCCCCGGTCGGCCTCCACGACATCCTGGCGCGAGCCGGGGCGGGTGGTGGCGGCATACCGCGGCAGCGTCAGCGCCCCGCCGCCGAGGTGGACCAGGTCCAGCGGCCGGCCGCGCGGTGCCACCGTGTCCAGGATGTGCCCCACCCGCCGCGCGTACTCGAACTCCAGGTGCGCGGGATCGTCCAGGTCGACGTACGACTGCGGGGCGCCGTCGAGCGTGAGCAGCCAGGCGCGGCCACGGTCGACGTCGGGCAGCAGCCTGGCGGTGCCGTGGTCCACGGCCCGGGTCACCGGTATCGACTCGTCCACCGGTCCATTGTGCCGCCGGCACGCACCGCGCCGGGAGCCGCGCGCCCGGCGGTGCGCGTGGCACCGCCGGGAGCGCGCTGTCCGCGGCTCAGCCGACCGCGGTGACCGTGCCCGCGGCGACCGTGCGCCCGCCCTCGCGGACGGCGAAGCCGAGGCCCGGCTCCAGGGGCACCGCGCGGCCGAGGGTGACCGTCATGGCGACCGTGTCACCGGGCCGGGCGGCGCCCTGCTCGCCCAGGTCCACCTCGCCGACCACGTCCGCCGTTCTGATGTAGAACTGCGGGCGGTAGCCGGTGGCGATCGGGGTGCCGCGCCCTCCCCCGGCGGGCGGCAGCAGGTACACCCGCGCGCTGAACCGTCCGCTGGGCGTGATGCTGCCCGGCGCCGCGACGACGTGGCCGCGCCGTACCGCGTCGCGCGGCACACCGCGCAGCAGCAGCGCCACGCTGTCGCCGGCCTGCGCCTGCGCCATGGGCTTGCCGAAGGTCTCCAGGCCGGTGACCACCGTGGCGGTGTCCGCGCCGAGCACGTCGACGTGGTCGCCGACGCGGACGGTGCCTCGCTCCACGGCACCCGTGACGACGGTGCCGCGTCCCGTGATGGTCAGGACGTTCTCCACCGGCAGCAGGAACGGCGCGTCCAGGTATCGCTCGGGCAGCGGGACATAGGTGTCGACCGCGTCGAGCAGCGCCTCGACGGACGCCGTCCAGCGGGGGTCGCCCGACAGCGCCCCGAGCCCGGACACCCGGACGACGGGCACCGTGTCGCCGGGATAGCCGTGCGCGCTCAGCAGCTCGCGCACCTCCAGCTCGACCAGGTCGGTGAGCTCGTCGTCGCCGGCGTCCGCCTTGTTGAGCGCCACGACGACGTGGTCCACGCCCACCTGGCGCGCGAGCAGCACGTGCTCGGACGTCTGCGGCATGATGCCGTCGATGGCGGAGACCACCAGGATCGCGCCGTCCAGCTGCGCCGCGCCCGTGACCATGTTCTTGACGTAGTCGGCGTGGCCCGGCATGTCGACGTGCGCGTAGTGCCGGGTGTCGGTCTCGTACTCGACGTGCGCGATGTTGATGGTGATGCCGCGCGCGGCCTCTTCCGGGGCGCGGTCGATGCGGTCGAACGGCACGTACCGGGTGCCGCCGCCGGCGCGCTCGGCCAGCACCTTGGTGATGGCGGCGGTCAGAGTCGTCTTGCCGTGGTCGACGTGGCCCATGGTGCCGATGTTCATGTGCGGCTTGGTGCGCGCGTATGCCGTCTTGGGCATGGCTGTCCTCGAGGAGTCGAGTGAGAGCGTCCCGCAGGGCGGGAGGGGGACCCCGTTGGACCGGCCGACCCTCCCCCTGCGGGGTCCGCCGGAATGTCCGGGAAGGGTCAGCTTCGGGCGCCGTCGACGGCGGCCGGCAGGACGAGGAACCCGGCAGCCCTCCGCGCATCCGCGGCTGCGGATGCGGCGAGGAGGAAGGCGTACCGGAACATGACGCCGATCATCGCCGAGCGCCGGTCCGCCGTCGACTGGTTTTCGGGGTCGCCGAGCCGGCGGGGTGCCCCGGACGTACCCGGCTGCACTCCCCGGCCGCAGTCGGCCGGACTCAACGAACGTGGGCGGCCGGCACTCCCGGGCCAGACCCTGCCGGACTCTCCGGCCGTGCGCCGCCGGGGCCTTCGGGCCCCCGGCAGGGCTCCGGCAGGGTCTCTGGCGAGCGGCCCCATGCGACGATCAGCCGGGTACGTCGGATACTCTCCGGGAGTGCTCGACTCGGCCGCACCACCCGTCACCGACCCGGCCCCTCCCGCGCGGCCGGGCCTGGCCCAGCGCTGTGTGCGGGCCATGGTGTCCTCGTGGTTCCGGCTGTGGGTGCTGCTGGTGCTGCTCGCCGTCTGCGGTGCGTGCGTACTGCTCTTCAAGCCGCAGAGGATGCTGGCCGGCGGCTGGCCGCACGAGTTCAGCGGTGTGACGGCGGTCGTGGTGTTCACGGCCGTGTACAGCGTGCTCTCTGCGGTGTTCGTGCCACGGCCGCTGATGAGTCTCGCCGCGGGCGCGCTCTTCGGATCGGTGCTCGGCCTCACGGTGGCCCTCGTCGGCTCCGTCGCCGGGGGCGCGATCTCGTTCGGGCTCGGCAGGCTGCTGGGTCAGGACGCGCTGCGCCCGCTGCTGCGGAACCGGATGCTGAAGGCGGTGGACCACCAGCTCAGCAAGCACGGATTCCGCTCGATGATGGCGATCCGGCTCTTCCCCGGAGTGCCGTTCTGGGCGGCGAACTACGCCGCGGCGGTCTCCCGGATGAGCTGGCCGGCCTTCCTCATCGCGACCTTTCTCGGCACGGCGCCCAACACGGCGGCGTACGTCTTCGCGGGTGCCCGGGCCGCGGAACCGATGTCACCGGTCTTCCTCATCGCGATGGGCTTCCTCGTGGTGACGGGGCTCGCCGCGGCGGTGGTCGCCTGGCGCCACCGCCACCGGCTGCGCGACCGCTGAGCGCCGGGCGCGCGCGGCGAATGGAGAAACGATTCCGGGAACGCGGCAGCCCCGCCCCGGGGCGCTTCCGCGCGCCGGCCCGGGACGGGGCCTGACGGTTCGTACGGTCTTCGCGGGGCTCAGCCGAGCAGCCCGCCGAGGACGCCGCCGACCCCGTCCACGACACCGCCCAGCAGTCCGCCCTGGTCGTCCTGGTCGCCGCCCGCGGGAGCGGAGGACGACGCCGGAGGCGGGGAGGACGGCTGCTGCGAGGAGGCCGGGGGCTGGCTCGGAGCCGAGGTGGAGGGCGTGGCCGAGGTGGGCGCGGTGGAGGGCGCCGAGTGGTGCGCGGACGGCGTCTGGGCCACGGCGCTGGAGGCGTGCTGCCCCGCGTGCGCCGTACCGGCGGCACCCGTCACGACGTAGTGGGACGCGGGCTGGACCGCCTGCGGGGCGCGGGCGGAGTCCGTGGCGAGGTCCGACGGCTTCTCCGCGGGGGTCTGGTGCGCGGTGTTCTCGGCGGTGGCCAGCTGGTCCTCGCTGGTCTCCGGCGCCTCGTCACGCGGTTCGGACGACGCCTGGGCCTGCACGGGGCTGTCCGCCACCGAGTGGGCCCCGGCGGCGATGGCGGTGGCCACGCCCATCGCGGCGGCGGTCTTGATGACGGTCGACCGCGCCCGGCCTATCACGCGTCGTCGGCGGTGTCTGCTCATACGTCCCTCTGTCTTTTCCCGAGCCATGTGGGTGTGGCTAGCGTGGCGGGAGTCTACGCGGGTGGTATCAACACGCCAGAGTCTAGTTGCGAGCGGAATGTGCCCACCGTGTGGAGATTGCCGGCAGGGCCCGGTCGGCGGACCTTCACGCGGTGGGTATGACCGGTTTACGGTCTTGCGGCCGGCTGGCCGGCCGGCTCGGCGCCGATGCCGGCCGGGGCAGTCGAGGGCGCGGCAGCCCGTTCCACGGCGTCCGGCGGCGTCCGCAGCGACACCGCCGTCACGGCGAAGGCGAGGATGCCCGGGGTGAGCGGCGCCAGCAGCGGCAGCATCCAGACCAGCACGGCGCAGAGCACCGTCGCCGCCAGCAACAGCGCGGACCCGGAGGGATCGGCTACGGAGCGCCCGGCCGCGGTCCGCACCGCTTCACGCCAGCTCTCCGCGGCCCGCGGTTCGGCCGCGCCCCGCAACCCCACCACCAGGGCGCCCGCCGCGACCGCGGCCACCACCACCGCCACCGGGCCCGCCCCGGGCAGGCCGGCCCGCGCCAGGAGCAGGTCGACCGCCGGCAGTGCCCCACCCGCCAGGGTCACGGCGCCGGCGGCCAGCGTCCTGCGGAGCCCGTGGGCGCGCAGTTCGGCCACGTAGCGGCCGAGGGTGGCGGGCCGCTGCTCGCGGATGGCGCCGCGCAGCACAGCACAGGCCGCCGCGAACGCCGCAGGCGCGGTGACCACCGGCAGGCAGGCGGCGGTCGTGGCGAGGCCGATGGCGAGCATGTCGGCGAAGAGCACGAAGCGGGGCCCGAACGGCTCGCCGGGCTCGCGGTGCTGCGCCGCGGAGGACTGCATGACCACTCCTGTCTCCGTCGGAAGCCCGGCTCAGCCCTTGAGCCCGGATGTCGCCACGCCCTGCACCAGGTAGCGCTGGAAGGCGAAGAAGAACAGCACGATGGGCAGCACCGAGATCACCGACATCGCGAACATCGGCCCGTACGCCGACGTGCTCGACTGGTCGACGAAGCTCCGCAGGGCCAGCGTGATCGTGAACTTCTCCGGGTCGAAGAGGTAGATGAGCTGGGTGAGGAAGTCGTTCCAGGTCCAGATGAAGGTGAAGATGGCGGTGGTGATCAGCGCGGGCCGGGTCAGCGGAAGCACCACCGACCAGAAGGTGCGGAAGGGCCCGCAGCCGTCGATCCGCGCGGATTCCTCCATCTCGCGCGGCAGGCCGCGCATGAACTGCACGATGAGGAAGACGAAGAACGCGTCGGTGGCCAGGAACTTCGGCAGGATCAGCGGCCAGTAGGTGTCCACCATGCCGAGCTTGTTGAAGATGATGTACTGCGGGATCAGCACGGCGTGGTGCGGCAGCATCATCGTCGCCAGCATGAAGGCGAACATCGGCCCGCGCATCCGGAACCTCAGCCGGGCGAAGGCGTAGGCGGCCAGCGAGCACGAGAGGACGTTGCCGAGCACGCAGCCCAGCGAGATCAGCAGGGAGTTGCCGAGCAGCCGGGTCACGGTGACCCCGCTGACGCCGTCCAGGGCGGTGGTGTAGTTGGACCGTTCAAGGTGGCCCGGCAGCAGCTTGAGGCTGGTGAGGACCTCGTCGGCAGGTTTCAGCGAGGTGGCGAGCAGCCACGCCAGCGGGTACAGCAGCACCAGCAGGACCACGAGCGCCAGCGCGTGCAGCAGGATCCGGCGTGCGCCGCGTGTACCGCGGGCGGGGATGTGCAGGGCGGACGTCATCATGCCCCCTCGTTGGCGTAGAAGACCCAGGAACGCGAGGTGCGGAAGAGCACGACGGTCACCGCGCCGATGGCGACCAGCAGCACCCACGCCATGGCGGAGGCGTAGCCCATGTGGGAGTCGGTGAACCCCCGCTCGTAGAGGTAGAGCGTGTAGAAGTTGGTGGAGTCCGCGGGTCCGCCCTTGCCGCCGCTGATGGCGAAGGCGGGCGTGAAGACCTGGAAGGACTGGATGGTCTCCAGGACCAGGTTGAAGAAGAGCACCGGGGACAGCATCGGCACCGTCACCGACGCGAACTGCCGCCACCGCCCCGCCCCGTCCAGCGCGGCGGCCTCGTAGAGGTCGGCGGGTATCTGCTGGAGCCCGGCGAGGAAGATCACCATCGGGGCGCCGAACTGCCAGACGGTGAGCAGGGCGACCACGAACACGGCGAGGTCGGGGTCGCCGACCCAGCCGCCGGTGTGGATGCCGACCGACGACAGCACGCTGTCGACGGTGCCGCCGTCGTTGTAGAGCGCCCGCCACACAAGGGCGATGGACATGCTGGCGCCGAGCAGCGACGGGGCGTAGAAGGCGGACCGGTAGAAGCCCTTGGCGCGCCGCATGCCCTTCAGCAGCAGCGCGACACCGAGCGCCAGGGCCAGCTTCAGCGGCACGGCGACCACCACGAACAGCAGGGTGGTGCCCACCGACCGCCAGTAGCGCGGGTCCTGGGTGAACATCTCCGTGTAGTTGCGGGGCCCCACCCACTTCGGCGCGTCGAAGAGGTTGTAGTCGGTGAACGACAGGTAGAGGGAGACGGCCATCGGCACCAGCGTCAGCAGGCCGACGCCCAGCATCCACGGGGTCAGGAAGACGAAGGCGGGTCCCTGCCTCTCCCGGCGGGGCCCGCGGCGCCGGGGCCCGCCGGCCGGGGGTGCGGCGGCCGGCCGCGGTGCCGCGGTGCGGGGCGCGGATGTCATCGCAGTTCCCTCCCTGCTTCCGCCACGAACTCCGCCGCGGCCTGGGCCGGGCTCTGCCGCTCGAAGATCACCTGCTGGTAGGTGCGGGTGAACGACACCTGGAGGACCACGTCGCCGCGCGGGGGTGCGGCGGGTGGCGGGTCGGTGCCGTAGGCGGCTATCTTCCTGCCGTAGTCGTAGACCTCCTTCTCGGGGCCTTCGAGGGTCCCGCCCACCGACTCCGCGATCTTCCGGTTGGCGGGGGTGGAGCGGCTGACGCCGAGGATCCTGCCGGAGTCCGGTTCGTTGAGGATGAAGTCGATCAGCTCGGCGGCCTGCTTGGGGTGGGCGCTGCGCGAGCCGATGCCGATGAGCATGCTCGGCTTGAAGTACTGGCCGAGCCGGCCGTTGATGGACGGCACCGGTGCGAAGTGGATGCTGTCGCCGAGCATCGGGGGGTAGGCGAGGAAGGGCGCGTCCCAGTTGAAGTCGGTCGCCGCGAGGCCGCGGCCGAGGGGGCTGTCCTCGGCGACACTGCCGATCTGCGCGGTGTCCTTGGCCTGGGACACCACGCCTTCGCGGCGGAGCTTGTCCGTCCAGGTCCAAAAGCGCGTCAGGTCGCCGGTCGTGAAGCCGACCTCGTGCCCTGAGGCGTAGAGCTTCTTGTCCTGGCCGCGCAGCCATTCCTCGAAGGCGTCCTCGGTGCCGCCGACGTCCCCGAGGCCGGTGTAGGCACGCCCGTCTGGGCCCTTGAGGCCGAGGGCGCTGATCCTGCGGCCCGCCTCGGCCCAGTCGCCCCAGGTCCAGCCGGGCCTGGGGGTGGGCACGTGGGCCTTGCGGAACACGGCGGCGTCGTAGGCGAATCCGGTGGTGCCGACGCTCATCGGCAGCGCGGACTGGGTGCCGTCGTAGACGCCGGTGCGGGTCAGGTCCGGGTCGAAGTCGGCGGTGCGGATGGTGCCGTTCCTCAGGTAGGGGCCGAGGTCGAGGAGGGTTCCGCTGCCTGCGTACTGCGATATCTGGCGGTAGTCGAGCTGGGCCACGTCGGGCAGGTCGCCGCCGGCGGCCTGGGTGGCGAGCTTCTGCACGTAGGTGTCGTAGCTGGCGAAGCTGGTGCGCACGGTGATCCCGGGGTGCCGCTTCTCGAAGAGGTCCACCACCCGGTTGGTGCGCTCGGCGCGGTCGTCGTTGCCCCACCAGGTGAAGGTGAGGGTGATCCCCCCGCCCGCGCTGCCGGCACCGCTGCCCGAACAGCCGGACAGCAGCAGGGCGCAGGCGGTGCCGGCCGCGGCGAGCAGGGTCGCGGCGCGGCGGCGCCTCACCGGCCGCCCGGGGACCGGGCCGCGGGTCACCACGGGTGCTCTCGGAGGTATCCCGCGACGTCGTCCCGCTCCCAGGCGGCGGCGGCCACGACGATCCGGTACCGGCGCTCCAGGCTGTCGCCGGGGGCGAGCTCCAACTCGTCGAAGAACGCGAGGGACGGTGCGACGGCCGCGAACGGTTCGTTGCGCACGAACCAGTGGGCGGGGTGGTTGGCGCCGTCGCCCGCGTGGCCGTTCTCGGGGGCGTGCTCGAAGACGAGGGTGGCGTGGCCGTCGGTGCCGTCGTGCTCGCCGCCGTAGGCGAGCCAGGGCGCCTGCTCACCCATCAGTGAGGGCCCCTCGGCGCCGGGGGCGAGGATCCGGCCGCCCCTGAAGGCGCGCGGCCCCCGCCAGAACAGCCCCGTGTAGCCCGCCATCTCGCGGCCGTGCGTGGTGGGGCTGCCGAACCTCAGCGGCTCGTCCCTGCGGTTGGTGACCCGGGTGCTCCACACCATCGCCCAGGTCCCGGTGGCCGGATCCACGTCCCGCACCTCGATCCGGCGGGTCTCCTCGGCCCACAGCTCGCCGCCGTACGGGTGCCAGGTCAGCCACTCGGTGAGGACGAGACCGCCGTCCCGCGCAGCGAGTTCGTCGAAGGCCACGTGGGCCATGGAGCCCACCGTCTCGGGCAGCGGGAGGTATCCCTCGCCGTGCACATAGGTGTTGCCGCCCCAGAGGTTCTGCCCCGACAGGTGGGACGCGGTCATCTGGAGGCCCTTGTGCCAGCGGTGGTCGTTGGGCCGGTAGTCGGTGACCACCTCGCCCGTCAGCGTCCTGACGGGGTGGAGGTAGGGCTTCGGCGCCTCGAAGGCCGCTTCCTGCCGGTAGACGTAGCGGAAGAGCTCGACGCCGGTGGTCGGCTCGGTGACCGTGACGCTCTCACCGTGGGTGTGCACGATACGCAGACCGGCCCCGCCCGCCGGGCCCGCGGCGTTCCCCGCGAGTACTGCCGTGACGTGGGGGCCGTCTCCGGCCGTTCGGGTGACCTCGTCGTTCATCCGGCCTCCTGGGTGTGGCGTGGAGATGAATCGATTCATAGCAAGCGCTTTCGCCCCGTGCGCGGCAACTTAGGGGCCTCAGAACGAGGGGTCAACAACCCTGCGCGCGAATGCGGGACACGTCTTCGGGCGAGATCGCGGCCGGTGCCCGCCGCGGGTGCGAGCACGCGCGCCGCCGGCTCCGCTTCGGGGACCGCCGCCGGGCCGGACGACGTCCGCGGAGTCGCCCCGCCGGCGCCCACGCCCACCGCCCCAACCACCTCGCCACGCGCCCCGGGCCCCCCGCGCACCCGCCGTCCCCTACCCTCTTCCACCCGCCTCCGAAAGACTTACGAAGGAACCCAAGGGGAGGCGGGGGCACACAGGAAGTCCTCCCGTGACATGGGCAAGCCACAGGAAACCTGCCTTCTCAATGCTGTTCTGACGCCAAACCCCGATGCGGCCAACATCACATCGGATATATGAAGGGTTGTTTCACGCGCAAGAGGCCAGGTCAGAGCCGCATTGGTGACTACAGGTGGCAATGGATTACTGACGGAGCGGAGCCGCAGTCATATTCACCCCCTAAGCTTTAAGGCATGTCCCCAATCCGTGAGACACGTCGTCCCGTGCGATCTTCTGCTGAGGTGAACGAGCAGATCCGTGCGCTGTGGCTGCGTGCTGGAGGCACGCTCTCGACGGACCAGCGACGGGTGTACGAGGCACTGGTGACCGAGTGGGCCGAGGCGATGCGCTGGGAGATCATCGAAGCGGCCTGACCTTCCGCACGCTCGGCTCGGGCCGTGCGCGCCCCTGGCGCCCGGCCCACCGCACCCCCCGTGGGTGCCACTCCCCCGGCGGCTCGTCCGCCCCATCCGGGAAACCCGACCGACTTCCCCGACGACCGAAGAGCCCCGGCGGGCGCGTGACCGGCCGGGGCTCTCTCTTCTGCCGCGCCTTCGGCCGCGGGGGGTCAGGTGCGCACACCTATTTCCTTGACGATGGCCTGCGCGGCCTCCCGTGCGGAACCGGGGTTCTGGCCCGTGACGAGGTTGCCGTCCACGACGACGTGCGAGGACCAGGGAGCGCCCGCAACGAAACGCGCCCCGGCCGCGCGCAGCCGCGACTCCAACAGCCAGGGCGCATTGCCGGCGAGCCCCGTCTGGCGCTCCTCCTCGTCCGTGAAGGACGTCATCGCCCGGCCCCTGAACAGCCAGCCCTCCTCGGTGCCCGCCGGCATGAAGGCGGCGGGTCCGTGGCACAGCGCGCCCACGACCTTGGTGAAGTCGGGCAGGACGGCCGCGAGCAGTGCGCCGACCTCCTCGTTCACGGCCAGGTCCTGCATCGGGCCGTGCCCGCCGGGGATGACGACGCCGTCGAACCCGGCGGCGTCGGCCTCCTCCAGCCGCCCCGGCGCGTCGAGTGCGTCGGCCACCTCGTCCAGGTACGAGCGCATCTCGTCCACGCGCGCCGGGTCGCCGCCGTTCATCTCCGACCTCAGGCTGAGCTCGTCCGGTACGGGCCGCCGCCCGCCCGGGGTGACCAGCGTGATGCGGGCGCCGGCGGCACGGAGGATGCTGTGCGGCTCCACGAACTCCTCAGCCCAGAAGCCGGTCGGGCGCTGCGTTCCGTCCTTCAGGCTCCACCGGGTCGCTCCGGTCAGCACCATGAGGATCGATGGCATGACGGTCTCCCTCAGCACGGGTCTGTCCGGCGCCCCCGGCGGGACGGCTGCTCCTTTCGGGGTCCCCCTCATTCCGGACACGTAACGGGGCGCTCCGGCAGCCAAGTGCGCGGGGTGACGGCCCGCGGCCGTGGGTGGCCGCGCGTCCGCCGTGGCCGCGCGCGGGACTGTGGCGCGGGCGCGGACCTGCGGCGCGGGCGAGGGGCGTGTGCGCCGGCGGCCTGCCGAGCCGGGTGGTGCAGGGGGGCGCATCGCGGTGGACCGCGCGGGGCTCATTCGCCGGCGGCGTCCCTGAGTTCGGTGAGTTCCGTGAGTTCGATGAGGGATGCGACGCGCCAGTCGGCGGCCGCCACCACGTCCGGGTCGTCCGCCCACAGGTGCCCCCAGGGGCCGCGCCGGAGGTGGGCGACGCGCATGCCGGCTGCCTTCGGCGGAAAGACGTCGTTGACAGGGTGGTCGCCGATGTAGACGGTCCGCTCCGCGGGCGCCTTGGCCAGTTCGAGGACGCGCTCGAAGAACGCCGGGTCCGGTTTCGCGACACCCCAGTCCCCCGAGGTGACGACGGCGTCGGCGGGAAGGTCCAGGTCGCGCAGGAGCTCCCCCGCGCGTGCCGTCTGGTTGCCGGCCACGATCACCCGCTTGCCGAGCGCGCGCAGTCGGCCGAGCGCGGGCCGCACATCGGGGTAGAGGTCGCTCTCGTCAAGGTACTCGCCGCGTCCGGCTCTCTCCCGCGCGTGGTACGCGGAGTCCACGTCGATGTCCGGGCTGAGCAGCCGCAGCGCGTCGGCGTTGTCGCGGCCCTGCGAGACGACGACGCCCACCAGCGCCGAGACGGTGTGCCGCGGGACGCCCAGCCAGTCGGCCCAGCCCGCCCAGTAACGGTCGTCCTTGGTGAGGGTCTCCCCCACGTCGAACACGAAGGTCTGCATCATCCACAGCAGCGTAGGTCCCACGCCGCCCGCGGAGGGTGCGGCGCGGCCCGGCGGACCGCCCGGGTCAAGGCCCATGGCACTGTTCCGGCCGCCGCTGGTGCCCGTCCTCGTGGCGGGCCCCGTCGCTCAGGCGGTCTGCTCGCCGACCGCCGCGACCACCCGCTCGCACAACTCGTGGGTCGCCAGGGCGTCCCGGGCGCTGAGCACGGTGCCGGCGCGCACGGCGTCCAGGAAGGCCAGGACCACCTGCTCGATGCCGCGCTGGCGTGCCACCGGAACCCAGTCGCCGCGCCGCCGCACGCTCGGCTGGCCCTTGTGGTCGACGATGTCGGCGAGGTTCACCACCTGCCGCTTGGTGTCCTGCCCGGAGACTTCGAGGATCTCCTCGGTGGAGCCGCTGAGACGGTTCATCACGCCGAGGGCCGTGAAGCCGTCGCCGCCGAGCTGGAGCACGACGTGGTGCAGCAGCCCGCGTGCCGCCCGGGCCCGGACACTCACGTGGTCGATCGCGGCCGGTGCCAGGAAGCGCAGGGTGTCCGCGACGTGGATGAAGTCGTCGAGGATGAACGTCCGGGGCTCCTCGGGCAGGCCGACCCGGTTCTTCTGCATCAGGATCAGCTCGCGCGGGTGCTCGGCGCACTGCGCGTACGCGGGGGCGTAGCGCCGGTTGAACGCCACCATCAGGCTGGTGCGGCGCCGCTCCGCGAGGCCCACGAGCCGTTCGGAGTCGTCGAGGTCGTAGGCGAGCGGCTTGTCGACGCAGGTGGGTACGCCCGCCTCCAGCAGCCGCCCGGTGATCTCGGGGTGCACCGCGGTGGGGGCGTGCACGAACGCCGCGTCGAGGTCCTGCGCGAGCAGCCCGCCCAGGTCCTCGTGGCAGCGCTCGGCGGGGATGTGGTGGGCGGCGGCGACCCGGGCCAGGGTCACGGGCGTCCGCGTGTGCAGGTGGAGTTCGACGCCCGGCAGGGCGGTGAGCACCGGCAGATACGCCTTCTGGGCGATGTCACCCAGTCCGATGCAGCCGACCTTCACCCGGGTCTCCTCAGCTCTCGTCGCAGTCGATGGCGTTCTCGCCACGGAGCGTGGTGTCAGGGGGTGTGCTCCGATGTCGGGGAAGCATACGTGGCCCCCGGCGGCCGCCAGCCGGCCACCTCGTCGAAACTGCGCAGCATGACCGCGGGGAAGAGCGTGGAGAGGACGGCGATGGCGCCGTTCCGAAGGGCGACGGCGGCCGCGGAACGCCGGGTGATCATCATTCGGCTGGTGCTGACCGAACGGGCCGCGATGGCCGTGGTGCGCGGCAGCCGGTCCCGGGTGTACCCGGCGAGGTCGGGGGCGGGCGCGGCGGGGTCGGCGTGGTGGGCGAGCACGACGGCGTCCTCGACGGCCTGGTTGCCGCCCTGTCCGAGGGTGGGCGGCATGGCGTGCGCGGCGTCGCCGAGCACCGCGACCCGGCCCCTGTGGAGGGCGGGCAGCGGTGTCGCGAGATGGTGGACGTCATGCCGCAGCACCTCGTCCGCGGGCACGGCGTCGATGAGGGACGGGACCGGCTCGTGCCAGTGGCCGAAGAAGCGCCGCAGCTCGGCCCGCTCGTCGTCGGGGGCGTGGCCGCCGGGCGGTGCCGCGGCGGCGGCGTAGGCGTACACGGAGCCGTCCTTGAGCGGCTGGGTGCCCCACAGCAGGCCGCGGCCCCAGGTCTCGTGGGGCGCGAACGGGCCGGGGGCCGGGACCATCAGGCGCCAGGTGGTGAATCCGGCGTAGGAGGGACCGGGGTGGTCCGGGAAGAGGACGGCCCGGGCGCCGGAGTGGACGCCGTCGGCGGCGACGGCGAGCTCGGCCTCCAGGTCGCCGTCCGGGGTGGTCACCCGCGCAGGGCGGCCGGATGCCGGCGGAGCACCGCCGGGCTCGGCGGCACCCGGTGCGCTCGCGTGTCCCGGGTCTCCCACGTCGGCGAGTGCGGCCTGGGACCCCGTGCGGACGGCGCCGTCCGGGAGCCGCGCGGCGAGGAGGTCGACCAGCGTCGAACGGCGCAGCAGCACCAGCGGGCCGCCGAACCTCGCCTCGTTGCGTTCGGCGTCCGTGCGGGCGAGCCAGCGGCCCGACGGGGTGCGCAGGCCGCCGTCGCCCTCCCAGGCGGCAAGGGCGCGGACCTCCTTACCTGCACCGATCACGTCGAGGGCGCGCAGGGCGTTGGGCGACAGCGCGATCGCGGCGCCGACCGGGGCCAGTGAGCCTGCGCGCTCCAGCACCGTCACGCGCCACCCGCGCCGGTGGAGACCCACCGCGGCGGTCAGGCCGCCGATGCCGCCGCCGATGACCACGGCGCGCGGCGCCCGTTCACCCGCCCCGCCCGTTGTGCTGTTCCGCATCGGACTCTCCCCTCGCCGGTCCGTCCCCGTGCCCCGTCGCCCGCGCCGGATACCGGGCGGGAACGCCATGGTCACTACACCTGTAGTGGCAGCCGCCCTCGAACGTACTACATCCGCAGTGCCGCAGGTAGGTTGGGGGCATGTCCGCACGCACCCCCGCCCGATCCCCCGGCTCCCACCAGCGCTCCTCCCGGGCCGAGACCGTCGCCGACACGGCACTGAAGCTCCTCGCGGAGCGGGGCATGCGGGGGCTGACGCACCGGGCGGTCGACGAGGCGGCGGGCCTTCCGCCGGGCTCCACGTCCAATCACGCGCGCACGCGCCTCGCACTGCTCCAGGCGGCGGTGCGGAGGCTCGCGGAGCGCGAGGCGAGCGTGCTCACGCCCGACGAGATGCCGGACCCGCGGGGCGGCGCCGAGGCGCTGGCCGACGGCCTCGCCCTTGCGTTGCACCGCTACCTCAGCGGATACCGGGAGCTGCTGACGGCCCGTTACGAACTCGCCCTGGAGGCCACCCGGCGCCCCGAGCTCCGCGAGTTCTTCGACGCCGCGGGCCGGCGTTTCAGGGATCCGCTGACGGCCATGGTCGCGGCGGCCGGCTCCACGGACCCGGCGCGGCACGCACTGTCGCTCACCGCCTGGTGCGACGGGATGATGTTCTCGTGCGTGGCCGGCTCGTACCACGCGGAGGTCCCGTCCGCCGAGGAACTGCGGCTCAGCGTCCGCGAGCTCCTCGCCGGCCTGGTCGGCACCGGCCACCCCTGATCACGGCAGGCCGTAGGCCGCCCAAGACCCCCTCGGCGACCCGGGTCCGCAGGGTGGGCCATCCGTTCGGGTGATCACTCGTAAGGGCCATACAGGGCTCATATGCACATGAAAAGGGGCACGACTCAGCAGAGTTGCCCGAGTGCACAGAACCACGACATCAGCGGCGCTCCTGATCGTCACGGCCGTCTCGACCGTCACGGCCTGTGTGAGCGTGCAGTCGCCGCCGGGCACGTCGCGGCCGGGCGGGGCGACCGCGTCACGGACAGGCCCCTCGCCAGGCCTCGCGACGGCTCCGGACGACGCGAAGCCGCCGCGGACGGTCCGGGCGCCGGCCCTGGAGGCCCTGGAGCGGATGGCCCGCAAGGACCGCTCAAGGGCGCCCGAGCCGAGGCGCGACGGACCACCGGGGGCGCTCCCGGGTGCGCGCGGCCGTGTGGGCGCGCCACCCGGTGGGGTCCGGCGGCCACCGGCCCAGCCGGCGCCCGCGGTGCCCAACGCGCCCTACCCGGCCGCACCCGCCCCGCGGATCCCCGTGCCGATCCCCGCCGGCCCCGTCGGACCGCTCTGGCTGGTCCCGCCCGGAGCCGGCGCCTGCCCGCTCGCACCCGCGGCTCCGGCCGGCAGAGGGGTGGCCGGGTGCGGAGGGATGGGCATGTGGCCGTGAGCACGTGACGCGGCCCGGCCGCGCTTCCTGTTGTCGGTCTTCCCCCACCGCTCCCGGCGGCGCCCGCACCGGGCTGCCGCGGGCCGTCGGGACCGCGACCGAAGGGTCGCCGAGGCAACGGGACGGCCGGTATCGACGCGTCGTCGCTATGTCGACTTGTCGGTGAGTCTCTGTTCCAGCCGGCCGATGGCGTCTCGCACGCTCCTTCCGTACCGGTCGTCACCGAGGGCGGCCATGGCGCCGCGGGCGCGGCGCACGTGGCTGCGTGCCGCCTCGGGGCGGCCGAGGCGGTCGTAGTCCGCCGCCAGGTTGAGGTGCAGCGACGGAAGGAAGGCCCGGGCGGCGGGCGTTCCACCCGGGGTGCCGGGAGCGGGCGGCAGCACGGTCAGTTCCTCCGCGGCCGACAGCGCGCGCAGGTCCCAGGCCAGTTCGTCGACGGGGTCGTCCTGGGTGTCCGCCATGTAGTGGGCCAGGGTGCAGCGGTGCAACGGGTCGCCGTCCTCGCCGATCTCCGACCAGAGGGCGAGGAAGCGGCCGCGAGCCTCCTCGCGGTCGCCTCCGTGGTGCAGCATGATCACCTGACCGATCCTGGTCATCATGGCGTCGTCGGCCGTGGGCTCCGCGCCTTCCTGGTACTGCGCCACCGCGTCCTCCACGCTCCGGCCCACGACGACACGGCGGCCCGGCGCCGCGTCACCCCGCTGTCCACCGCCACCGACAATGGCGTGGGCCGCCCCGCCCGGCATCCGGGGTTGGGCCAGGGCGGTGACGGCGGGGCCGTACGCGTGGTGCCGGAGGCCGCGGACGGGCCGCGCGCCAGGCCCCGGACCCCACCCCGGGCAAGGTCGCGTGGGACGTTCCTTGCAGTGCGGGGCCAGGCGCCGCAGCCGCGATGGTGCTCTCCGATGTGTTCTCGGTGGCGGTTCCCGGCAGGGGGAGGCCGTCCGGAGGTGCTAGCCGGCCGCCCCCAGATCGGGGATGCGCCAGGAGATCGGGGCGTGCCCCTGCTCGGCGACCGCCTTGTCGATCTGGGTGAACGGGCGTGAGCCGAAGAACTTGCGGGCGGAGAGCGGCGAGGGGTGGGCTCCCTTGACGACCGCGTGCCGCTTCTCGTCGATGAGGGGGAGCTTCTTCTGGGCGTAGTTCCCCCAGAGCACGAAGACCGCGGGGTCGGGGCGCTCGGCCACGGCGCTGATCACGGCGTCCGTGAACTTCTCCCAGCCCTTGCCCTTGTGGGAGTTGGGCTCGCCGGCGCGGACGGTCAGGACCGCGTTGAGCAGCAGGACGCCCTGGCGGGCCCACGGCATCAGGTAGCCGTTGTCCGGGACGGGCAGGCCCAGCTCGTCCTGGAGCTCGCGGTAGATGTTCCGCAGCGACGGGGGCGTCTTCACTCCGGGGCGGACCGAGAAGCACAGGCCGTGGCCCTGGCCCTCGCCGTGGTAGGGGTCCTGGCCGAGGACGAGGACCTTCACCTCGTCGAAGGGCGTCGCGTCGAGGGCGGCGAACACCTCCTCGCGCGGCGGATAGACGGGACCCCTCGCCCGCTCCTCCTCCACGAACTCGGTGAGCTCCGCGAAGTAGGGCTTCTGCAGTTCCTCGCCGAGGACGCCGCGCCAGGACTCGGGCAGCATGGCGGTGTCGGTCACGTCAACTTCCTCCGGGATACGTTCACTCGACGGCCGCGCGAAGATGCGGTCGCCAGGAGGAGAACCTACCGGCGACCACTGACACCCGGCCCGTACCCGTCCTACCAGCTCGTCTTCCGGCCCAGCTCCCACATGTCCATGATCGAACCCGAGTCGAAGGCGCTCTCGGCGCCGGAGATCTCCTCGCTCGCCGCCACGAACAGCTTGCTCTGCCACAGCGGCAGCAGCCGCGCGTCCTGGAGCATGATCTCCTGGATCTGCTCGAAGGCCTGCACGGCCTCGCCGCGGTCGCTCTCCTCGCGGGACTCCGGCAGCAGCTCGTCGGTCATCCGCGGCGACTCGTAGGGGGTGCCGAGGGCGTTCTGGTCCCCCACGAAGGGCGTGACGAAGTCGTCCGGGTCGGGGAAGTCGGGCGACCAGCCGCGCCCGAACACCGGGTACTCGCCCTTCTGGTAACCCGCCTCGAACTCCGTCCAGGGGCGGCTCTTGAGCGTGACCGTGAACAGGCCCGAGCCGTCGAGCTGGCTCTTGATCTCCTCGAACATCGGCTGGGTCGCCGAGCCGTACCGGTCCGAGGTGTACCACAGGGTGAGCGGCACGGGCTTGGTGATGCCCGCGTCGGTGAGGATCGAGCGGGCCTTGGAGGCGCTGGCCTTGCCGTACTCGTCGAAGAACCCGGCGGTGTGGCCCACGACCCCCTTCGGGATCATCGAGTAGAGCGGCTCGACGGTGCCCTGGTAGACCTTGTCCGCGATGGCGCCCCGGTCGATGAGCTGGGCGATCGCCCTGCGCACCGGGAGCTTGCCGGCCCACGGGTCCTTCGGGTTGAAGACGAGGTAGCTGGTCTCCGTGCCGGCCTCCTCGATCAGCTGGATGCCCTCCTGCGACTCACCGCTCTTGAGCGCCACGATGTCGTCCGCGGCCAGGCCGCGCACGGTGACGTCGATCTGCTTCTTCTTCAGGGCCCGGACCATTTCGTGGGAGTCCTGGAAGTAGCGGATCGTGGTGCCGTCGTTCTTCAGCCGGGCCGGGCCCTTGTAACTCTCGTTCCTGGCCAGCACGGCCTGCTTGCCGGCGACGTAGCTCTTCAGCGTGTACGGTCCCGAGGCCGTGACCTCGTTGCCCTTGCGGACCGCGTCGGGCGGGTACTCCGCCGGGTCGACGATGGACATGGCCGGCGTGGCCAGGACGAACGGGAAGGTGGCGTCGGGCTTCTTGAGCTTGAAGAGCACCACCGAGTCGCCCTTGGTCTCGACCCGGTCAAGGCTGCCCAGCAGTCCGGCGGGACCGCCCGGCGCGTTGATCTTGCCTATCCGGTCCATGGAGTACTTGACGGCCTGCGCGTCGAGCGTGTCCCCGTTGGAGAACGTCATGTCCGAGCGGAGCGTGCACCGGTAGGTGCGCTTTCCGGAATCCGTGAACCTGCAGTTCTCGGCGGCGTCCGGCTTGGGCTGCGTGGCGCCGTCAGGGTAGGCGAGCAGCGTCTGGTAGATGTTCCGGAACAGCTCCCACGAGCCGTCCCAGGCTGCTGCGGGGTCCAGCGTGCTGGGGGCGCTGGTCGTTCCCACGGCGATCTGCTGTCCGTGACCGGCGTCGTCCGAAGACATGAGCCCACATCCGGCAAGCACGGATATGGAGACGGTCGCGGCAAGGGGCCGTACACATCGGATCCGGTTGAACACGCGCTCTCCTCGATCAGGTCACGCCATGAGTCGGCCGACGATACCGCAGCGCCGAGCCGCCCGATCCGCCGCACCCCGGCAAAGGTGAGGGGTAGTCACCTATCGAGGAGAGAACGCGTGTCGAGGGTTACCGGCCGGTCAGCTGACACCCGCGTTGAGGAAGATGCCGCCGTCCACCACCAGGGTCTGGCCGGTGATCCACTCCGACTGGTCCGAGGTGAGGAAGGCCGCCGCGCCGCCGACGTCCTCGGGCACGCCGAGCCGGCCCAGCGGGTAGGCAGCGGCCGCCTCCTCCTCGCGGCCCTCGTACAGGGCCTTCGCGAAGCGGGTCTTGACCACTCCCGGCGCGATGGCGTTGACCCTCACCCGCGGGGCGAACTCGTGCGCGAGCTGGAGGGTCAGGTTGATCATCGCGGCCTTGCTCATGCCGTAGGCGCCGACGAAGGGGGACGCACCGACGCCCGCTATGGAGGCGATGTTGACGATCACGCCGCCGTTCTCCTGCTGCCACGCCTTCCAGGTGCGCTGGGCGAAGCCGAGCGCCGAGATGACGTTGGTCTCGTAGACCTTGCGCGCGACGCCCAGGTCCATGTCGGCCATCGGCCCGAACACGGGGTTGGTGCCCGCGTTGTTGATGAGGAAGTCGATCCTGCCGAAGGTCTCCATGGTGCGCTCGACGGCGAGCGCCTGGTGCGCCTCGTCGTGCGCCTTGCCGGGCACGGCCAGCGCGCGGTCCGCGCCCAGCTTCTCGGCGGCCTCCTTGAGGGCCTCCTCGCCCCGGCCCGTGATGCAGACCCGGTCTCCGCGGGCCACCAGCGCCTGCGCCACTCCGTAGCCGATGCCGCGGCTCGCGCCGGTGATCAGCGCGACCTTGCCGCTGTCCTGCTGTGTCATTGGGGTCTTCCTCGCGATCAGTTGAGCGGGCCGCCGGCCACGTACAGGACCTGCCCGGAGACGAAGCCGGCCGCGTCGCCCGTGAAGAAGGCGATGGCGTTGGCGACGTCCTCGGGCTGCCCGACGCGCTGGACGGGGATCTGCGTGGCGGCCGCGGCCTGGAAGTCCTCGAAGCCCATGCCGACGCGCTCCGCGGTCGACTTGGTCATCTCGGTGGCGATGAAGCCGGGGGCGACGGAGTTGGCGGTGACGCCGAACTTCCCCAGCTCCTTGGCCAGGGTCTTCGTGAAGCCCTGCATGCCGGCCTTGGCCGCGGCGTAGTTCACCTGGCCGCGGTTGCCGAGCGCCGAGGACGACGACAGGTTGACGATGCGGCCGAACGCGGAGTCCACCATGTGCTTCTGTGCCGCGCGGGACATCAGGAAGGCGCCGCGCAGGTGGACGCCGAGCACCGTGTCCCAGTCGGACACGCTCATCTTGAACAGGAGGTTGTCGCGGAGCACCCCGGCGTTGTTCACGAGGATCGTCGGCGCGCCGAGACCGTCCGCGACGCGCTGGACCGCCGAGGCCACCTGCTCCTCGTCGCTGACGTCGCAGCCCACCGCGAGCGCCCTGCCGCCGGCGGCGGTGATCTTCTCGACGGTGTCCTCGCAGGCACCCTCGTCGAGGTCGAGCACGGCTACCGCGCGACCGTCCGCGGCCAGCCGTACCGCGGTGGCGGCGCCGATGCCGCGCGCGGCACCGGTGACGATCGCGACGCGCTGCTCAGTGGTGGACATTCAGCTTCTCCTCATTCCGGTCGTCCCTGCCGTTCCTGCCGTTCCTGCTCCCAGGACAGCGGGTCCGGCGCGGTCCCCACGGGGTGAGCGACCGCTTAGTACCTTCGGTAGGCGTGACGCTAGAAGCCGCGGCACCCGGTGTCAACGGCACGCCGGGCGGCGTGCCCCCTTCGCTCCCCGGCGCGCGCCGGCCTCACCTCACCAGGAGGTCGAGCAGCCGCTCCGCCTCGGCCTCGGGGTCGTCCGTGAGCCCGGTGTGCACGGGGCCCGGCTGTACGACGGTGGAGCGGGGGGCGATCAGCCAGCGGAAGCGGCGCCCGGCGTCGTCCCGGCCGGCCTCCCCCGCCCCCTCGCCGCCCTGGCAGACGCGCTCCACGGCCACCAGGGCGGCGCGCACGCCGGTGAGGTCCACTGCGGGGTCGAGCGCCCTCAGTCTGGCCTCGTCGAGGTGGGTGCGCGCAGCGACGTATCCGTGCGCGCGGCAGTAGACGATCACACCGGCGTTGATCAGCTCGCCCCGCTCCACCCGCGGCACGACGCGCAGCAGCGCGTACTCGAAGACGCTCCGGTCGCTCATGAGGCCTCGCCGGTGGTTGCGGGGCCGGCGGGGAGCCAGCCCGAGGAGCCGACGGGCCGGGCGCCGGGCGGCCGGCCCAGGGTGATGTGCTCGTGGACGGTCGCGGCGCGCGCGAGGAGCGCGGAGGCATACGCCTCGCGCACCTCGTCGGGGCTGCCGAAGCCCGCCTCGTCGGCCAGCCAGGCGTCCGGGACGTCGGCGGTGGCCTCGGCGAGCAGTTCGGGGGTGACACCGGGAGCCAGCTCGGCGGCGGCGGCCGCGACATCCGGCTCGAAGCCGGCCAGCGCGTGGTCGGAGGCGTCATAGGGGCGGGCGGCGGCGGTCTGGACGGTCGGCCAGTTGTGGTGCCAGATCATGGTGGCGCCGTGGTCGATCAGCCAGAGGTCCTGCCCCCGGACGAGCATGTTGGGGTTCCGCCAGGACCGGTCGACGTTGCCCACCCACGCGTCGAACCACACGATACGGCCGGCCTCCCGGGGCTCCACGCCGTACGCGAGCGGGTCGAAGCCGAGGGCGCCGGAGAGGTAGCCCACGCCGAGGTTGAGCCCGCCGCTGGCCTTGAGCAGGTCCTGCACCTCGGGGTCGGGCTCGCCCAGGCCGAGCACCGGATCCAGCCGGACCGTGACGAGTGGGGGGACACGCAGGCCAAGGCCCCGGGCGAGCCGGGCGCAGATCGCCTCGGCGACCAGGGTCTTGCGGCCCTGTCCCGCACCGGTGAACTTCACCACGTAGGTGGCCCGGTCGTCCGCCTCGACGAGACCGGGCAGCGAGCCGCCCTCACGCAGGGGCGTGATGTAGCGGGTGGCAGCGACTTCTGTCAGCATCTCTCAAGGCTCCACGACTCGTTTACCTTGCATGCCACGGCAACGCGAACGTGGTGCCATCCGGGAAGGCCTCCCCGACCAGCCCCGGGGAGAATCCGGGGAGTTTCCATCGGCATGCTCGTCTCCGTGTCTCCCCAGCGGTCCATCCATGGCGGTGCGGCCCCTGCTTCCGGCCTTCGGCATGAAGTGAGCATAGTGACCAAGCGTGACAGCCGGGGACGAGCACCGGAGCCATCGTGCCGGCGTCACCGCGGGCTCCCCTGCTCCGGCATGATCAGGGCGTAGGCGCGTCGCAGCGGCGGAAGCCGTCCTTCGGAACGCTGTCGGAGACGGGGCATGGAGGGAGAATCTTTTCCACCGCTGTCAGCTACGCATGGTTTGGAGCGATTTCAGGCCGGCAACGATTTCGGGCTCACGCGCCGTGCCGTGCCTGACCGCAATCCCGGTCGTGCGGGCGAGGCTGCCGTCCGCCACAGGACGTGTGGTCAGCAAGAGCGGCAGATGTGCCGCGGCCAGGCGGGGGATGAGGGCCGGATGGCCACCGCTCGCGGCCAGAGCGGCCATGGCGGAGAGCCGGTGCAGATGTGCCGTATCCGCGGGGCGAAGCCTGCCGAGCGGCAGGCCTGAAGGAACGCATCACCACACGCTGTCTGGGCGGGGGCGGCGATCCAGGAGGCGCCTGCCAGCTCCCGCAGCTCGATCGGGCCCTCTTCGGGGTCGGCCGCGGGGTGGTCTCCGCGCAGTACGGCGACCATCGGGTCGATCTGCGGGATGCGTGTCTCGGCGCCTGGGGGCGGGCGGCGAGATGTTCGACCGCGACATCACGCTCGCAGGGGGCGTGCCCCCGCCCGCGCCTACCTCCCCGAGCTGCTTCACGACGTGTTGGAGGGCGTCATGGACCCGGGCCCCCTCTTCGACCACACGGTCGGCTTGAACGGCGTGCCGGACGGCTACCGGGCGATGGACGACCGCTCGGCGCTGAAGGTCCGCATCGTCATGTGAGGGCAGCGATCACCACGCGAGGGGCGGGCGGGAGAGCTAGCGGTGATCGCCTCAAGCGGGAGCCGGACGCGCCGGTGCCCCCGCGCCGGATCAAGGCGCGAGGGCACCGGAGTCCGGTGGGTCAGGCGGTGATCACGGATCCGCCGGCGAGGGGGGACGTATCCCCCGTGGCTCCGGTGTCAGGATCCTTGTGGAAGTCGCCACCCTTCATGATGCCGACGATGCGGTCCCGGCTCCGCAGGACGCCGATGTCCTCCAGCGGGTCTCCGTCGACGAGAATCAGGTCGGCGTAGAAGCCGGGCTTGACCTGCCCGAGCTCGTCGGGCATCCGCATGATCTCGCCGCCCAGCCTGGTGGCGGCGAGCAGGGTCTCCATCGGCGTGTACCCGAGCAGCTCGACGAAGTGCTGGAGGTCGCGGGCGTAGGTGCCGTGCGGGGTCCAGGCGAATCCGTAGTCGCCACCGGGCAGGACCCGGATGCCGCGCCGGCGCATCTCCTGGAGTCCGGCGATGGCGCAGTCCAGTTCGTGCTTGTACCCGGCCGCTTCGGCGGCCGCCGGCGGGTAGCCGAACTCCGCGGCGTCATGCAGCGTCGCGACAAGCCAGTTCAGACCGGGTGCGACGAACACCTCGTCCTTCTTGGCCTCCAGCATGTCCATGCCTTCGTCGTCGATGAAGCTGGCGTGGTAGATGATGTCGACGTTGTTGCGCAGCGACATCTTCACGCTCTCCGCCGAGCGGGCGTGGGAGCACACCCGAAGCCCGCGCCGGTGGGCCTCGGTGGTGACCGCGAGCACCTCCTCGTCGGAGAAGTAGTTGTCCTCGGCGTGCTTGTCGCCGGTGATCTCCTCCCCTGACATGCTCAGCTTGACCAGGTCGGCGCCGTGGGCGACGTTGCGGCGTACCGCCTTGCGCATTTCCTCGGGCCCGTCGGCGAACGCGGTGATGCCCTCGATGAGGTCACCGCCGGTGACGGCGATCTCCTGGCAGTTGGCCAGGTAGCGGGGGCCGCGGATCAGTCCTTCGTTGATCGAGTTGCGGATCACGACGTCCAGTCGCGGCTTCGCGGAGGCCGCTCCGACGCACATCGTGTAGCCCGAGTCGAGGTAGGTCAGGGCCGACTTCGCCGACAGGAGGGTGTGCTCCTCGACTCCCAGGCGCCCGAGTCCCGGCAGGTCGGCGGAGTTGATCCAGGAGAAGTGCGTGTGCGCGTCACACAGGCCGGACATGAGGAACCGGCCGTGTCCGTCGACGACGCGGGCGCCCTCGCGGGCCGCGGCGCCGCTGCCATGGTGGACCTCGACGATGCGCTCGCCGCTCACCACGACCTCGCCCGCGAAAGGCTGGTCGCCACTGGAGTCGAAGACGCGTACGTTCGTGAACAGGGTCGACGTGCTCGGTGACATCGTCGTCATCTTCCTTTCGGACCAGCAGAGGTCAGGACTGGGTGAGGAACTCCTTCAGTGCGCTCGTGACGTCGTGCGGCGCTTCCAGGGCGTGCCAGTGGCCGATCTGCTCGATCACGCGCCGGCTCGCCCTGGCCAGCAGGGAGCCGATCTCGTCGTTCAGGGCCACGGGGCTGGTCTTGTCCTCGCTGCCGGTCAGCAGCAGGACCGGGGCCTTGATGCCCGCGAAGTCGGGCTCCTCCGCGGCGGCCAGCGCCTCGCAGGCCAGCGCGTAGCCTTCGGCGTCCTGGCCCAGCAGCAGTTCGCGGACCAGGGCCGCGGCCAGGGGCCGCTCGGCACGCGTCGCCGGAGAGGTGGCCACCGAGACGATGGTGTCGGCGACGGCCGACATCCCGCCCTCCCGCACCGTACGCGCACGGGCACGGGTGGCCGCCTTGGCCTTCTCGCCCTGCGCGCGCAACGGGCCCAGCAGGGCCAGCCTGGTCACCCGGCCCGGGTGGGCCGCGGCGAAGCGGGAGGCGACCAGCGTGCCCATGGAATGGGCCACGACGGCGGTCTCCTCGATGCCCTCGGCGTCCAGGAGCGCCAGCAGTTCGTCCGCCCAGCCCTCGATGCTCGGAACGCCGGCCCGCGGGGAGCGGCCGTGCCCCGACAGGTCGTAGCGCAGCACCGTGTGGTCCTCGGCGAGGGCCGCCACCTGGGGGTCGTAGAAGGTGGTCGCACCGCCCAGGCCGTGGATGAGGACCACGGGCGAGCCCTGCCCGGACCTCTCCACGTACAGCCGCGCGGAGGCGGCGGGCACCAGCAAGTCGCCTCCGGTCACGGGGCCGACCACGTTGGTGAGGTCGCCCAGGCCCGGTGCGGAGACGGTCACCTGGTCGCCGGTTGCCAGGTACTTCGGCGGGTCGAAGCCGATGCCGACACCGACCGGGGTACCGGTCGCGATCACGTCGCCGGGCTCCAGGGTGATTCCCGCGGACAGCGTCTCGATGACGGTGGCCACGTCGAAGATCAGCTGGGCGGTGCTGGCGTCCTGGCGCAGTTCGCCGTTGACCCGGGTCTGCAAGCGGAGATCGGCGATGTCGACCTCGTCCGCGGTGACCGCCCACGGCCCCACGGGGCAGAAGGTGTCGAGGGACTTTCCGATGAACCACTGCTTGTGGTCGCGCTGCAGATCCCGCGCGGTGACGTCGTTGATGAGGGTGTAGCCCCACACGTACTGCATGGCCTCGTCACGGCCGACCTTCGAGCAGCGGCGGCCGATGATGACGCCGATCTCGCCCTCGTAGTCGAGCGCGGAGGTGATGTCCGTGTGCGGGTCGATCGCGTCACCCGAGGCGATCACCGAGGACGCGGGCTTGGTGAACACCACGGGATGCTCCGGCACGTGCCGGCCGTCGCCAGACCCGGTGGCGTCGAACCCGCTCCTGCCGAACTCGGCCGCGTGCTCCGTGTAGTTGCGCCCCACGCAGAAGACGTTGCGGTGCGGGGTCAGCGGTGCCAGCAGCTTTCCGTCGGCCGGACGCTCCTCCGCCCTCAGGCGCGACGAGGCCCCCGGCCCGGCGGCGATGATCTGCTGGAGCTCGGTGATCCGCTCCCCGGTGTCGGAGAAACCGACCGGGTGGGCACTTCCGTGTCCGTCGACAACGCAGACACGGGCGCCGTCCGTGGTGTGAATCCTCGCGTACCGCACCAAACCTCCAAACCAATATGGACCAATATTCGCATCGGCCCTTATTGGTGAGCGTAGGGAGGCGCCTCAGCGGGGTCAACAGCTCCAACACTCCCGGTATAGCAACCTGGACTGCTATTATTGGTTCACATTGGTTATGCAGCCGGGAAGGTTCTGCACGTCATGGAAGACCTCGTGGGGGCCGCCGTCACCGTGGTCCGGCACGTCGAGCGGCACATCGACAGGGCGGGCCTGGGGCCCGGGGACCGGTTGCCCACCGAACGCGACCTCGCCGCCGCCACAGGCGTGAGCCGAGCCGTGGTCCGCGCGGCCCTGAACGACCTTGAGCAACGAGGCGTCGTAACGCGCCACGTCGGCCGCGGCACGTTTCTCACCCGCGACGAGACGGCGGCCCCGGGCGGCGGCGACCACCTGCCGAGCCCCTCCGAGATCATGGCCTCCCGCATGGTCCTGGAACCGGAGCTCATGCCCCTCGCCGTCGTCTCGGCGACCGGCGCCGACCTCGCCGAGATGGAGCGCTGCCTGCGCGGCGGGCAGAAGGCGCTCACCTCGGAGGAGTTCGAGCGCTGGGACACCGCCCTGCACCACAGCTTCGCCGTCGCCACGCACAACGCCGTCCTCGTCGAGGTCAGCTCCCTGCTCATCGCCGCACGCCGCCAGCCGGTGTGGGGCGGCCTGAAGAAGCGCACCTTCGGCGCCGAGCGCCACCAGAGCTACTGCCGCGAACACGAACAGATCGTGGCCGCGCTCCGGGAGAGGGATGCCGATGCCGCCCGTGAGGCGATGAAGGCCCACCTCAGGCACGTCCGCCGAACCCTGCTCGGCGACACCGGCTGACCACGGTCGACGCGCCCCTGCTCAGCCGTCGAAGCCGGCCACAGGCGGCCCACCGGCGCCCGGACGCCGCCGGCCGCCGCTGCTCCCCCGCCGCCCGTTCGGCCGGCGCCGAGTCGTGCGCACGGGCGGATGAGGAGCACTACGGGCGCTTCGGTGCATATGCCGTACCTCACGCGGCCGAAGACTCGTTGAACATACGGCCGCCGCTGTACGTATGAGGTACGTCGCCGCTGCCGCCCCCGGCACCGGCGTCTTGCACGGCCCGACGCACACGTCCGAGCACGGAGGCAGTACCTATGAGCCTTTCGCACGAATCCTTCACGTCCCCGTCCCGCCGCGCGGTCGTCACCGCCGCGGGAGCCGCGGGGCTGGCAGCCACCCTCGCCGCCTGTGGCGGATCCGGCGATCCAGGCTCCGACGCCTCCGGCTCCGGTGCCTCCGACTCCGGAACGGCTTCCGGCTCCGGTTCCGCGAAGGGCTCGGGCAAGGGGTCCGCGAGCCCGCTGGCCAAGACCAGCGACATCCCCGAGGGTGGCGGGAAGGTCTTCAAGGAGCAGCAGGTCGTGGTGACCCAGCCGACGAAGGGCGACTTCAAGGCGTTCACGAGCACCTGCACGCACCAGGGGTGCACGGTGGCGAGCGTGTCGGGCGGCACGATCAACTGCCCCTGCCACGGCAGCAAGTTCTCCATCGAGGACGGCAGCGTGAAGCACCCGCCGGCGATGTCCCCGCTGGAGTCCATGAAGATCGAGGTCTCGGGCGACGAGATCAAGCTGTCCTGAGCCCCCGGCCCGTCCCACCCGCCAGGACCAGGGAGGCGGGCAGGACGGGCCGGGCCACGGGGGGCGTGCCGGGGCTCCGCATCGAGCGCCCCGACTGCGGCTTCCGGAGCCGCTTTCCGAGGAGCACTCCGGCAGGGCACCCGGCACGAACGCTCACGAGGCGGGGAACACCGGCCAACCTGCCCGAAATGTCCGGCCGGGGGTGCGATCGGGCCGGCCGCGAGCCGCCCTACTCGCCGCCCTCCGTGCCCGCGATCCGCCGGAGCGCGTCGACGGCGGCACGGATCGACGGGCGCCGGTCGGCGTCGGCCCGCCAGACGACGTAGATGTGGCGGTGCACCCGGTGCCGCACCGGGACCGTCCGCACCCCCGCGGGCACCGGGTCGCGGCCCAGCCGGGGCGCCACGCAGACCCCGAGCCCCAAGGCGACCAGCGCGAGCTGGGTGGGGTGCTCCTGCGCGCAGTGCGCGATCCGCGGCTCGAAGCCCTTGGAGCGCAGCGTCGACAGCAGCCACTCGTGGCAGAACTGGCCCTCGGGCCAGGTGATCCACTCGTCGTCCGCGAGATCCTCCAGGTCCAGCTCCGCGCGGTCCGCCAGCGGATGCGCCTGAGGCATGGCCACGTCCGCCGGGTCGTCGAGGATCGCGGCCTTCAGCAGGCCGCCGGGCAGCGGCAGCGGTTTGTTCTGCCAGTCGAGGACGACGGCCAGGTCCTGATCGCCGCGGACCACGCCCCGCACGCCGTACTCGGGCTCCAGCTCCGCCGTGCGCACCCGCAGGCCCGGGTACCGCCCGCGGAGCGAGGCGACCGCGGCGGGCAGCAGGCCGCGTGCCGCGGTGGGGAAGGCCGCGATGCGCAGCTCCCCCACGGCCTGGCCGCGCTGCGCCTCCAGGTCTGACTGCGCGAGCTCCACCTGGGAGAGGATGCGCGCGGCGTGCTCGGAGAGCAGCCGCCCGGCGTCCGTCAGACGCACCCCCCGGCCGTTCTTGGCGACGAGTTGCTGGCCCACCTCGCGCTCCAGCTTGGTCATCTGCTGGGAGACCGCGGACGTCGTGACATGCAGCCCCGCGGCGGCTCCGCTGACCGAGCCGTGCCGCGCGAGGGCGTCGAGGGTGCGAAGGCGCTCCAGGTTCAACATCTAAGCGATGCTACGCGGTTGCCGCAAACAAATCTCGCTTGTGCTAACACATGGACCGTTCCATGCTGACGGCATGACCCCCACCCACCGAGCCGCCGGGCACGGAGCCGCCGCCCATCCGTCCACCGAGGCCACGCCCGAAGCCGCCACCGGTGCGCGGCTCGCCGAGCACCTGCCGCCTGCCACGCCGCCCGCTGCGTCCGCGCCGCCCGCGGAGGAGGGCCGCAGGGCGCCCGGCACTGGGCACCCTCGGCCGCCCGCCCCACCCGGCTCGGGGCTCCCGGCCGCGCAGTCCGCGCGGACCTCGGGTCCCCGCGCCGCCACGCGTCCGGCGTTGGACTGGCGCCTCCGCTTCGGCGTGCTGTCGCTCGTCTGGGGCTTCAGCTTCCTTCTGATCAAGGTCGGCACGCAGGCGTACGCACCCTTTCAGGTGACGTTCGGGAGGTTGTTCTTCGGTACCGCGGTGCTGGCCGTGGCGATGGCGGTCAAGCGGGAGCGGCTGCCGCGCGGACTCCGCCTCTGGGGCCATCTGGCGGTCGCCGCCTTCCTGCTGAACGCGCTGCCGTTCTCCCTGTTCGCCTTCGCGGAACTGACCATTCCGTCCACGCTGGCCGGGATCTGCAACGCCACGTCCCCGCTGTGGGGCATGGTGCTGTCCCTCGTCGCGCTCTCCGAGGACCGGCCCACCCGGCGCCGGGTCGCGGGGCTCGGCCTCGGCTTCCTCGGCGTGCTGACGGTGCTCGGTGCCTGGCAGGGCTTCAGCGGCCTGGATGCGCGGGGCACGGCCCTGGCCCTGCTCGCCTCGCTGAGCTACCCGGTCGGCTGGATCTATGTCCGGCGCACCCTGGCGGGTGTCCGGTACTCCCATCTGTCGATGACGGGCGGGCAGCTCCTGATGGCGACGGTCCAGCTCGCCGTCGTCACCCCGCTGTTCACCGCGGTGCCCGCCCGCCTCGCGGTGGTGCCGCTGCTGGCCGTGGTCGCCCTGGGCGCGCTGGGCACCGGGTTCGCGCTGCTGGTGCAGTACGGCCTCGTCCTGGAGATCGGCCCGACGACCGCGCAGATGGTCACGTACTTCATCCCCGTGATCGCCACCGCCGCCGGCGTCGCCGTCCTCGGCGAGTCGCTGACCTGGTCGACGCCCGTGGGCGCGGCGATAGTGATCGCCGGCGCGGCCCTCACGCAGTCCCGGCCCCGTGGAACCGGCCGGCCGCGCCGGACCGGACGGCGGTCTCAGTCGTAGCGCCGCGCGGGCGCGGGCCCGAGGGCGACCGCGACGGCGTCCGCGATCCCTTCGACGTCGTCCGCGGTCAGGCCGGAGACGGTGATGCGGATCCCGGGCGGTGAGTTCAACCGGAAGGCCGCACCCGGTGCCACCGCCCAGCCCGAGTGCAGCAGCCGCGCCACGGCACCGGTCTCGTCGCGCACCGGCACCCAGACGTTCATGCCGCTGCGGCCCCGTGCCGGCACGCCCCGCTCGGCGAGCGCCGCGATCAGGGCCGCCCGGCGCCTGTCATAGGCGGCCGCGACGGACGGCCGTAGCGCACCGCGCTCCCACAGGTGGACGACGGCGCGCTGCTGGATGCGGCTGACCCACCCGGGGCCGAGCCGCTGCCGGCCGAGCAGCCGGTCGACGGTGACGGCGTCCCCGGTGAGGACGGCCAGCCGGAGATCGGGGCCGTGCGCCTTGGCGACGGATCGGACCAGCGCCCAGGTGCGCGCCACGGTGGCAAGCGGATGCAGCGGCAGGTCGACGATGGCGTGACCGTGGTCGTCCTCGATGAGCAGCACCTCGGGGTGGTCCGCGAGCACCGCCCGCAGGGCCTTGGCGCGCTCGGCGCCGATCGAGGCGCCGAGCGGGTTCTGCGCCCGGTCGGTGACGACGATCGCGCGTGCCCCGCCCCGCAGGGCCTGGGCGACGGAGGCGGGCAACGGCCCCTCCTCGTCGACCCGCACGGGGACGGTGCGCAGCCCGAGCGCGGGGACCAGGTCGAGCAGGGCGGCCCATCCGGGGTCCTCGACGGCGACCGCGTCACCGGACTTGAGGTGGGCGGCCAGCACCCGCTCGACGGCGTCCAGCGAACCGGACGTGACCGCGATGGGGCCGGGCGGCACCCCGTCGGCGTCGAAGGCCGCGCGCGCCCGCCGGGCCAGCTCCGGGTCCACGGCGCTCTCGCCGTACAGCACGGGGCGGGCGTCGGCCTCCGCGGCGGCTGCCGCGAACGCCTCTGAGAGCGACGGCAGCAGGGCGGGGTCCGGGTTGCCCTGGGAGACGTCACGGACGCCGGGCGGGGCACTGACGCGGGCGAGCTCACGGGAGGTCGTCGCCGGCCGGGGGCGGATCCGGGTGCCCCGGCGGCCCGCTGTCTCCACGACGCCGCGCTCGCGCAGGGTGCGGTAGGCGGCCGCGACCGTGTGCGGATTGACGCCCAGCCGGTCCGCCAGCTCGCGCATCGGCGGCAGCGGGGAGCCGGGCGGCAGCTCACCGGCGCCGACCGCCTGTTCGACGCTGGCGGCGATCTCGGCTGCGCGCCGACCCTGGATCCGATACTCTTCTAGCACAAAGAGCATTTTGCGCTAGCACAAAACAGCTCGCAAGTGCCCACGGAGGGCCGGCGCGCCCGGCGCCCACCGCGCCCTCCCGAAGTCCGACAAGCCCCGGCCCGCGAGGAAGACGGATGCCCGACGAGACCGCATACGCGCCCACCGACCGCACGATCCCCACCCGTTCCCGTGAACGCGCCGCGTACGACCGCGCGCTGGTGCACGCGATCCTCGACGAGGCGTACGTCTGCCATCTCGGCTTCGTGCGCGACGGCAGGCCCGTGGTGCTGCCCACGCTGTTCGCCCGTGTCGGCGAACACCTGTACCTGCACGGGTCCACCGGTTCGCGCCCGTTGCAGATGGCCGGACGGGCCGACGACGGCCTGCCGGTCTGCGTGACGGTCACGCACGTCGACGGGCTGGTGCTGGCCCGGTCCGCCTTCCACCACTCGGTCAACTACCGCTCGGTGGTGGTGCACGGCACGGCCCACCAGGTGACCGACCGGGACGAGAAGCGGGCCGCTCTGAACGCGCTGGTCGACCATGTCGTGCCGGGCCGGGCCGCCGACTCGCGCCCGGGGAACGCCAAGGAGCTGGCCGCCACCGCGGTGATGCGCATGAACCTGGTGGAGGTCTCGGCCAAGCTACGCACCGGCGGTCCGAACGACGATCCCGACGACCTCTCCCTCCCGTGCTGGGCCGGGGTCCTGCCTCTCCGCAAGGGGTACGAGGAGCCCGTCGGGGCAGACGACCTGCACGCCGCGATCGCGGTACCCGACTACCTGACGGTGCTCTGATGCTGATCCACCCCTGGGACGCGCCCCACGACGAGGCCGAGTGGCGCGACTGGCTCGCCCTCCACGACTTCGGAGAGCTGGCCGTGAACGGCCTGTCCGGCGAGCCCCCGTACGTCCAGCCCCTGCACTTCGCCTACGACCCCGGCCACGGGCCCCACGGCGAGGTCATCACCCATCTGGCCCGCCCCAACCCGCTGTGGCCGGCCCTTGAGGCCGACCCCGAGGTGCTCCTGAGCGTGGTGGACGACTACGTCTACATACCGGGCCCCTGGGCGGCCGCGGCCGGAGTACGGCCCGAGCACGGCGTGCCGACCAGCCTGTACTCGGCCGTCCAGCTCCGCTGTACCGCCATCGTCGTGGATGACGCCGTCCAGAAGGCCGACCTGCTCAACCGCCAGGTCGGGCACTTCCAGGCGGCGGGTCTGACGGCCCCGGCCGCCGAGGGCGAGGCTCCGCACGGCCGGCTGCTTCCGGGCATCAGGGGGCTGCGGCTCGAGGTGCGGGAAGTGCGCGCCAAGTTCAAGTACGCCAACCAGAAGCCGCAAGAAGTGCAGGACCGGATCGTGACGGGTCTCGCGGAGCGTGCCGGGACGCGGGATGCCGCGGCCCGTGCCCATCAGCTCCGGCGCCGCGGGGAGTGACCGCGGCAGCCCGCACCGCGCCGAGCGCCGAGCGCCGGGACGTGGGCCCGGCGCCCGGGAGCGC
Source organism: Streptomyces sp. TS71-3 (assembly GCF_018327685.1). Taxonomy (NCBI): domain Bacteria; kingdom Bacillati; phylum Actinomycetota; class Actinomycetes; order Kitasatosporales; family Streptomycetaceae; genus Streptomyces; species Streptomyces sp. TS71-3. The sequence goes on along the minus strand of NZ_BNEL01000001.1, from coordinate 5,484,848 downwards.
GCCGGCCGGCCGGGCTCGCCCCGGTGAGCCGGCCGGCGCCGGCGCTCACGCCGCCAGACTCTCCCGCCGGGCCGTGGCGCCCCTGGCCTCCGCCACGGCCAGCCCGGCGACGGCGGCCAGCATGAGCAGCGTCCCCGCCACCGTCGGGAACGTCAGCCGCTCCCCCAGCAGGGCCACGGCGAGCACGGCCGCGCTGACCGGCTCCAGAAGCATGATCACGGACACGGTCGCGGAGCGCACGACGGCAGCGCCCGCGAAGTAGAGGCCGTAGGCGAGCGCGGTGGGCACCGCGGCGATGTACACCAGCAGGAGCACCACCCGTCCGAGGTGCGCGGTGCCCGGCACCAGCCCCTCGGCCAGGGCGAAGGGCAGCAGGCAGAGCACGGTCACGGCGAACACCCAGACGGTGGTGCCGGTGCCGTCGCCGCTCCCGCTCCGTCCCCGCTTGCGTGTCACCAGCGTCATGACGGCGTATCCGGCGGCGGACAGCACGGCCAGCGCGATCCCCCAGGGCCGCACCGTGGCGTGGCTGCCGCCGAGCACCAGCACGACAAGCCCGGCCAGGGCCCCGGCGACGGCTGCGGTGCCGCCGCGGCCGAGCCGTTCGCCCATGGTCATGCGGGCGCCGACGGCGATGAGCACCGGGCCTGCCCCGAGGGTCACCACGGTCGCCACGGCGAGCCCGGTCGCCTGGACGGCGGCGAAGTAGGCGGTCTGGAAGACGGCGAGGGCGAAGCCGGTGACGAGGATGCGCAGCACTCGGTTGCGGCGCGTCTCGTACCCGGTCACGCGCGGCCCGCGGCGCAGTCGCCGGGCGGCGAGCAGCAGGGCCAGCCCGCCGAGGCAGCGCCAGAAGGAGAGGGCGACGGGGCCGAGGTCGCCGGCGCGGTAGAGCAGGGACGCGGCCGCGCCGGCGGTGCCCCAGGCGACACCGGCGACGACCAGATAGCTGAGGCCCCGGCCCGTGGACAGGCTCGCGGCAGCAGGGGATACGGCATTCGACACGTGGATTCTCCGCAGGATGCAGAAGTTCGGATGGCGCCCCGTCAGGGCGTGGACTTCTTCTGCGGGCAGCACCGCTCGGCCCGGCCGGTGGGCCGGGCTGCGCTCCGGAGGGCCCGCCTCAGCGGGCGGGGGGCGGAAGAACGAGTGCGTCGGAATGCATGATCAGCACCTTAGGGGCCGGGGCGGCGCGGCGACAACATGTCCCGGTGCTCCTGCGCGTGCACGTCGGCGTCCCGCGCGACGAGGCACGCGGAACCGGCGCCACGTCACATCTGGTGGCCCCGCGGAGTGGGCGGGTCGGGAAGCTCGGTCGGAGCAGGAGCAGCGGGAAGGGGCCCGGCCGGTTGCGGTGTGCCGGCGGCCTCGGGGCGCCCGCGGGTGACGGGGGCGGCGGGGGCCCGCGCGGGGGTGGCGGACTGGGCGACGAAGGCACCCGCGAGGACCGCGACACCGCCGATGAGCTGCGGTGCGCCGAGGTGTTCGCCCAGCAGGAACCACGCCAGGACGGTGGCGACCACCGCCTCCAGGAACGCCACGACGCCGGCCACCTGCGGTGAGAGCCGGCGCACGGCCAGGATGCCGCTGCCGTAGGCGAGGACGGTGGCGAGCAGGACGAGCCAGCAGACGAGCAGGGCGTTCGGGACCTGCGTGCCGTCCATCCGCGCGCTGCCGCCGAGCTTCGACCAGTCGAGGGTCCAGGGGTGCGCCACGAGGGTGAGCAGCGCGGCGCCCGTGAGGATGCCGTAGGCGATCACGCCGAGCGGGTCGGGGGTGTCGGTGCCCGCGCCGCTGCCGTGGTCGCCGAGCAGGAAGTAGGCGGCCTGGCAGCAGGCCGCCGCGAGGGCGAAGAGGAGGCCCACGGCGTCGAAGCCCAGCCCCGACCACACCTCGACGACGCAGCTCAGCCCGCCGACGGCGAGCACCACCCCGAGTGCGGCGGCCCTGCTGACCGGCCGGCGCTGCACGAGCCGGACCCAGCCGAGCACCAGCGCGGGCCCGAGGTACTCGACGAGCAGGGCGACGCCGACGGGGATCCGCGCGATGGCCACGAAGTAGCAGGCCTGCACGCCCGCGACGCCGAGGAGCCCGTAGCCGGCGAGCAGGACGGGCCGCCGCAGCGCGAGCCGCCGGTGCCGCCAGGCGATCGGCAGCATCACGAGCGCGGCGCCCGCGGCCCGGAGCCAGACCACCTGGAGCGATCCGAACCCTGCCGAGATCAGGGGTTTCGCGGCGACGCCGGAGCCTCCGAAGGCCACGGCCGACACCAGCGCGAGGGCGAGGCCGGCACTCTTGGCGCGGCCGGGCCGGCGCTCCGAAGCGGTATGCATCCGCTCATGATGGCAAACCCGGTCAGGACCGTCATCTCAAATAACCCCTGTCCGGCCGGCTGGAGGAAACTCGCGTGGAAGGAGGCCTGGTGAGGGCCGCGCCTCACGCACGGTCAGGGCGGCAGTTCGCCCGCGACACCTCCGCCCTCGGCCGCCTCGACACGGGACTCCAGGCCCTCCGCGCGCACTCCGGCCCTTCCGAGAACCTCGACGGCGCGGCACTCGGTGTCGGCGGCCAGGGCGACCAGCAGATCGAGGCCGCGGGCCTGCGGGTCGCCGCGCTTCTCGGACCGCTTGCGTGCGCAGTCCATGGCGAAGGCGGCGGCGGGCGACCATCCGGCCTCCCTGACCACCGGCACGCTCCCGGAGTCCTCCACGGAGCTCTGCCACAGCAGCCCGTAACCGATGCTCCGCTGCACGAGGTATCCGAGCAGCCGGGCCAGGACGGGACCGTCGAACACCTGCCGCACCTGCGGGTCGGATTCCAGCAGCGAGTGCAGCAGGTGGGCGGTGTCGATCTGGCGATCCCCGTCCCGTGCGGCACGGCGGCGAGCCCCTGCCATCGCGGAGAGCAACTCGGCGCTGAGCCTGGCATCGAGCTCGACGCGGTTGGGTCCGCGCTCGGCGGGCTGACGCGGAATTCGGGGTGGCACTCCCCTACCCCATCAGCCCCGGAGGATCACTGCATCAGCGGCGGGAAGCATTCCCACGTCCAACACAGGGTGGGCATCCATACGCGGTGTCTCCTTCTCAAGGATGACTTCCTGCCCTCGACGACCTTGCACGTGCGCGCCTCCTTGCCAGGGGCCCCTGTGCCGGCAGTGCGGCCATGCGTGTGCCACAGCGGCAGGCGCCCCGCATATTCTCGCGGGACGCCTGCCGGCACGCCATACAGAACGTGCATTTCTGCTCACGCCAGACCCATGTCCTGCTCGCTTTCTTGCCATTTCGAAAGGCGAGCGCGGGGGTCAGTCCTCGTCGGCCAGGATCCGGTAGAGCCGCTTGCGGGCCTCGTTGATCACGGTCAGGGCCTTGTCGCGCTGGTCCTTGTCGCCGGTCTTCCAGACCTGCCCGAAGGCTTCCATCAAGCCGAATCCAGCTTGCCTGACCTCGTTCACCAGCTCCCAGTCGACTCCGCGGCCTGCCTCCTCCCAGGGCGCCTCGGGGCCCTGGTCGGCGGCCTCGCGGCCCGCCTCGGTGAGCGAGTACAGCTTCTTGCCGCCCTCGCTGGCGCTGGCGATCAGGCCCTCGTCCTCAAGGAGCTGGAGGGTCGGGTAGACGGATCCGGGGCTGGGCTTCCACGCTCCGGCGCTGCGCTCGGCGATCTCCTGGATCATCTCGTACCCGTGCATCGGGCGGTCCTTCAGCAGGGCGAGGATCGAGGCGCGTACGTCGCCGCGCCTGGCCCTGCCCTGCGGCCGGCCGCGACCGCGGCCGCCCCAGGGGCCGCCGGGCCCGAAACCGCCCGGCCCGAAGCCGCCGGGGCCGAAGGGCCCGAATGCGGCGCGCCGCCGCTCGAAGCCGCCCCGACCGTGATGGTGCGGCCCGCAGCCGCCGTGTCCCTGCTTGTGCTCGTGCTCATATCCGTATGCACGCATTGCCATCGCTCCTTTCATCGATTGATCGGTCGCGATGCCTCAACGATATATCGCCGACTTCTATCAGGCAACCATGCAGGTCGGGTCTGCGATGGCTCGCCCGGAGCGGGTCGCATCACCCGTCCGGGCTCACGGAGGCGGCGCGCGATCACCCCGTTGCGACCACCCGCCCCGGACGGGCGCCCGCCCGGTGCCGCGGTCGCCTCGTCCGCTCCGGCCGTGTCCCGCCCGCGGCACGAGGAGCCTCGGACGACCGAGAAGAGCCTCAAGACGCCCGAGCCGGGCACCGAAGCGCGAACGCGCCCGACCCGCCGATCCAGGGCCAGCTCGGCGGAATTGGCCTTGGCGAGGCGTCTTCGGAGCGCCTTAACGTCGGCGGCATGCGGATTCGAATCGTCGACGCCTTCACCGACCGTCCCTTCGGGGGCAACCCCGCCGGCGTGCTCCTTCTGGACGGGTTCCCCGACGACGCCTGGCTCCAGCGGGTGGCCGCGGAGGTGAACCTCTCGGAGACCGCGTTCGCGCATCCGCTGCCCGCCGGCGGCGAGGCGGACTGGGCGCTGCGCTGGTTCACGCCCGTCACCGAGGTGGACATGTGCGGGCATGCCACGCTGGCCACCGCGCACGTGCTGTACTCGACGGGCACCGCCGAGGGCAGGATCCGATTCGCCGCGCGCTGTGGCACCCTCGTCACGGAGCGCCGCGCGGACGGAGCCATCACCATGGACTTCCCGTCCGCGCCCCTGACCGAGGTGGCCGTGCCCCCGGGGCTGGACACCGCGCTGGGCGCGAGGCTCCTCGGGGCCCACGACACCGGCCCCCACATCGGCGACCTGCTGGTCGAGCTGGCCGACGAGGCGACCGTGCGCGGCCTCGCACCCGACCACCGCGCCCTCGTGCGGCACTCCGAGCGCGGGATCATCGCCACGGCTCCGGCGGCGGACCCCACCTGCCCGTACGACTACGTGTCGCGCTGCTTCTTCCCCCGGGTCGGCATCGACGAGGACCCGGTCACCGGAAGCGCCCACACCGCACTCGCCCCGTTCTGGTCCGGGCGTCTCGGCCGCCCCTCCCTCACCGGCCTGCAGGCCTCGGCGCGCACCGGCCTGGTGCACACCGAGCTGCGTGCCGAGCGCACCCTCCTCACCGGCGGGGCGGTCACCGTCATCGACGGCGACCTGCTCGCCTGACCCGGCCACGTTCCTGGGCCCTAGGTCGTGTCCGGCGGATCTTCGTGGATCAGCCTGCGGCGTCTGGTGCCGTGCATCGCAAGGCGGAGGATCGTCCTCGTACGGGGCGTACCCGGATGACTCCGACAACGCGGCGAGGTGCGGTACCAGGCATCGCGGGCCCACGAAGATCCGCCGGACACGGCCTAAATCGGTTGCCCGCCGGTGGGCCCGTCACTAGCGTCGCCGCCGCATGCGCGGAGCATGCGACGCGATCGAAGGTACGCCGAGCGGGAGGGAAGGCATCCGTGGCGACAGGCTCACTGGCCGACGTGCTGAGGGGGCACCGGCCCCGGAGCGACGTGGAGGCCGCGGACCTCGCGCGGGCCCGGGAACTGCTCTCGGCAGCGGATCCGTGGGACCGCGGGAGCTACCCGCACTTCACGGCCTCCGCGCTGATCGTGCACCCCGCGACGCGGCGCGCCCTGCTGCGCTGGCACGAGCGCCAGGGTGCCTGGTTGCAGGTCGGCGGGCACGCGGACCCGGGCGAGTCCCGTCCGCTCGACATCGCCCTGCGCGAGGGCGCGGAGGAGGCGGGCCTCGCGGACCTCGTGCCCTGGCCGGACCCCTCGCTGGTGCACCTGGTGATCGTCGCGGTGCCGGCCTCGGCCAGGGAGCCGGCGCACGAGCACGTCGACCTGCGCTTCCTGTTCGCGACCGGAACCCCGGAGGCGGTCCGCCCGGAGAAGCCGACCGCTCCCCTGCGGTGGCTCTCCCTTCCGCAGGCGCGGGACCTCACGACGGAGGCCAACTTCCGCGAGACGCTGGACCGTGCCGAGCGGCTTCTCGACGAGGCCGCCGGACCCGAGCCCGCGCCACCGGGCCCGTCGGCTGACCTGGCACCGCCCGACCAGGCACCAGGCATCGCCTGACCGCACCAGTCCCCCGCGGTCAGGCCGTCGGAAGCCAGCCCACCTTGCCCGCGAGCAGCGCGTAACCGACGAACGCCCCGATGTCGAGGAGGGAGTGGGCCACCACCAGCGGTCCCACCCGGCCCCAGCGGCGGTAGAGGAACACGAAGACGGCGCCCATGGCCATGTTCCCGAGGAAGCCGCCGACGCCCTGGTAGAGGTGGTACGAGCCGCGCAGCACGGAACTGGCCAGCAGGGTGCGCCCCGGCTTCCAGCCCAACTGGTCGAGGCGGCGCAGCAGATAGCCGACCACGATCACCTCCTCCAGCACCGCGTTCTGCACCGCGGACAGCACGAGGACGGGAAACTTCCACCAGACGCCCGGCAGCGCCTCCGGCACCACCGTCAGGTTGAAGCCGAGGCCCCTGGCCGCCAGGTAGAACGCGATACCGGTGCTGCCGATCGCCGCGGCGATCAGCACCCCGCGCGCCGCGTCGAAGCGCGGCCGGCCGCGGTCGAAGCCGAGGGCCCGCAGTCCCGAGCCCTCCCGCAGCAGGAGGTGCGCGACCAGGGCGACCGGGACGAGAGCGGTGGCGATGCCGAAGAGCTGCCAGGCGAGGTCCAGCCAGGGGCGGCCCGGCGCGGCGGAGGCGTTCATCGTGGCCGCCTGGTCTCTGAGACCGCCCGGCTTGGTGACCGAGCCCACGAAGCTGATCAGCGCGGAGACGCCGCTGGCGCCGAGCGAGAGCCCGAACACCAGCAGGGTCTCCCTGCCGAGGATGCGGCGCGTCGGCCCCTCACCGGGGACCGCCCCGGCCGCCGCGCCCGACTCGGCCTCCGCTTTCGCCCGCACCCTGCCTCCTGAGGAGTGATCCGGCTCCCTGCGCATCCGCGCTTTCGACTCCACTCTGCCGGATGCCGCGCCGGGCCGGCGCGGCGGCGTGTGCGGATGGCACCGCCGCGAGCCGGCAAGGGTTCGTTAGGGCAGCGCGTCGGGGGCCGCCACCGGCCAGGTGTGCACCGGCTCGCCCAGCTCCATCAGCTCGGAGTAGCGGTGCGTGGTGGCCGCGAGGGCCGCCTTCCGCTCCAGGCCGCTGTCCAGGGCCCGGTGGAAGGTGGCGGCCTGCCAGGAGGCGCCGTTCTGGCGCCGCCGGCACCGCTCCTCGATCACCCCCAGGTACAGGTCCCGATCGGCCGGCTCCACGCCCCAGGCATCCAGTCCGGCGGCGGCGAGCGGCAGCAGTTCGTCGCGGATGAGGGTCACGCCCGGCACCCGGGCCAGGCCGCCGTACCGGCCGCGCCGCGGCCATTCCAGCTCGGCGTCGATCCCGAACCGGCAGGCGGCGTCGAAGTTCGCGGCCGCGGCGTCGAAGGGCAGCCGGGACCAGATCGGCCGTGACTCGTCCGCCAGGGCCCGCACCAGGCCGTAGTAGAAGGCGGCATTGGCGACGACGTCGATGACCGTGGGGCCGGCCGGCAGCACGCGGTTCTCCACCCGCAGGTGCGGCACGCCGTCGGCGACACCGTAGACCGGGCGGTTCCAGCGGTACACGGTGCCGTTGTGCAGGACCAGTTCGGCGAGCTTCGGCGCCCCGCCCTCGTCCAGGACGCGCTGCGGGTCCTCCGGGTCGCAGATGGGCAGCAGCGCCGAGAAGTAGCGGAGGTTCTCCTCGAAGAGGTCCTGCGCAGAATCGATCCAGCGCTCACCGAACCAGGTCCGGGGCCGCACGCCCTGGGCCCGCAGCTCGGGCGGCCGGGTGTCGATGGACTGCTGGAACAGCGGCGGGCGGGACTCGCGCCAGAGTTCGTGTCCGAAGAGGAACGGCGAGTTGGCACCGACCACGATCTGCGCGGCGGCCACGGCCTGCGCGGCGTTCCACGCCGAGGCGAACCGGCCCGGCGTCACCTGAAGATGCAATTGCACAGACGTGCACGCGGCCTCGGGCGCGATGGAGGCCGAGGTGCACTGAAGTCTCTCCACGCCCTCTATGTCGAGGGTGAAGTCCTCGCCGCGTGCGGCCACGATCTGGTCGTTGAGCAGGGCGTAGCGGTCGACGTCCGAAAGGTTCGCGGACACCAGGTCCTGGCGGGCCAGGGTGGGCAGAATGCCGATCATCACGATGCCGGCGTCGACTTCCTTCGCCTTTCGGTGGGCGTAGCCGAGGCCGGTGCGCAGTTCTTCGGCGAGCCGGTCGAGAACCCGGTCGCCCAAACGGCGCGGGGCGATGTTCACTTCCAGGTTGAACATGGCCAGCTCGGTCTGGAAATCCCGACTCGCGATGCGTTCGAGCACTTGCGCATTCATCATCCTCGGCATGCCGTCGGGCCCCGCGAGATTCAGCTCGATCTCCAGCCCCATGAGGTTCCTGGGTCGATCGAAGCGCTGCTCCTCCAGCAGTCGCGCCAGCACCGCCAGGCACTGCCTGAGCTTCTCGCGGTACTCCTGCGGATCGGACAGGTCGAACGCGCCTGCCACGACCTTCTCCCCCATCGAAGTGTCCCTCCTCGAATGGGCGGACCACGGCCCGGCCGATGTGTCTCGGTGGATGATGCCCTGGCGGTGTGATCGAAAACTCTCACCTGGGGAGCCGCGGAACGGGTAGGTTCGATGCTAGTGGGCACCCGGCACGTTCACGAGGCATGAGCAGTGCGTACACGCGTGATCACGGTATGGCATGCACGATGAAGGCCTCTACGCCGGTTGCTTCCGTATTCAGCGCGACCTCCGCAGATAAACGCAGGCGAGATTCGGCCGTCTGTTCAAAGTGAAGATTTCGAGGTCACAGCCGCGACACCCTCCAATATGGGGATGAATACCACATCATGGTGACCGGATGGAGCCTTGCCCGCAATATCGGGGACAGCTAGGCGAAACCTCGTGGGAACACGTGACGTATAAACTTCGCGGACGGGGCTGAGAGTTGGTACCGGTGGGCACGTCCCACGCCAATCCCGCCACCGGCATCTGACAGTGACAGCGTCGTCCGCACGAGCCCCGCTCCACCTGCCTGTCGAATGAGAGGCGACCCATCATGCTGCACGTCCCCCCTGCTCCCGCGCCTGCCCAGCGCAGTGTCCTCATGGCACTGAACTCCCCCACAGCCGTCCGTGAGGCCCCCACGCCGGCGCTCCGCGCAGCCCAGCAGCCCGTCACCGCGGAGTCTCCGCTGCCCGTGCACGTCCTGGACCGGATCACGCCCTCCGGCCACGCACCCAGCCGTCTCACCGCCTGGCGTTTCCTGCTCCGCAGCGGTGGACACGCGGTCGCCGCCGCCGACACCATGCTCACGCCCGACGGCTGGGCGTTCTCCCACTTCTTCGAGGGGCCGTACGTCACGGCCACCGAGCAGGCGCTGCGGCAGGCCGAGAGCATGCCGTCCGCGTACCAGCCGCGCGTGCTGTCGGTGCCCGCACTGTACATGCTCACGCTCTGGCTGCACGGCGACTGCTCGGCGGACGCCGCCACCGGCCACCCCGCACCCTCGGACCTGCTGGTACCGCTGGCTCCGGCGCCGCCCGGCATCGCTCCCCACCGCGTGTACCGCTTCGCCGAGCTGCTGCCCGTCCTCACGCAGCGTCTCACGCCGACGCCGTTGCTGAGCTCGCCCGCCTGACCGCCGCGGTCCCGCGCCGAGTCCGCCGCCCCCGTACCACCGGAACCCTGACCACCGTCCGTTCTCCGCGCAGCCGGGCTGAACCGACCGCCCGTGTGACGCGTCCTCACCACGTGTGGAAAACTGCCGCGAAGCCCCTGCGGGCGGCTGCCCGCAGGGCGGAACCGATGGCAGGACCGATCTGATACGGGGGCGGTATGACCGCATCGAGCCGCAAGGCAGAGACCACTCCACAAGGAAAGTTCCCGACCATGTGCCCGCACCGGCCACCGTGCCCGCCGGCGGACTCCGCCGCCCGGGAGGCCGCCCACCCCTTGGCGCACCACCCGGAGCAGGGCTGGAGCCTGCTCTGCAACGGCGTGCTGCTCTTCGAGGACACCGGCGAACTCCTCCCGGACGGGCGGATCATCGCCCCGCACCGGCCGCTCGGCACGGCACAGGTGGTACCGGCCGCGTAGCGGCGGCCGAGGACCCGCGCGCCGGGGCCCGCGACGCACAGGCGCACACGAAGAAGGGGGCCGACCCGGGCGACCGGACCGGCCCCTCTTCTGTGTCCGCGCTCAGTCCTCGTAGGCGTCCGGCGGCGGGCAGGAGCAGACCAGGTTGCGGTCGCCGTAGGCCTGGTCGACACGGCGCACCGGCGGCCAGTACTTGTCGGCCGCGCCGACGCCCGTCGGGAAGACGGCCTCCTGGCGCGTGTACGGGTGCTCCCACTCGCCGCCGATCGACTCCGCGGTGTGCGGGGCGTTCCGCAGCGGGTTGTCGTCAGCGGGCCAGGCGCCGGAGGCCAGCTGCTCGATCTCCGCGCGGATGGCGATCATCGCGTCGCAGAAGCGGTCCAGCTCCGCCAGGTCCTCGCTCTCGGTCGGCTCGATCATCAGGGTCCCGGCCACCGGGAACGACATCGTGGGCGCGTGGAAGCCGTAGTCGATCAGCCGCTTGGCGACGTCGTCCACCGACACGCCGGTGGCCTTGGTCAGGGGCCGCAGGTCGATGATGCACTCGTGGGCGACCAGGCCGCCCGGACCCGTGTAGAGCACCGGGAAGTGGGGCTCGAGACGGCGGGCGATGTAGTTGGCGCTGAGCACGGCGACCTGCGTGGCCCGCTTGAGCCCCTCGGCGCCCATCAGGCGGACGAACGCCCACGAGATCGGGAGGATGCCCGCGGAGCCCCAGGGCGCGGCGGCGATCGGACCGATACCGTTCTCGGGCCCCGCGGCCGGCTGCAACGGGTGGTTGGGCAGGTACGGGGCGAGGTGCTCGCGCACCGCGACGGGGCCGACGCCCGGCCCGCCGCCGCCGTGCGGGATGCAGAAGGTCTTGTGCAGGTTGAGGTGCGAGACGTCGCCGCCGAAGCGGCCCGGCCTGGCGAGGCCCATCACGGCGTTGAGGTTCGCGCCGTCGACGTAGACCTGCCCGCCGGCGTCGTGCACGGCCGCGCAGATCTCGGCGACGTGCTCTTCGAACACGCCGTGCGTGGACGGGTACGTGATCATCAGCACGGCCAGCTGCTCGCGGTGCTGCTCGATCTTCGCGCGCAGGTCGGCGATGTCGATCTCGCCGTCGTCGGAAGTCTTCACCACCACCACGCGCATTCCGGCGAGCACGGCGCTCGCGGCGTTGGTGCCGTGCGCCGAGGACGGGATGAGGCACACGGTGCGCTGCTCGTCGCCGCGGGCGCGGTGGTACCCGCGCACCGCGAGCAGCCCGGCCAGCTCGCCCTGCGATCCGGCGTTGGGCTGGAGGGACACCTTGTCGTAGCCGGTGATCCCGGCGAGCTGGCTCTCCAGCTCCTGGATCAGACTCAGGTACCCCTGCGCCTGGTCGGCGGGGGCGAAGGGGTGCAGGGCTCCGAAGCCCGGCCAGGTGATGGGCTGCATCTCCGTGGTGGCGTTGAGCTTCATGGTGCAGGAGCCCAGCGGGATCATGCCCCGGTCGAGGGCGTAGTCGCGGTCGGCGAGCCTGCGCAGGTACCGCAGCATGGCGGTCTCGGAGTGGTGCTGGTGGAAGACCGGGTGGGTGAGGTACGTGTCGGTGCGCAGCAGCGCCCCGGGCAGGGCGTCGCCGTCCGTGCCGTCCGCGGCGGTGGGTTCCGCGTCCAGCGCGGTGACGTCGGCCACTACGCCGAAGGCGGTCCACACGGTGCCGAGGTGGGCGCGCGTGGTGGTCTCGTCGCAGGCGATGCCGACGTGGTCGGAGTCGGTGAGGCGCAGGTTCACACCGTCTTCCCTGGCGGCGCGCACCACGGCGGCGGCCCGGCCCGGAACCCTTGCGGTGACGGTGTCGAAGAAGGCGTCGTGGACCACCTCGACGCCACCGCGGCGCAGGCCCTCGGCGAGCAGGGCGGCGTACCGGTGGGTGCGCCGGGCGATGGTCCGCAGGCCGTCGGGGCCGTGGTAGACGGCGTACATCCCGGCCATCACGGCGAGCAGGACCTGCGCGGTGCAGATGTTGCTGGTGGCCTTCTCGCGGCGGATGTGCTGTTCGCGGGTCTGCAGCGCGAGGCGGTAGGCCTGGTTGCCGTCGGCGTCCACGGACACGCCGACCAGCCGGCCGGGGAGGTTGCGGGCGTATGCGTCGCGTACGGACATGTAGCCGGCGTGCGGGCCGCCGAAGCCCATGGGGACGCCGAAGCGCTGGGTGGTACCGACGGCGATGTCCGCGCCCAGCTCGCCTGGCGAGCGCAGCATGGTGAGGGCGAGCAGGTCGGCGGCGACGGTCACGACGGCGCCGATCTCGTGAGCCTGGTCGACGAGGGGGCGCAGGTCGCGCACGGCGCCCGAGGCTCCGGGGTACTGCACCAGCACGCCCACCACGCCGCGCTCCGCGATCTCCGCGGGGATGCCGCCGGCGAGATCGGCGACGACGATCTCGACACCGGTGGGTTCGGCGCGGGTGCGCACCACGGCGATCGTCTGCGGGAGGGTGTCGGCGTCGACCAGGAAGACACCGTTCTTGACCTTGCCGACCCGCCGGGACAGCGCCATGGCCTCGGCCGCGGCGGTGCCCTCGTCGAGCAGCGAGGCGCCGGCCGTGGGCAGCCCGGTCAGCTCGGAGACCACGGTCTGGAAGTTGAGCAGCGCCTCCAGGCGGCCCTGCGAGATCTCCGGCTGGTACGGCGTGTACGCGGTGTACCAGGCCGGGTTCTCCAGGACGTTCCGCAGGATCACCGGAGGTGTGAAGGTGCCGTGGTAGCCCAGACCGATCATGGAGTCGAGCACGTCATTGCGCTCGGCGAGGGCCCGCAGCTCATCCAGTACCTCGGCCTCGGTGCGCGCCTCGGGCAGCGGCAGGGCCTCGGTGTCCTTGATCACGTCGGGCACCGCGGCGGCGGTCAGCTCGTCCAGCGAGCCGTAGCCGACCTGCGCCAGCATCTTGGCCAGGGATTCGGCATCGGGTCCGATATGGCGCCGGGCGAAGGGGATGCCCTCTTCGAGCCGGGCGAGCGGGGTGCGGTTGGGGGACATGGTGGGAGGCCTCCTGGTCTGCTGCGACCTGCGAGGGACACCACTGCGGGTGCCCGGACGGCCTCCCCCTCTGTCATCTCGACCTGAGAGCTTCACCGGGGCGCCATGGCGCCCGGCTTGCACCGTCGGTGAGAACGGAGGCCTTGGCGCCCGCTCTGCTTTCCAGAGTGACCTCGTCCGTGCGGTACTTGGGCCTGAGAGTTTCCGGGGAGGATTTGCTCCTTCGGCGCCCCATGGCCATGGCCTGGAGCTCTCCCGCACGGGTTCAGCAGCCAAAGCCAGCCTACCAGCGGGGACCCCGGCAGAACGTTCGAGTGGCCGACGCCCTGAATGTGCCCTTTCGTAGAGATTACGGATGATGTGCAACCACTGGAGGGACCGTGCAGAGCGACATCGATCCGCGCCACCTGATCGGCCGCAAGGCGTTCGACCGCAACGGCACGAAGATCGGCACGGTCGACGAGGTGTACCTCGACGACGCGACGGGCGTCCCGGAGTGGGCCGCCATACGGACCGGATTCTTCAGCCGGGACGCCTTCGTGCCACTGGAACCCAGCCGCCTGGAGGAGGGCATGCTCCGCGTGCCGTTCGAACGGTCGCTGATCAAGGATGCGCCGGACTTCGGCGTGGGCCGCCATCTCTCACCGGCCCAGGAGCTGCAGCTCTACCACCACTACGGCCTCGACACGGCGGCTCCGCCGTCTCCCGAGGACCGTGACTTCGGACGGTTGGCGGGCCAGGACGAGGGGTGAGCGGGGGCGTGCGCCGCTCACCGCGTCACGCATCGCTCGGCAGCTGTCAGGGTGCGCCCCTTCGGTGGCCGGGCTTGCTCGGGGCTACGCCCCGGCCCACTCAGGGGCGCGGGGAACTGCGCGGGCAACCACCAACCCGCCGTTGGTCCGGGGGCGGCGGAACCAGCCCCTTCCGGACAGTGACCGTCACGTGCCGTCCTCGGCCGGCCCGGATCCGGCTCTCGGCCCGGGGCCGGCTTCCTCGCTGGGACCGGCATCGGACCTCGGTCCGGCTTCCGGCTCCGGACCGTCTCCCGGCCCGTCCTCCGCCGGTGCGGCGGGCATCGCCTCCGGCACCAGGGGCAGCGGGTCGGAGAGGGTGAGGTCAGGGTCATCGGTGCTGAACGTGCGGACGCGCCCGGGCCTGGAGCCGGGGGTCTCGAACCGGACGGTCACCCTGCCGATGCCGCTGCCCTGGATCCAGCCGGGCCCGTGCGTGCTGTGGTGCACGTCGTGGCCGGCCGGCCAGCGCCGTTCGGCCGGTGCGGGCGCCGCCTCCGGCTCCGGCTCGGACTCGGGCTGCTCGGGCGCGGCGGCGTGCTCCTCCACCGCCTGCGCGAACAGGTACTCCTGGGTGAAGTCGGCGAGCCCGCTGACGCCCACGCCCAGCAGCCGCACCCCGCCGGTGGTGTCCACGGACTCCAGCAGGTGTGCGGCGGCCTCGCGCACCACCATGGGGTCGTCGGTGGGGCCCCGCAGCGTCTCCGACCTGGTCAGCGTGGAGAAGTCGTAGCGCCGTACCTTCAGCACGACCGTGCGGCCGGAGCGGCCCGCGGCGCGCAGCCGCTGGACGCATCGGTCGGCCAGCCGCTGCACCTCGGTGCGCACCCGTACCCGGTCGTGGATGTCGACGTCGTAGGTGTCCTCCACGGAGACGGACTTCGTGTCACGCTCGGCCACCACGGGACGCTCGTCGCGGGCCAGCGCCATGGCGTACAGGGCGCTGCCGTGCGCCTTCCCGAGCAGCCTGACCATCTCGTCCTCACCGGCCTCCGCGATCTCCCCGACCGTGGTGATGCCGATCCGGCGCAGATGGTCGCCGGTGGCGGGGCCCACGCCCGGCAGGGTGCGTACGGACATGGGCGCGAGGAGCTCCCGCTCGGTGCCCGGCTCTATGAGGACCAGTCCGTCGGGCTTGGCCTCCTCGGAGGCGATCTTCGCCAGCATCTTGGACGCCGCCAGGCCGACCGATCCGGCGAGGCCGGTGAGCGTGCGGATGTCGGCGCGCAGCCGCCGGCCGGTGGCCTGGGCCGACTCGGCGTCCCAGGCGGCGCCGGCGGCCTCCAGGTCCACGAACGCCTCGTCGAGGCTCAGCGGCTCCACGAGTGGCGACAACTGCCGCAGCAGACCCATCACCTGCTCGCTGATGTCGCGGTACAGGGCGAAGCGCGGGACCAGGTATGCGGCGTGCGGAGCGAGCCTGCGGGCCTGACCCATCGGCATGGCGGAGTGCACACCGAAACGGCGGGCCTCGTACGAGGCAGTGGCCACCACACCGCGTGGCCCGAGACCGCCCACCACCACCGCCTTGCCGCGCAGGCTCGGCTTCGCCGCCTGCTCGGCCGAGGCATAGAAGGCATCCATGTCGAGATGCAGGATGGTGGGCTCGCGTCTCACGACACCGATGCTGCCTTACACCACTGACATCAGGGGGTGATCAGGCCCTCTTGGCGGCTCGGAGTGTCACGCCGGGCCCCTGGGACGGGCGTGAGTCGCGGAGTGCCGGACGCGGGAGTGCGCAAGACGCTGAAGTGCGCGGGACACGACGGTGTCGGACACGGATGTGGCCGAACGGGGAGGTGGTCAGACACGGAGGTGGCCAGACACGGGGCCAGACACGAGGGTGTCAGGCGGGTCACACCGCCCTGTTGCGCCGTCTGACGGCGAGCTCGTCCTCGGGGTGGTGGCCGACCAGCGTCTCGCCTGTGTCGACACGCTCGCCGTGCAGCCGGGAGAGCGCGCCCTCCACGTCGCGCCACACCACACCGACGGCGATGCCGAAGACACCCTGCCCGCCCTGGAGCAGGGCGTGCACCTCGTCGGGCGAGGTGCACTCGTAGACCGTGGCGCCGTCGCTCATCAGCGTCATGCGCTCGAGGTCGGTGAAGCCGCGTTCACGCAGATGGCGGACGGCGGCCCGGATGTTCTGGAGGGAGACCCCGGTGTCCAGGAAGCGTTTGACGATCTTCAGGACGACGACGTCCCGGAAGCTGTAGAGCCGCTGGGTACCGGATCCGTAAGCGGGGCGCACGCTCGGCTCGACGAGGCCGGTACGTGCCCAGTAGTCGAGCTGGCGGTAGGTGATGCCCGCCGCCGCGCAGGCCGCCGGGCCCCGGTAGCCGATCTCCTCGGGAACGGGAGTGCTGCCATCTATCGCCCTCGGGAGGCCCGGTTGCTGGCCGGCCCCGCTGTCGTGCAACGAGAACGGACCGCTCTCCACCGGACTGCGTCCGGGACCCCCAGCCGTGCCGTCGCCGTTGCTTCTCACGCCGACCTCCGTCCTTGACCTGCTCTGACGACGGTAGGCAGTCACCAGGGGTGCGTCAACGATCGCCACACTCGGCACGCCGGGTGATAATCACCCTACGAGTGGTTTCCGGTGCCTCGCCGTGGGGAATAGCCGACCGAATGCGCCCGGCGAACCCGCGTGCTGCGGGTCACCGGGCGCCGGCGGTCACTGGCTGTTGGTGCCGAAGTCCTCGGGTGAGATCTGGTCGAGGAACTCACGGAACTTCTCCACCTCGTCCTCCTGCTCGTCCGGGATGGCGATCCCAGCGTCGTCCAGGACGCCGTCGCTTCCGTAGATCGGTGTGCCGGTGCGCAGGGCAAGCGCTATGGCGTCGGACGGACGGGCGCTGACCTCCACGCCGCTGGCGAACACCAGCTCCGCGTAGAAGACGCCCTCGCGCAGGTCGGTGATGCGCACTTCCGTGAGCTCCTGGCCGACGGCCTCCAGGACATCCTTGAAGAGGTCGTGTGTCAGGGGCCTTGCCGGGGCCATGCCCTGCTGGGCGAAGGCGATCGCCGTCGCCTCGCCGGGGCCGATCCAAATGGGGAGGTACCGGTCGCCTCCCACTTCGCGCAGGAGCACGATCGGCTGGTTGGAGGGCATCTCCACCCGGACACCTACGACATCGAGCTCGTTCACACAGCAACCCTAGGCCGTGCCTGCCACCTTTGGGTAGTCGGGCAGCCGACGCACACCAGATATTCGGGGCGAAGAGCCCGTTATTCAGGGCAGACGGACACCGAGAGCACTCTGCACGAGCGCGGCGTGCAACCGCACGGTGAGGCCCGCGATCTCCTTGGTGCGCGCCTCGGCGTGGGCCCTGGTCTGCGGATTCCGGTGTCGGCGCAGGGGCGCCACGACCTGGTCGACCAGGCCCGCGGCGCGGTCCGCGGAGGCCTTCATGGCCCGGAGGTGACGAGGCTCGATGCCGAACTGTCCCAGCTCACCCACCAGGGCGGCCACGCTCACGGCCACCGCCTCGTAGCCGCCGTCCGGCAGGGGGGCGAGCAGGCCGTACGACTCCCACTCGTCGAGGTCGCGCTCCTCGATCCCGGCCGCGGCCAGCAGCTCGGCGCGCCCGACACGGGCCGCGGTCGGCGCCTCAGCGCCCTCGTTCGCCCCGTAGGGCGTGAATGTCCCGGGCTGGGCCTGCGCGCCCGCCCCGTCCCCCTGGCGGGCTTCCGGGGAGGCCGGGTCCTCGCCGCGTTCCAGGGCGTCCAGGTGGCCCCTGATCACCTTGAGTGGCAGGTAGTGGTCGCGCTGCATGCGCAGGACGCGGCCCAGCCGCTCGACGTCCGCGCTGCTGAACTTCCGGTAACCCGACGGGGTGCGCTGGGGCTCGATCAGCCCCTCCGACTCCAGGAAGCGGATCTTGGAGATGGTGACCTCAGGGAACTCGTCCCGCAGCACCTTCAGCACGGCGCCGATGCTCATCGGCCGGTTGTCCGCGGCGGCGGCACCGTCGCCGGTGCCGCCGCTCGGTGGTTGCAGCATGGACCTTCCTACGGTCAGACGCCGCGCTGGCTCGTGTAGAAGACCAGGCGGTACTTACCGATCTGCACCTCGTCGCCACCCGCGAGCGGGGCCGAGTCGATGCGCTCACGGTTGACGTAGGTGCCGTTCAGCGAGCCCACGTCGGCGACCGTGAAGGCACCGTCGGAGCCGCGGCGGAACTCCACGTGGCGGCGCGAGACCGTCACGTCGTCGAGGAAGATGTCGCTCTGCGGGTGCCGCCCGGCCGTGGTCAGGTCGCCGTCGAGCAGGAACCGGCTGCCCGAGTTCGGACCGCGGCGCACGATCAGCAGCGCCGAGCCGATGGGCAGGGCGTCCACCGCCGCCTGGGCCTCCGGGGAGAGCGCAGGCGACGGCGTCGTCTGGCCGGTGACCTCCGCCTCGTAGGCTTCGATGCCCGAGATCGAGATCGTCGACGTCGTCTCGGACGGGCGCTCGCTCGCGCCGCTCCTCAGCGGCGCGCCGCAGTTCGAGCAGAAGCGGCTGTCCTGAGCATTGCGGTTCCCGCACCTCGTACACACCAGGGACATCGAGGGGTCCTCCTGCCGTGGCCGGCCAGGGTCGGGCGGGAACTCTCCACCCGCACTTGAGGCTGACGAATCCCCGAAACCTATGCGGCCCGATGCGGCGGGGTCAACAGAACCAGGACCCTGCTCGCCCGAAATGTCACCGCCTGGAGCAGCGAGCTGATCGCGGAAGAGCGGCCGCTCACCCTCCCCTCTCTCCGCCTCGGAGGAGCGTGCGCGATGGCGGGCGGTGGCGTTGCCACCGCCTTCTCGCGCGGTCTTGCCGAACAACTTCGCAAACAACTTCACGGGCGATTCCCCTTGACCGATACAGACCCGCCCGTGGGGCAGGACCAACCCTCACTGCACACACCGGCATACGTCGGCGCCACAGACACCCTCACAACGTCCGTTTGCACCAGACAGTTTCCACCACACTTCACTTCTACGGTGCGCCGACCCCCCGCATCCTCATGCCCCCGAGCAGCACTCCCCATGCACCCCGCGCTCACCCTGAGGACGACTGAGCGTAGTCAGGGCGCTTCGCGGGTCGCAAGGCATCCACGACGACCCTGCCGGAGTGCTGCACGGACACCGTGGCCTGCTCCTTCTCCAGCGTCTGCACCACTCCGCCGGGGATGTTGAGCGCCGGCTCCAGGTCCTCGGGTTTGCCGATCACCTTGAACCGGTACGGTTTTCCGATCTTGTGACCGTCCACGCTGATGCCGCCGTGGTCCCGGTCCGTGACATAGCTGTTGACCACGATGCGCACGTCGTCGACCTGGATGGCCTCGGCGCCCGCCGCGCGCAGCTCCTGGATCGTGTCCAGCAGCATGTCCGCCTTCACCGTTCCCTTGGGGTCGTCGATGGTCAGGGTGATCCCGGGGCCCTGCGCCGCCACGGTGCCCGCCAGAATGCCGAGTTGACGTTCCTTCTCGGCCGTCTGCTTGCGGGCCTCCTCGGCCTGGTCCGAGCTGTTCTCCAGTTCGGTGCGCTGGTCCTGCAGGCTCTGCTTCTCATCTTGAAGACGTTGGGTTCGGTCCCCGAGTTCATCGAGGATGCGTACGAGATCTTCCTGGCGCGCGCCGCGCAGGGCGCTGTTGTCACTGGTGGAGGCCACCTGGATGGCGAGCCCGAAGCCCAGCCCGCACAGCAGCACGGCCACGATGAGTTGCGCCCTGCTCACCCTCGGCGGCCACAGCGACTTCGCCAGCAACTGGCGGCCCGTCAACCGCGGTCCGGACCGCTCCCCCTCACCGTCCGCACGCTGCTCCTCGGCGGGCGGGGCGGGTGCGGGCCGACGGTCCTGGGCGGGCCGCTCGGCGCCGCCCGGGCCGGGCACGGCGCGTGTCCGGCTCCCCGGGCCGTTCGGGTTCCTGCTCCCAGGGGTGCGCTCGCGCTCGGCGTCCGGCTCCCGCGGTCCTTCGGCCGGCCGGTCGCCGGTGGCAGGGGACGGGACCTCGGCCGGCAGTTCCTTGCGCAGCTGGTGCCCGTGCCTGTCCCCGCGCACGTGGCGTCCCGGCGTGTGCTCTCCGCTCATCGGCGTCACGCCCTGAACACGTGCCGGCGGATGGCGGCCGCGTTGGAGAAGATCCGGATGCCCAGCACCACGACCACGCCGGTGGACAGCTGTGCGCCCACGCCCAGCTTGTCGCCGAGGAACACGATCAGCGCGGCGACGACCACGTTCGACAGGAAGGACACCACGAACACCTTGTCGTCGAAGATCCCGTCGAGCATCGCCCGCAACCCGCCGAACACGGCGTCCAGCGCCGCCACGACGGCGATCGGCAGATACGGCTCGACCACTGCGGGGACCTCGGGCCTGACCAAGAGTCCCACCACGACGCCCACGACGAGGCCCAGTACGGCGATCACGATGTGCCCTTCTCCGATCTCGGTGATCCTGGCTTGGCTGTTCGTACGGTGACGCTGGGTGCGGCGGGCAGCCGCAGGTCGTCCTGGACCGAGATGGCGGTCCGGATGCCGAAGTTGTCCTGCAAGGCGTGGAGGTACTGGCCGTCCCCGCTGTTCTGGAAGCGGGTGCTCAGCTTCTGGCCGTCCCCCACGGCGAGCACGGTGTACGGCGGCACCAGCGGCCGGTTGTCGACGAGTATGGCGTCCCCCGCGGCACGGATCGCCGACAGGGCGGTCAGCCGCTGGCCGTTGATCGAGACGGCCTCGGCGCCGGACTCCCACAGGCCGTTGACGACCCGCTGCATGTCGTGGTCGCGGACCCGGCCCGTGTCGGAGAAACCGGCGCTCTCGCGCGGTCCTCCGCCCCCTTGGTCCGCTTCCTTGGCGTCGTCGACGACGAGTTTCACCCCGGGACCGTGCGCCGGGATGGCCCCGGACACCA
The DNA here is from genome assembly GCF_018327685.1 of Streptomyces sp. TS71-3. Classification (NCBI taxonomy): domain Bacteria; kingdom Bacillati; phylum Actinomycetota; class Actinomycetes; order Kitasatosporales; family Streptomycetaceae; genus Streptomyces; species Streptomyces sp. TS71-3. Next base: position 5,464,079 of record NZ_BNEL01000001.1, on the reverse strand, counting down.
GCTCCACCACGTCGCCCTCGGGGCTGCCGCTGTTCCGCAGCGCCTCGCGCTGGCGTGCGCTGACCTGGCCGCGGAGGGTCTCGACCTGGGACTCCAGCTTGTCGGCGGCCCCGGTCTCCGCGTCGATACGGTCGATGAGCTCTTGCCGTTCCTTGGCGACGCCCGGCGCCGCCACGCGCGTCTGCGCGGCTCCGACGGTCACCACCGCCGCCGCGAGCACCAGCCCCGCGGCGAGCCACAGCTTGGCGTTCAGGGCACGCGGGAGGCCGGGCTGGGCCGCGCTCCTCCGACGTGCCGCCGCTTCCGCGTACCCCTCGTCGAGGCTGTGGTCCATGACGTTGGTGAGCAGCGACATGGACGCGTCCGGACGCGCGCGGTACGGCGGCGTACTCCGAACGGGGGGCTGCTGCGGCATGCCGCACATCGTCGCACGTCGCGGCCGCTTCCTCCGAATGGCCCCACCGAACGCGCCGGGCGGCCCCGGACGGACCACCCGGCGCACGGTTGCCAGTGCCCGGCGCGTGCTGTGACCGGTGCCCGGTGCGGGGTGTGCCGGTCGGTGCGCGGAACGCGTCGGGTCAGTGCCCGGCGCTGTCCACGACGGTCGACCACTCCTCCAGCAACTCCTGCGCGGAGGCGTCGTCGGGACCCTCGGCCCACAGGTGGGTGACGGCCTCCGCGGGGTCCGGAAGGACCATCACCCAGCGTCCGTCCGCCTCCACGACCCGTACGCCGTCCGTCGTGTCGACGTAGCGGTCGCCGGCCGCCTCCACGATGCGCCGCATCACGAGGCCCTTGACGGCCCAGGGGGTCGCCAGGTCGCGCTGGAGGACGTGCGCACGCGGGATGCGGGCGTCGATCTGGCTCAGGGTGAGCTGGGTGCGAGCCACCAGGCCGATGAGCCGTACGAACGCGGCCGTGCCGTCGAACACGCTGCTGAACTCGGGGACGATGAACGCACCCCGGCCGTCGCCGCCGAAGATCGTCGAGTCCTCACGGCCGACGCGGGTGAGGTCGTCGGGCGAGGTGGTCGTCCACTCGACCTGGGTGCCGTGGTACGCCGCGACCTGCTCGGCGATTCGGGTCGTGGTCACCGGCAGTGCCACACGCCCGCTGCGGCGCTCGGCGGCCACCAGGTCCAGCATCACGAGCAGCGCGCGGTCGTCCTCGACGATCCGGCCCTTCTCGTCGACCAGGGAGAGCCGTTCGCCGACCGGGTCGAAGCGCACTCCGAATGCGGCGCCCGCGGAAGCCACGATCTCGCCCAGCCGCACCAGGCCGGCCCTGCGCGTCTGCGCGGTCTCCGTGGGCCGCGACTCGTCGAGGCCCGGGTTGATGGTCAGCGAGTCGACGCCGAGCTTGCCGAGCAGGCTGGGCAGCACCAGGCCGGCGCTGCCGTTGGAGGCGTCGACGACGACCTTCAGGCCGGCGTCTGCGATCCCCGAGATGTCCACGTTCCGCAGCAGGGAGCCCGTGTACGAGTCGAAGACACTGGACGGGAAGTGCAGGTCGCCGATCTCGCCGGGGAACGCCCTGCGGTACTCCTGGCGTGCGTAGACCCGGTCGAGCTTGCGCTGGTTGGCCTGGGAGAGGTCGGCGCCCTGGCTGTCGAAGAACATGATGTCGACGGAGTCGGGCACGCCGGGACTGGTCCGGATCATGATGCCGCCGGCGCTGCCCCGCGCGGTCTGCTGCCGCGCCACGGGCAGGGGGACGTTCTCCAGGTCACGTACGTCGATGGCGCTGGCCTGGAGTGCGGAGATCACGGCACGCTTGAGGGCCCGCGCGCCACGGGAGTGGTCGCGCGCGGTGGTGACGGTGGAGCCCTTCTTGAGCGTGGTGGCGTACGCGCCCGCCAGCCGCACCGCCAGCTCGGGGGTGATCTCGACGTTCAGGATGCCGGAGACACCGCGTGCACCGAAGAGGTGCGCCTGTCCGCGGGACTCCCAGATGACCGACGTGTTGACGAACGCGCCGGCCTCGATGGTCTTGAAGGGATAGACCCGGACATTGCCCTGGACGATCGACTCCTCACCGACGAGGCATTCGTCGCCGATGACCGCGCCGTCCTCGATCCTGGCGGCCCGCATGATGTCGGTGTTCTTGCCGATGACGCAGCCGCGGAGGTTGCTGTGCTGGCCGATGTAGACGTTGTCGTGGAGAACGGCCCTGTGCAGGAACGCGCCGCTCTTGACGACCACGTTGGATCCGACGACGGTGTGCTCGCGCAGCTCCGCGTCGGCTTCGACCTTGGCGTAGTCGCCGATGTAGAGAGGGCCGCGGAGAATCGCGTCGGGGTGGACCTCGGCGCCTTCGGCGACCCATACACCGGGTGAGATCTCGAATCCGTCGAGTTCGACGTCGACCTTGCCCTCGAGGACGTCGGCCTGCGCCTTGACGTAGCTCTCGTGGGTACCGACGTCCTCCCAGTAGCCCTCGGCGACATAGCCGTAGATGGGCTTGCCCTCCTTGAGGAGCTGGGGGAAGACGTCCCCGGACCAGTCCACGGACACGTCGGCCTCCACGTAGTCGAACACTTCCGGTTCCATCACGTAGATTCCGGTGTTCACCGTGTCGGAGAAGACCTGGCCCCATGTGGGCTTCTCCAGGAAGCGCTCCACCTTGCCGTCGTCGTCGACGATGGTGATTCCGAATTCGAGCGGGTTGGGAACGCGCGTGAGGCACACCGTGACGAGTGCACCCTTTTCCTTGTGGAAATTGATCAGATCGGTGAGGTCGAAGTCGGTGAGTGCGTCTCCGGAGATCACCAGAAACGCGTCGTCCTTGAGGGCGGCTTCCGCGTTCTTCACGCTGCCGGCGGTGCCGAGCGGCTTCTCCTCATTGGCATAGGTGAGCTCCATGCCGAGTTCGTCACCGTCCCCGAAGTAGTTCTTGACCAGAGAGGCCAGAAACTGGACTGTGACGACGGTCTCATTCAGTCCATGCCTCTTGAGCAGCCGTAGCACGTGCTCCATGATCGGGCGGTTTGCCACCGGCAGGAGCGGCTTGGGCATGCTTGAGGTCATCGGGCGAAGACGAGTGCCTGCGCCTCCGGCCATCACGACGGCCTTCATGTCGGAAACGTCCTCCTCGGGAGACGACGGTCTGGCCGACTGCACCCACCCAGATTCTCCCGCACATACCAGGTGCGGGCCATCCTGAGCGATCGGAGGCGGCACCTCCCGCGCCCCTGGGGCTGTGGGGGAAGCCAACCGGCAGGATCAATCGGCCGTGGTGTCCGCACGGACGAGTCGGCGGACCTGGACCACGTACAGGATCCCTGCCCACCAGTAGAGCGTTGTACCCCATCCTGCGAACGCCCATCCGAAAATGGTGGCCGTTGACGCGATCCATCCGCTTCCGTCACTGAGCAGTAGCAGAGGGAAGGCGTACATCAGGTTGAACGTGGCCGCTTTGCCCAGGAAGTTCACCTGGGGCGGTGGATAGCCGTGCCGTCGGAGGATGGCAACCATTACCAGAAGAACGAGTTCACGTGCCACCAGCACGGAGGTCAGCCAGAGGGGGAGAATGCCCCGCCAGGTGAGTCCTGCCAATGTGGTCAGAATGTAGAGCCGGTCCGCGGCGGGGTCGAGGATGCGCCCCAGGCTGCTGATCTGATTCCAGCGGCGTGCCAGCTTCCCGTCGAGGTAGTCGGTCACGCCGCTGAGGGCCAGGACGAGCAATGCCCATCCGTCGCTGTTGGGCCCTCCGAACTCCGGTCGAAGGATCAGCCACAGGAACAGCGGCACTCCGACGAGGCGCGCCATGCTGAGGATGTTGGGGATGGTGAGGACCCTGTCCGTCTGGACGCGGGTCTCCTGGACCTCCACCCGAGGGCCTCCTGTGGGTGAAACGAGCCAACGATGCTTCCCGACTTTACCGGGACGGGAACGGGCTGGTACGGAGGGGTGGGCCGAGGACTGCCAGGAGCGGGAAAGGCCTGGGCCGGCCCCGGGCCCTCGGTCTCGGGCGCAAAGGGACGCTGGATGCTCAGTACGGGGGTGGGAACATGGAGATGGGGACGGGGAGATGGGGACGGGGAGATGGGGACGGGGAGATGGGGACGGGGAGATGGGGACGGAGATCGAGACAGAAAAGAGCCCTTGTGCCGGTCGCCGGCACAAGGGCTCTTTCACTGATAGTTCGGCGGCGTCCTACTCTCCCACAGGGTCCCCCCTGCAGTACCATCGGCGCTGAAAGGCTTAGCTTCCGGGTTCGGAATGTAACCGGGCGTTTCCCTCCCGCTATGGCCACCGAAACGCATACACCAACCACACCCCCTTTCCCGTAGAGGTTGTGTGGTTGGTCGTGGTTTCAGAACCAACACAGTGAACGCGAGCACCTGAGGACAAGCCCTCGGCCTATTAGTACCAGTCACCTCCACCCCTCACAGGGCTTCCAGACCTGGCCTATCAACCCAGTCGTCTACTGGGAGCCTTACCCCATCAAGTGGGTGGGAGCCCTCATCTCGAAGCAGGCTTCCCGCTTAGATGCTTTCAGCGGTTATCCCTCCCGAACGTAGCCAACCAGCCATGCCCTTGGCAGAACAACTGGCACACCAGAGGTTCGTCCGTCCCGGTCCTCTCGTACTAGGGACAGCCCTTCTCAAGACTCCTACGCGCACAGCGGATAGGGACCGAACTGTCTCACGACGTTCTAAACCCAGCTCGCGTACCGCTTTAATGGGCGAACAGCCCAACCCTTGGGACCGACTCCAGCCCCAGGATGCGACGAGCCGACATCGAGGTGCCAAACCATCCCGTCGATATGGACTCTTGGGGAAGATCAGCCTGTTATCCCCGGGGTACCTTTTATCCGTTGAGCGACGGCGCTTCCACAAGCCACCGCCGGATCACTAGTCCCGACTTTCGTCCCTGCTCGACCCGTCAGTCTCACAGTCAAGCTCCCTTGTGCACTTACACTCAACACCTGATTACCAACCAGGCTGAGGGAACCTTTGGGCGCCTCCGTTACCCTTTAGGAGGCAACCGCCCCAGTTAAACTACCCATCAGACACTGTCCCTGATCCGGATCACGGACCCAGGTTAGACATCCAGCACGACCAGAGTGGTATTTCAACAACGACTCCACGAACACTGGCGTGCCCGCATCACAGTCTCCCACCTATCCTACACAAGCCGAACCGAACACCAATATCAAACTATAGTAAAGGTCCCGGGGTCTTTCCGTCCTGCTGCGCGAAACGAGCATCTTTACTCGTACTGCAATTTCACCGGGCCTATGGTTGAGACAGTCAAGAAGTCGTTACGCCATTCGTGCAGGTCGGAACTTACCCGACAAGGAATTTCGCTACCTTAGGATGGTTATAGTTACCACCGCCGTTTACTGGCGCTTAAGTTCTCAGCCTCGCCCACCCGAAAGTGAGCTAACCGGTCCCCTTAACGTTCCAGCACCGGGCAGGCGTCAGTCCGTATACATCGCCTTACGGCTTCGCACGGACCTGTGTTTTTAGTAAACAGTCGCTTCTCGCTGGTCTCTGCGGCCACCCCCAGCTCAAGGAGTAAATCCCATCACCAGGAACGGCCCCCCTTCTCCCGAAGTTACGGGGGCATTTTGCCGAGTTCCTTAACCATAGTTCACCCGAACGCCTCAGTATTCTCTACCAGACCACCTGAGTCGGTTTAGGGTACGGGCCGCCACAAAACTCGCTAGAGGCTTTTCTCGACAGCATAGGATCATCCACTTCACCACAATCGGCTCGGCATCAGGCCTCACCCACAAAGTGTGCGGATTTACCTACACACCGGGCTACACCCTTACCCCGGGACAACCACCGCCCGGGATGGACTACCTTCCTGCGTCACCCCATCACTCACCTACTAACCGCTTGGACCGGCGGCTCCACCACTTTCCCCGACGGTAAACCGACAGGGAACGGCTTCACGGCCTTAGCATCACGATGCTCGATGTTTGACGCTTCATAGCGGGTACCGGAATATCAACCGGTTATCCATCGACTACGCCTGTCGGCCTCGCCTTAGGTCCCGACTTACCCTGGGCAGATCAGCTTGACCCAGGAACCCTTAGTCAATCGGCGCACACGTTTCCCACGTGTGAATCGCTACTCATGCCTGCATTCTCACTCGTGAACCATCCACAACTACCTTCCGGCGCTGCTTCACCCGGCACACGACGCTCCCCTACCCATCACAACACCCGTTAAGGCTCATGCTGCAATGACACGACTTCGGCGGTATGCTTGAGCCCCGCTACATTATCGGCGCGGAATCACTAGACCAGTGAGCTATTACGCACTCTTTCAAGGATGGCTGCTTCTAAGCCAACCTCCTGGTTGTCTCTGCGACTCCACATCCTTTCCCACTTAGCACACGCTTAGGGGCCTTAGTCGATGCTCTGGGCTGTTTCCCTCTCGACCATGGAGCTTATCCCCCACAGTCTCACTGCCGCGCTCTCACTTACCGGCATTCGGAGTTTGGCTAAGGTCAGTAACCCGGTAAGGCCCATCGCCTATCCAGTGCTCTACCTCCGGCAAGAAACACACGACGCTGCACCTAAATGCATTTCGGGGAGAACCAGCTATCACGGAGTTTGATTGGC